>JALHRK010000376.1 GCA_022841505.1 Saprospiraceae bacterium | reverse complement strand
TTTCTTGCCGGCGCCGAATTACCCAACGGTGACTTAGTTTTTACGGGCGCGTACGAGGATACCTTCCCCAATGCCATGCCCTTCATCAACGACCCCAATGTCTGGCTCGTACGCCTCAGCGCGGAGGGTTGCTTAGTGGAAGGCTGCGAAGAATGGACCATTATCAACCCGGATGGCAGCATTACGGCCACAGAGGAATCTTTACCAGGAAATAATCACTTCCTTGTTTATCCCAACCCAGGCAGCGGGCAGGTATGGATAGCCCCCAATGGAGAATTTAGGAACAACCAACGCTGCCGCATCCTGCTGTATGATGCGCAGGGGCGGCCGGCAAAGGAGGCGCATTTTCAGGCAGGCAGGCCGCAACAATTCGATTGGGGCGATTTGCCGCCGGGGATGTACTATTATATGATCCGCACGGAAGATGGAGGAACGCAGAGCGGGAAATTACTGATCGTGCGGTAATTAGTTTTCTAATAAAAAGTAGGAGCCATCCCCACATTGATCGGGAATGACTCCTGTTTTATTTTATCCAACCTAAAAAACCCGCCTCAAATTATTCAATAATAAGAGGCAGGAAATAATAGCATATTCCTATGCAGGAACTAGAGCGGTATTTACGGTCTTGATGATCCGTGACGTTACCAAATATGGATCTGCATTGGAAGCCGGGCGGCGATCTTCAAGATAGCCTTTCCAGGTTTGTGCCGTGGATACCGGAATCCGGATGGAAGAACCGCGGTCGCTGACGCCGTAGCTGAACTGATGGATGGACTGCGTTTCGTGCAGACCGGTCAGGCGCTGTTCGTTGCTCGAACCATAAACGGCAATGTGTTCTTTGTGAACCGGGCGGAAAGACTCGCAAATGGCTTCGAAGAGCGCTTTGCCGCCTTCTTCCCGCATTTCAGCGTTGGAGAAGTTGGTGTGCATGCCCGAACCATTCCAGTCGCCTTTCAGCGGTTTCGGATGGAGGTTGACCACCACGCCGTACTGCTCCGTAACGCGGTGCAGGAGGTAGCGGGACAGAATGAGGTCATCCGACGCTTTTTTAGCGCCTTTGCCGAAGCACTGGTATTCCCACTGGCCCAGCAGTACTTCTGCGTTGATGCCCGTGATGCCCAAACCTGCGCTGAGGCAGAGGTCGAGGTGTTCTTCCACGATGTCGCGACCGGAAACTTTACCGGCGCCAACAGCGCAGTAGTAAGGACCTTGCGGGCCAGGGTAGCCTTTTTCAGGAAAGCCCATCGGCATTCCGTTTTCTTCCAGCACATATTCCTGCTCGAAACCGAACCAGAAATCAGGGTTGTCGTCCTGAATCAGGGCACGGGTATTGCTTTCGTGCGGCGTGCCGTCCGGGTTGAGTACTTCGCAAACAACGAGCCACGCATTCGTACGGGCTGCGTCAGGGTAAACCGCTACCGGCTTGAGCAGGCAGTCGGAAGAACGGCCTTCAGCCTGCTGAGTCGAGCTGCCATCGAAAGACCATTCCGGCAATGCGTTCACATCGCCGTCGTAGGAATCAAACTCCAACACCTTGGTCTTGCTTCTAAGATTCGGATCTGGCTTGTAGCCATCCAACCAGATGTACTCGAATTTGAATTTTGCCATTGGAATAAGCTATTTTATTTGTGACTAAAAGTTGTTTGAACGCAATGCTGTCATTCGCTTTTGCTTACATTTGCTGATGCAAAAAAAAAGTTACTGCCGATAGCGGGCGAAATCCCGGCTCTCGGAAGGTAGCTGAAGCGAACCTCGAAAGATTTTGAATTGCAAAGAGGATAGGGCTTAAAAACGCCTCAAATTTACGTTGACTTAACCTTTATCTACCACTCAATTTTCAAGCGCTATGTTATGCCCAATCCGGCATAAAAGCCAGCTAAATAATTATAAATCAATCACTTGCTTGTTCTTTTTTTGTTATGCTCAACTCGCAAAAGGACCAATTATTTATGTTGGTAAAGTCGCTTTCCAAGTCGGAAAAGCGCAATTTTCGCCTCTACGCAACCCGTTTGGAGAGTGGCAGCGGCACTAAATTTCTGCAATTATTTGATGTTTTGGACAAGCTGGCAGAATACGACGAACCCCAATTGCTGAAAAAATTACAGGCCGGTGTGGAAAAGGCGCAGCTCCCGAACCTGAAACGCCACCTCTACAAACAACTCCTCATCAGCCTGCGCCTGGTTTATATCCAAAAAAATATAGACATCGAAATCCGCGAGCAAATTGATTTCGCGCGCATTTTGTACGGCAAGGGCATGTACATGCAGGCCCTGAAACTGCTCGAACGCATCAAACGCATCGCGCTCGACCACCACCAGGATATTTTGCACCTCGAAATCCTCGAATTTCAAAAATTGATTGAAGCGCGGCACATCACGCGGAGCCGGCAGGTCAAAAACAAAATGGAGGACCTGTTGGAAGAGTCGTTGCTCCGCAGCCAGATCACCCTCACCGCCAGCAAATTATCAAACTTCAACATTTCCGTGCAGGGCTGGTACATCCAGTTTGGCCACGCCAAAAACGACCGGGAAGCCCAGGCCGTTCGCGCGTTTTTTGAGTCCAACCTGCCAGAAAAACTGAATACAGAAAAACTGACTTTTTTTGAGCGCATCAACCTCTACCAGTCTTACCTGTGGTACCATTACGTGCTGCTCGATTTTCATTCGTGCCGCCACTACACGGGCCTTTGGGTAGATCTGTTCGAGACCTACCCGCAAATGAAAGACAAAGACCCGGACCTGTATATGCGGGGCTTGTACTACCTGCTCATGTCGGCGTATTTTCTGGGGGATGTGGCGACGTTTGCACGGAATCTGCGTGCTTTCGACGAATTCGCAACAGCCAGCCGGGACCTGTTCAACACCAATTCAGGGATGGTTGCTTTTGTGTACCTGCACCTTTCAAAACTCAATTATTCCTACCTGACCGGCGATTACGAAGCGGGGCTGGCATTGGTGCCTGAGATTGAAAAAGCCATTCCGCAATACGAAGCGCTGTCAGACATTCACCGGATGCTGCTTTTTTATTACAAAATTGCTTACCTCTATTTTGGCTGCGGCAATTTTGAAAAAGCGCTCGAATACCTGAACGAAATCATCCACCTCAAAGGCGGTTCCCTGCGCGAAGACCTGCATTTTAATGCGCGCCTGCTCCACCTGCTTTGCCACTACGAATCGGGCCACTACGACCTGATCGCGTACCTCTCCGAGTCCTTGCACCGCAGTTTTGGCAATTCTGAGGACATCAGCAAGCTGCAAAAAGCGACCCTGCAATTTGTAAAAAAACTGATCCGCACGCCATTGGCGGAAAGCCGCGCTGCGTTTGACCGTTTCCACCGGCAGGCGCTGAAACTCGCCGCGAGTCCTTACGAACGCAAAGCCACGCTCTATTTAGACATCCCGGCCTGGGCCGAAAGTCACTTGTTGAATAGTTCGCTTAGCGACCTGGCGAAAAGAGGGAAGTAGGAGCTTACCACATATATATTTTTTACCACATAGTTCACATAGTTATTTTCACAATAGTTCACATAGGCGGCTCCCCTGTGCTATGTGTCCTATCCCGCCGAGTCGGGACAAGTTGTGAAAACCCCTATGTGAACTCGTGGTAAAAAAAACGTCGTAATGCTATAAGTAAAAAACATAAAACCCTAATTAAAAGAATTTTATGTTGTTATCCCAAATTTATTTCTCCTATAATTCAAAATAATTGTACTTTCAAACAGCTCCCCACTTCCCTATTTTTACACCTGAATTATTATAATCACCATGACGTCATCCGGCAAATATTACACGGCTCTTGCAGCCTTAGTCATCCTGTTTTTTTCAAAACTGCCTGCTCAAAAAGAAGCCAATATCTGGTATTTTGGCTACGGCGCCGGGTTGGATTTTTCATCCGGAGCGCCCGTGCCCCTCTCCAATCCGGTATTTGATGCCTATGAAGGTTGTGCTGCCATTAGCGATAAAGGAGGCAACCTGCTGTTTTACACCAATGGCGGAGGTTCACGCCCGGGTTTGATTCCGAATGGCCCTAAAACAGGTTATATCTGGAACCGAAACCACGAAGTCCTCTACAACATGGGCGATGCGGAAGGCGGCGGGTACAGCGCTGCCCAAAACTCGGTGATCGCGCCCATGCCCGGTTCCAACCACCAGTATTACCTGTTCACGATGGACCAGCAGCCCAGCGCCGTAAACCCGGCCACACAGCGAGGGCTTTCGTTTTTTGTCATTGACAGGAACCTGAATGCGGGACTTGGTGGCGTAACGGTTGCGAATCAACTGATTTATAAAAACGCAACGGAACTTTTAGCCCTTGCACTCCACGAAAACGGCCAGGATTATTGGTTGGTCGCGATCGAACAAACCACCAAAAATTTCGTAGTGGTACCCGTCACTGCGCAAGGCGTTCAGGCGCCCACCCTGCAAGCCCGGAACGCGGCAACCGCTGCCCCATTGGTGCTGAAGTTTTCTCCGGACGGCAATTTTCTCTGCATTGGCCGCGAGCTATACCGCTTCGACAAAGCGACCGGCGTACTGTCCTTGCTGACCCTGCTGCCGCAGGCCAATTACTACACCTATTCTTTTTCTCCCAACAGCCGCTACCTCTACCAATTATCAGAAGATTACGGAGATAAATTGATTCGCTACGAGGTAACCGCCGCAAATATTCCGGCCTCAAAAGTTGTGATTGCCGATGTCGGGTTCATTTTTCCCGGCTACCTGCAAATCGGCCCCGACGGAAATGTTTACCTGAACGATATCGGTGCTGGCCAATCGGTCAACAGCACCACCGCCGTTTCCATCATCCACTGTCCGGATTCCGAAAATCCTTCATTCGAACGGGCAGCTTTTGTATTCCCTGCCGACCCTGGCATCAGCATTACCATTGGGCTGACCAATTTTCCTGATTTCCTTTTCCGCAGTTTTTCGGGGGTTGCTACCCAAACGGATACCCTAAGCTTTTGCGAGGGCAGCAAGGCCTTTTTACAGCCGGATGTCGCCGGCAGCAATTATTTATGGTCAACCGGGGAAACTACACCTTCCATTGAAGTGAGTGAACCAGGAAAGTATACCGTTACGGTCAGCGACGCCTGTGCGTCCAAAACGCGGGCATTTTTTACCACCCAAAATCCACTGCCCCGGGTGGAATTGCTGCCAGGTTTTTCGGATACGCCCTGCTACGGCGATTCCGTTCAGGTAACGGCAATCGCTATTCACGGTGCTTCGTTGCAATGGTCGGGCGGCGAAACAACGCCTGTAATCCGGGTGGGCGCCGGTTCAGACTACGCGGTCACCGTTGCCAATGCTTGTGGATCAGCCAGCCAAAGCATCAACGTGCCTGCGGAAAATTGTTGCCGCATCTACCTGCCCAACGCTTTTTCCCCCAATGACGACGGCATCAATGATGAGCTACAGCCTTTTCCCCACAGTTGTATTTTTTCGGATTACAACCTGAAGCTTTTTTCACGCTGGGGGGAATTGGTATTTGAAAGCGCTGACCCCGCGCTCGGCTGGAACGGAAAATTCCGAAACAAACCCTTGCCGGCAGGGGCTTTTGTTTACCAACTCCGGTATAGCCTGCAAACGCCCGAAGGCAGACAACAAAAAACTACAGCAGGCGAAGTCATTTTGCTTCGCTGACAAACCACTCAATCGAATAAGATTATTCGTTACAAACCAGACTGTTATGACCATCAAATCTATAATTTCAGCACTTTTTTGGGTTGCGGCCCTGCACTTCGCGATAGGCCAGACCGAACCACTCGCATTCACCTACGGCGACCCCGGCATCACCGAACGGGGCATTAAAGTCGTGGAAGACGAAGCCGGCAATTTCCTGTTCATTGGAGACCGGTACATCGTTTTGGATACCAGCGGCGCCCAACCCACAAATGTGGACCTGGAGTATTTTAAAATCAACCCGCAAGGCGAAGTCCTCTGGTCAGGCTACATGGATTCCACAATAACAGACGGGGGCATATCCGTGCTGGCAGAAAGTGGAGGCGGTTACACCTTGCTGGCCAAACACTGCGACAACGTGCTTGGGGGCGTGGGCTGCAACCGGCAAATTCCGAGGCTTTACCGCATAGACGGGGACGGCAATATCCTTTGGCATACCACTTACTACAGCGGATTCATAGGAATAGCCGCCAATTTTGTAAAAACGCCCGATGGAGGGTACGCGATCATGGGGATGACCACCAAGTACAACGAGCTTGGCCATCT
>JALHRK010000375.1 GCA_022841505.1 Saprospiraceae bacterium | reverse complement strand
CCGATGCAATCGGGGGAAAAGTGGAAGTGGTGAGGTAACGGGCAACCCCGAATGGGGTTGAATATTGACAATGGAGTGTGGCGTGTTAACATTCAACCCCATTCGGGGTTGGGCGTTATAATTCGTTTATGCGACTAACCCCCGATTTCATCGGGGGCTATTCACCTTCAACCACTTCGTGGTTATCGTTCGCTAAGTTGACGACATTAGACTTGGAGTCACCCGGTCACTGGCCGTCTAAACCACAAAAAACCACCAACAACCGCTAAAATCGCAGCACCAAAAAACACCCAGCGCCAGGGCGACGGAAAGCCCATCGGCGCCATGTCGCCCGTTGCAACGGCGGCGGCCCAAAAAAACGGATGCGCTTCATCGTGTGGCTTGGTACTCAGGTGATGGAGTTTTGCCTGCTGCAAGGCGCCGTCTTTTGGCATGCCATTTTTGATTTCTTGAAAAAACTGCAACATCAGGTCGGCGTTTTTGGCATCATCCACACTCCAGAGGGTGGCGACCATGCTGCGGGCGCCCGCGTGGAAAAAGCCTTTTGCCAGACTGATAACGCCTTCTCCGGTTCTGTATTCGCCGATATTGGTTTCACAGGCACTCAACACAACCAATTCAGCGGGAAGCTGCATTTGGAATAAATCCTTTGAATAAATGTGAAAAACGGAGTCATTTTCGGGACTGAACACCAAGTGGGAAGGTTTGTCCGGATCGTCGCTGGCTTTTCCGTGGGTCGCCAGCAGTAACATGCGGTACTGGCCGGCATCCTCGCGAAAAGCTCCGGCGCTGGCAGCTCCGCCTTCCAGAATATCCCCGCCAAACATCGCACCAACGCTCCGGGCTTCGCGCCGGTTGTGCCGAAGCGCGCCAAGCCCGTAACGGTTGTCTTTGAACTCGGGTGCAAACGCCGCCATTGTTTTGGGCGGTTTTTGATACGGATCCAAAAGAAGGTCGCCGAGTTGGGTAGCGGAATACGCATAGCTGACCGCATAGTCGCGCAAAAGGTAGGCGTGCGATTTAAACCGATGCGCCACTGCGGGCGCCTCCCGCAACAAGGCTTCAAAAGGCAAAATCGCCATTTCGCGGTCAGGAATCAGGATCCATTTTTTATGCCCCGCCAACCCGGCTTTTTCTACCGGCGCCACGAGCTTTTCAAACAGCCGGTGCGCTACGGTTACGTATACCTTGGACAGGCTGTCTGCCACATGGCTGCTGGCATTGGCGTACCCCTGAATGCTGCTGCGCATGGCAAAAACCCAATCACTCAGCGGAAAATCACGGGGAATCCGAACGCCTTTGAATGCATCTTGTGTAATGATAAAAGCAAAAACAAGACTGTCCGTCGCAAAATAGACCGTCATTGCCTGGTCTGTCTGCAAAATGGTCTTGCGGATGTCGTCGGGCGTAGCCGTTTTTCGGGAATACTTCAGGCGAAAATAATCCGGGTAACTGGCTTCAAAATCGGCTACCAAATCGGCTAAGTTCCGGCGTTTTACGGCAAGAACCTGCTCTGTTTCTTTTGCCTGAACTTCATTATTTCGTTGCAAAAAAGCCAGCCTTTTGTTTTCTATGTAGTTGATTTCCAACTCCAACGCATTTGCTTTTGCCAGGAGCGAATCCGGAATACCCGCAAACCGCTCAGCTTGTTCTTTGCGCAGGTTTTCCACCAATTGCAGGCTTTTACTGCGTTCCGCAATGGCAAAAGCGGTTTCTAAAAAAGAGGACTCACCGGTTTTTTCCCACAGGATAAAGTTTGCCTCCAGCGCATCGCCGAGCAGGACAAATTTTCGGGTAACCCATTGCAGCCGCGTATCGGCAGAGGTCATTTGCATGCGCAGGCTGTCTAAACAATCCAGCGCCCGGCCGTACACCGTTGCCGACGACCGAAGCACGGCCCAATCCTGACGAACCAAGGCGTATTTTTTCAAAACCGTGGCGTGTCCGGACAACACTTCTAATTCAGTTGCGGGATCTGCCCGGTTCAGGGTTTGCAACGCCTGTTCGCAATCGGCCAATGCCTGCTCCCATTGCCCGAGACCTGCCCGCGCCAGCCCCGTGTTTTTGATGATGACAGACAAGCGGGTATTTTTTTCTCCGGCGCCCGGCAGTTCGCGCAGTTTTTTTTCTGCTTCCAGCAACAACGCCAACGCGCCTGCATAAGCTTTCTTATCCAAATAAACAGCACCAAGGTTGTTGTAAGCCTGCACGATGGACGGGTGCCCTTCAGGATATGCTTTTTCAAAAACTTGCAAAGATTTGCGATAAGCGTCCTCTGCTTTACCGACTTCTTTTTTGTCGGCGAAACAATTGCCGATATTGCTGTACAATTCAGCCAACCTGGGGTCTTCCGGCCCCAATTCGGCTAAAAAAACCCCTTCGGCATCGGTATGGTGTTGAATGGCCCGGTCGTAATCTCCCTTATATTGAAAACACAAGCCGATTTTATGCTGAAGCAAAGCTACCCTCAACGAGGTCCCTCCCTGAATGTTTTTTTGAATCTCGTAAGCTTCCCGAAAATTGTCCAATGCGACTACATAATCGCCATTGCTGACGCTCAGGTCGCCAAGGTTTTCCAGCACATTGGCAACAGAAGGGTGATTGGGGCCAAAATGTTGTTTGCGAATGGCTAAGGATTGTTCGAAATAGCGCAACGCCCTATCTGTTCGGCCCAGTTCGACATAACAGGTACCTAAATTGTTGTACAGTAACGCCAATTTTGGGTGATTGGCGTCCAGCGTTTGCAGGCGAATGTTCAACGCGGCTTCGTATTGCGATAAAGCGCCTGCATAATCGCCGATGAAGTACAGGCAATTGGCCAAATTGTTGTGGCTGACCGCAAAAGCGGCGTGTCCGGCGGGCAAAACCTGCTGGCGGATGTCCAACGCCTTTTGATGCATGGCGAGCGCCTCGGCGTAGCGGCCGGTGGAGACAAAGCAGTTGCCGAGGTTGTTGTAAGAATTTGCAACCTCGCGGTCTACCGGGCCAAGCTGGTTTTCGCGCAGGGCCAATGCTTTCCGGTAGTAGCGCTCCGCCTCGGGGTAATCATTTTTTTTATAATGGTATTCTCCAAGTCCGTTCAGCGCTTTGGCTTTGAGCAGTTGATCTCCTTTTTTTTCAAAAAGGGTTAATGCTTCCTCAAACTGGTCAAGGGCGGCTTCAAAATTGCCCAGTTCCAAAAAAATATCGCCCAGCAGGAGGAGCGCTTCGCCCGCCTTTCCGTCGTTTTTTTGAGCTGATTTCCGAAAAAAATTCAATGCAGCGTCTGCTTGTACCTGGGCCGCATGGTATTCAGCAGAATCGAACAACATCCGCCCTTCCCGGAGGAATTGCGCACCCTGGTTTTCGCCTTTTTGCTGGCCGGAAGCGATCAGCACCACCACCAGCAAAGCTGTATGGAGGAAGATGCTCCGGATATGGAGCCGGTTTATTACCTTTATTGTTCGAAAATGGGATGGGTTTGACATTCGGCATTTTTTTTCACCACATAGTTCACAGTAGAGGTTTTCACAATAGTTCACATAGGCGGCTTCAATGTGCTATGTGGACTATGTGAAAATAACTATGTGAACTATATGGTAAAAACTTCTAACCCCAAAGTTATAAAATCGAATTCGATTACCCCGACATCAAAAATAATCTGTTTCCCCCGGGTACTTTTTTCGCACCTAATACACCTGAAGATGAGCAACAAGGAATGGACAGAGGAAAACCTCCTGAACGGAATCCTGCAGGGAGGCAACGAAAGACAGGCAGCCATCCGCGCCATCTATAACGATAGTGGCCTCAAACGTATGGTTGCGGCTTTTGTCAGCAAAAACAAGGGCAATGAAGCCGACGGACAGGATATGTTCCACGAAGGCATCATTGTGCTGGATCGCAACATTCGCGAAGGGAAATTTCGGGGAGACGCGCCGCTGAAAGGCTATCTCTACTCGATTTGCCGCTTTTTGTGGATGAACCAGATGCGCAAGCAGTCCCATACGGACACCGTGGCCGAAATGCCTGTCAGCAGCGAAGCGGATACGCAATCGCCGGAGGTCATTTTGGTGACGGAAGAGCGAAAAGCTGTGCTGAACGGCTTGTTATCCGAACTGGGCGAGCGCTGCCAAAAAATTCTGGAACTCTGGAAACTGTCGTATTCGATGGAGGAAATCGCCGAACAACTCGGCTTCTCCAGTCCGGATATGGCCAAAAAAGCCAAGTACCGCTGTCATGTTTCGTTGTTGCAAATGATTCAAAACAATCCATCTTTACAACAACTGCTAAAACACTGAACCATGAATCACGAATTATACATAGAACGCCTCGATCAATATGCCACTGGTTCGATGACCGATCCGGAACGGGCCGCTTTTGAAGTGGAATTGCAGGAAAACCCTGAACTTCGGGAAGCCCTGGCGCTTTACCGCGAAAGCGAAGCCGTCATCGAACAAAGCATCGAAAATAATTTGCGCCTGCAGTTTCAATCCTGGGCCGAAGAAGACCGTGCCACACAACCCGTTGCGACCGGAAAACCGGAAGCGAAAGTCATTTCCCTGCGCACGGTGGTCACCCGCTGGGCCGTTGCGGCAAGCGTGCTGCTGGTCGCCGGTTTCTTTTACCTGTATCAAAGCAGCCAAAGCCTTTCTGATCCGGCTCTGTTTGCCGCCAACTACGTAGCTCCGGAGGACGGCCCGCTTCGTGGCGACACCGCTCCGGAAGACCCGATTTCGCAAGGCGCTGAAGCCTTCACCAATAAAAATTACGCGGTCGCCCGCACGTTTTTCAACCAGATTCCGGCAACCGATGCGCCTTATGCGGAAGCGCAATATTACCTCGGCCACATCGCCTTGTTACAGCAGCAATACGACGAAGCGATAGCTGCTTTTGACAAAGCCATTCAAGCTAAGGACACCCGCATCACTGAAAAAGCGGAGTGGAATATGGTGTTGACGTATGTGGCTGCCGGACGAACGGAAGACCCAGGTTTAAAAACACTGTTGACGAAGCTGGCTGGGGATGTGAATCATTCTTATTATGAGCCGGCGAAGGCGTTGGAGGGGAAGTTGGGGAGTTTTGGGAGAAGGTTTGTGGGGTGAGCGGCCAGAGCCCTGTAAATAGTAGACGCGAGGCGGAACTTCGACTTCGCTCAGTTACCACCTGCGCGCCAGCGGGGGTCTAAATAAGCAATAGAATGGCAAACGACTTTGGTAAGATAAAAATAGAACAAAAGACCGGTGACGAACGGCTGACTTTTAAAGATCGTGAAACCGGACTTAAGCTTCTTGACTTTTGGCAATGGAGTGTTTCTGACCTCGTTAGCAACGCAACTCGTGGACGGTTTGCAGAATTCATTGTGGCGTCTGCCATCAAATGTAACTTGGAAATTATCCGTGACGAGTGGAGCCCTTACGATTTGACCAGTCCCGAAGGAATTAAAATTGAAGTCAAGTCAGCCTCCTATTTACAAAGTTGGTTTCAGGGTGACTTTTCGAGAATTAGTTTTTCAATTAAAGCGGCCCATATTTGGGACAGCGAAACAAACAGATATGGCCCAACACCTTCAAGACAATCTGATGTTTATGTTTTTTGTTTGCTTAAACATAAAGATCAGCTGACACTCAATCCTATGAATTTAGACCAATGGGAATTTTATGTAGTTTCTACTGTGGAAATAAATAATTATACCCGCAGTAGTACCTCTATTACATTAAAATCATTACAAAATTTAACCTCAGCAATAGACTATGACCAAGTTCGGCAAGCCATTATTGATGCTAATGAACGACCTTGAAATCGTTAAAATATAGTGACTCGTTCCCAAAAAAGAATAAAAGCTTCTATAAAAATCAGGTCTATTTTAAATATAAAACATTCGTGATTAAATCACTTGATAACCAGCCCAATACAAATCAACATTTCGCTCCTACCCGACCTATTTAAACCTAGCTTCTCAACATTTTAACATTCAAAAACCTCTCTCACCATACAATAAACCCACCCGCCCGGGGGTTCTCTTTTGACATTTGCGGTTCGACACAGCCGCACTCATGAACAAAGAGCTTGTTCAGCGAAATCCTAAACCAGCTCTAAAAAACGCTTCTTATAAAAAAAATCTACCGTTTAGCATGCAGTCTGGCATGCAGTAAGCCTGTTCTATTTTTTGAATTGGGCCGAATTGTCATCCTATTTTTAACATTTAAACTTTAAACGGTATGAAATCCATGCTTCTTGGAAAGGGCTTGATTCCC
>JALHRK010000374.1 GCA_022841505.1 Saprospiraceae bacterium | reverse complement strand
AAAGAAATCATGACCATCTAGTGTGTCTGTTTTTATAGTCCGATAGCTGCGTTATGCGAAGGGCCAAAATTGGTCATCCCGTCCGACGGGCGGGACTCCCACTTTTGGCCCTTCACATGCCTTGCTCTCGAACTCTAAAGAACAGACACCGACTACTAAATGGACAGACGTTATTTAGTGCGACGTGAACGACCCGAAAGGGTCAAATTTGAATAGCCCCGATGCAATCGGGGGGAAAGTGGAAGTGGTGAGGTAACGGGCAACCCCGAATGGGGTTGAATATTGAAAAAGGGGTGTGACGTATTAACATTCAACCCCATTCGGGGTTGCGCGTTGCAATTCGTTTATGCCAACAACCCCCGATTGCATCGGGGGCTATTCACCTTCAACCACTTCGTGGTTATCGGTTGCTAATTTGACGACATTACAACTTGAATGACACCTTCACTAACCATTTAGAGGCTGGGTTGAAAAATACTGAAGATTCGCGAAATTTTGTTTTGAGGTTTTGAAATATAAAATTTACCTTTGCCATCCATTTTGAAAGGCCTGGTTAAGGTTAAAAGATAAAAGCAATGAAAAGGACGTACCAACCATCGAAGAGAAAGCGGGTTAACAAGCATGGCTTCCGCACGCGCATGGCTACCAAAAATGGCCGCAAAGTACTTGCGCACCGCCGCGCAAATGGCCGCCATAAATTGACGGTTTCCGACGAAAAAGGCGCGAAGTAAGCTTATCGCACACTCCGCCTGCGATCACTATAATCCGGGCAAGCGGCATCTTATTACGCGCATTTTCCCGGTAAAACAAAAGCCATTCCGAAAGTTCGGAATGGCTTATGTTGTTTTAGACATTCGGGATCCTGTTTTTTACTTTTTGCCGAAAGGCACCCGTTACTTCTTTTTGAAATCTCCGTTTTTCCAGGCATCGAAAAACTTCTTCCAGGCCACCGGATTGAAGATGTTCATGGGCGGTTGCTGGCCGATGTAGTAGTATTGGCGCGACTGCTGGCGCATGTAGTAGCTGGCGTTTTCTTTGCCGTCTGTGACTACTTCGTTGCGCATGCGGCTCAGGGTTTCGTTGGCAAGGTTTTGCATGGCCCTTTCCTGCAATTCGGGCGTGACGTCCATCGCTAAGAATTCCAGCTTAAAGTAATCGCGGCTGGGCCACGGGAACACCACGGTTTCCGGCAGGTTGATGACATCCTGCGTCATCAGTTGCACAATGGAGTAGCGGTCCTCCGTCAATTCTTCCGGAATTTTGAACTCCACGGTTTTATAACCAATAGCCGAAAACACAATCACATCCCCTTTTTCCACAACGATGGAGAAAAATCCTTTAAAGTCGGAGTAGGTGCCCCGGCCTTTGTCTTTTACTAAAATATTGGTGTAGGGAACCGGATAAAGCTGTTCGTCGCCGCCGTCCAGCACCATACCACTGAATTGCAAAAGTTGTCTTTCCGTTTCCTGGGCCTGGAGCGCCGTAGCGGCGAACGAGAGCAACAGGCATGTCGTCAATAAGTACTTCATGGATAAATCGAGCTGTTTTTTGTGCATAACGCAGATGTTGTCCCAATATGACCTTCAAAGGGGCTTAAAGGTTTGTTAAAGGTAGGATTTTTTTTATTTCAGCGGTAGCACTTACTCCTTCACATTCAAAATAAAGCCTACCCGAAACACATTGTCAATGCTGATGCGGGGGTCGTTTTGCAGCAATTTACGGAGGCGGGAAATGAACACATCGAAGCTGCGGCCAAGGAAATAATCGCGCTTGCCGTAGATTTTTTCGACGGCTTCGTCGCGGCGCAGGATCTGGTTTTGGTGCAGGCAAAGCAGTCGAAGGACTTCGTTTTCTTTTTCGGTCATGCGCCAGGTTTCAGCGCCCCAGCTTAGTTCCTGCCGGGAATAATCGAACGCGTAATCGCCAATGGCAAAGCGTTCGGGCGCCGGCGTTTGTTTGGCGGCAGCCGTTTCTGCGTGGCGGCGCAGCATCACCCGGATGCGGCAGAGCAGTTCTTCTTCGTCGAAAGGTTTGGTCACATAGTCTTCCGCGCCCAGTTCAAAACCCCGTAGTTTGTCGTTTTTTAACGAACGCGCTGTCAGGAAGAGGAACGGAATTTCCGGGTCTTCTTGCCGCAAGTGCTTTGCCAGGGTGAATCCGTCCATTTTGGGCATCATGACGTCAAGGATACAGAGGTCGAAACTCCCCCGGCGGAAGGTGGCCAAGCCGGATTCGCCGTCGCGGCACAATTTAACTTCGAGGCCTTCGCTCTCTAAAAATTCGGTGAGCAGGAAACCAAGGCTGAGGTCGTCTTCGACAAGCAGGATGTGGGCGCTATTTTTCATATCAGGGATCGGGATCAAGCCGGTAAAAACACTTCAAAGCGGCTGCCTTTGTTGAGTTCGCTGCTGACGCGGATGAACCCTTTGTGCAGTTCCACCATACTTTTCACGTAGGCCAGGCCGAGGCCAAACCCTTTTTGCTCATGCAGGTTGCCCTGGTTGGCGCGCTGAAATTTTTCAAAAATATGTCCGCACTGGTTGGCGGGGATGCCGATGCCGTTGTCCTGCACCCAGATTAACACGCCTTCGGCTTGCTCCTGGGCCGAAATCCTGATTTCAGGGTTGCCGCAGGAATATTTCAGGGCATTGTCGAGCAGGTTCCGGAAGACGTTACCGAGGTGCAGGCGATCGCCAAAAACTTCGAAAGTGTCCGGAATGCTATCTATCTGCACCGTTGCGCCGCGTTCTTCGATTTGCATGTCCATTTCTTCGCAAACCGATTGCACCAGCGCTTTCAGGTTTACCTGTTCTTTTTGCAGGCTGTAATCGCCGCTTTCCATGCGGGCCAGGTGCAGCACGCGCTCTACCTGCGCCAGCAGTTTGCTGTTTTCTCGCCGGATGATGTCTACAATCTGGTTGCCTTTCAGGTCTTTGTGCTTTTTCACCAGCAGGTTGGTGGCCAAACTGACATTCGTGAGCGGGGTGCGGAATTCGTGCGCCATGTTGTTGAAAAAGTCCACGTTGGTTTCGAGCAGGCGCTTTTGCTTCATCAGCGACCAGTTGGCGTACCAAAGCACCACGGCGGTAAACAGCAAAATCAGTACGAAAGCGATGATCATGAAGCGCATTTTGCCCATCATGAAGGTTTCTTTATCCGGGAAGGCTAAGTGGGTAAACTCCGAAGTGTCGGTGGAATCGGACGCAGTGACCATCATAGCGCATTGGGGTGGCTGCAAAGCGCCCTGGTTGAGGAGGAGCTCCGAAACGGCGCCGTCGGGTACCGGGATGTAGAAATCGAGGTCTATACCCTGCTCTTTTAACGCGCGGTGCAGGTTTGCCTTGAACGCCGTATCGAGCGCCAGGGTGCCGGCTAAGGCAGGAATGCCGGTATCGGGACAGGCTTGTTCGCAGGAGACCGATTTGCCGCTGCAAAGCTGCCCGCCACTCGCTTCCACAGCCGAACAAAGCGCCATGGTAACCTGGCGGTTGAAGATTTCTTCCGACAATTGCCGCGAATAGCGCATCCATTCGGCCTGGAAATAGACCAGCCCGATGACCGCCAGCGTGGAGGCAATGAGTAAAACGGGTATTCTGTTCAACGGTATCATGCTACAAAATAAAGCATAAAATAGCCGACTTGCCGCTTAAATAACAAGTGCTTAACAAGTGCCTAACACCTGGGTGACAGTATGCTGTGTGGTGAGTCGCTACCTTTGTGGTGTTGATTTTCTTTTACTCACCATAAAATGTTCACTGACATGAAAAACGTAGGAATGACTTTGTTCTTTTTCTTTAGTGTTGCAATGATCCAACTTTCGGCACAAAGCTGCCAGCCTTCGCCGAACTGCAACCCGGCTAATTGCGTAAAAGTATGCACGCCTGATGGCAAAAGCGCTGCGGTGGATAACAAAACAACCGATGTTGCTGCCCTCGTTGCTATCTGCACGCCCGCTCAGTTGGAGGCTTGCAAAACGGCTACTTCTTCGGCTGCCTGCTGCTCCAAATCGGGCAAAAGCGCTGCGCTGACAACGCCTGGAAAAGCGACGATGGTTTCCAATACCAATGAAAGCGCGCCTGCTAAAAAAATGTGTTGTACTAAACCGGCGGCTACCCAGGAACAATAAGATCGTCTGATCATCCGACTACAAAAAGACAGGCGGCCAGAAGAGGATTCTGGTCGCCTTATTCATTAAACCTGTTGCAATAGCAAGGATGATTAATAATATTGCGTTGTTTATTTTTATTTCATTTTCAAATTATAGGCAACACCAAAAGTTAAGATTTTATCTTCTTGCTGTACTTTTTCTATTACTACGTTTTCGTGAGTAAAACCATACACGGCATTAAAAGATAACCCTTTCCAAATGGAAAAATCTACTCCTACATCTACTTGAGTTCTGTAATTGTTACTGTTATTAAAAGCTGGTTGCCAATAAGCATCGTAATACAAACGAATGTGTTTTTCTAAAAAATAATTCCAGCCACCAACATACAAAGTTCCTCGCCAAAGATTAATGTTTTTATCGCCATTATATTTTGTAAAATTGTAGTTACTTGAAGTAAATTGTGTAGCTTCATACACTGTACTTGCCGAAAGTTTTAGCACATTGTTTTTTGTATTGATAGCTTGGTAAGTAACACCTGCACCAGCAAAATACCTATTATCAATTTTTCTTCGATAATTAGTTGAAATGTATGCTACGGCAAGAGGATATACTCTGTGCTTTGGTTTGTAGTAAATGTAATTTTCGCTGAAAATATCATTGTCAGCTTCTACAGAATAAAATGCCTGATATAGGCTTCTGTTTTGAGATTTTATTACCCAGTTTTTGTGAGGAGAAACGCTAAAGTCTAATTTACTCTTAATAATAAGCAAGTCAACATTACCTTTTTGATATGCGCCTGTTAGGCTTGCCCTAAGTTGAAATTTCAGGGTATCACTTTCGTTGAGTTGAGCCCAAGATTTACCCAAACTCAACGAAAGAATGATAAGTAGTATAATCTTGTTTTTCATTTTCTGGATTAAAATTATTTCACCTTTATAAGTGGTAAACCTAAGGTAACCGGCCTGTTTTCTTTGGTACACATGTTTTTTCCCTGTTCTGGTCTAGATCCTAAATACAGTTTTTCATTTTGGATACTTACCAGATCAAATTCCTGGCCGCAAGCCGATTTTGATTCTATAAAAGAGAATCCGCTTTCAGTAACCTCTTTTTCTTTATTGATTTCCAATCCCATAAAGCCGAAATTTTTGATTAAATCAGCATTGTTAGTTTTGAGAGTAAGAAATTTATGGTCGAAATTAAAAATGGCGTTGGTAGCACCAACAACGGTTGAGGAATTTTCTCCCAAACTGTAATTCCCTGTTCCACGGAAAGTGAAGACTGGCATGGTAGCTTCTTTATCTAAAAACAAAGTAAATTTCACCTCCCAATTTGCTTCTGTGATTAAAAATTCTCTTACTCCAAAAGTTCCGTTACCATTGCTTTCAATAGTTTCGCTTTTCCATTTACCAATTATGTTTTTATTATTTTCATTGTTAATTGAACTTAAAATTTTCAAAAACTCTTCGGGCTGCACTACAAAAGGCAAATGCGAAGTATTCATTTCAAAGACCTTTTTTACAGTTCCATTGTCTTTAATCATTTGCTGTTGTAAAGCATAAGGAACAGCGTAATCATTTTTTGTAGAAATGTAATATTTAGATATGCCCGCGAATTTTGAAGTTAATATTACATTATCATTTAGTCCTTTGGTTGGCTCTGCCCGGTGATATTTTACCAAAACATCTTTCATATATTGCGGACAGTCGGCACAAACAACAGTAGCAATTGCCTCTTTTTTAATACTTACTAAAGTATAGTCCTTATTAAATTCAAAAACTTCAATCGGCTTATTGTTTAGAAATTTATTTGTTATACCCGAAACATTCTCACCAGTTTTTGGAAGATAAGCCGACACATAAATTAACTTTTCAATTTTTGCAGGAATATTTTCAGCCACTTGTGAAATTACAACACCAGCCATACTATGACCTACTAAAATTACTTTCCCATTCACTTTATTGATTGCATCAGTAACGGTTTTCACATAGTCATTTAAGCCAACTCCTACACCATAAGTATTGTCAGCACCGTGCGCTGGAAGGTTTACTACTACAACATTTGTATTTACAGCTAACTGATTGCGAACAAATCCCCAGGCACTTTCATCAGCCCAAGCACCGTGAACAA
>JALHRK010000373.1 GCA_022841505.1 Saprospiraceae bacterium | reverse complement strand
TGAAGCGGCGAATAATGCGCCGGTGGAAAGGTTTAATGCGGGGGTGTTGCAGGTGTAAAAAAAACGACTATCGCAATAATGTCACGCTCCCAATGAAAACTTTGCTGTTGCCGTCCACAAAAGTGATGTCGGCGCGCCAGCTATACGCGCCTTGTGGAAGGATGTCGCCCTCGTTGTGTTTGGCACCGTTCCAGCTTTCTACCGGGCGATTATTTTCCAGCATTTCTGAAAACCAAACCTGCTCGCCCCAAGGCGAATAAACCGCAATTTTGTAACTGGCAAGACCAATGCCCACGGGTTTAAATACCTGTACTTCTTCCGGGCCATAGCCTGGCGAAAGGGCATTGGGCGCAAAAAAAGTCGTAATCCATTCCGGATCTACGGGATGCCTGATGGTGTCTGCGCATAAATAGAGGCCATTATTATCGTTATACGCGATGAGCAACACCTCAATTGCCCGGTTGATATCGTATTCATGCACGGGATTTTCATCTGTCGTGGTGGTTCCGTCTCCCAAATCCCAGAAATAGCGGTCTGCCAGCTGAGACAAATTGGTAAACTCGACATCTCCAATGATATTTTCCAACCGATTTGCGGTGTAAGAAAAATCGGCAACCGGCGACTGGTATATGCGGATGTAATCGTTCAGGGTTAACGTATCCTGACACTGGTCATTGTAAATTGCAATGAGCTGCACAGCATAAGAACCCGGTTCCGTAAAAAGTAAAGTTGGGGAAGTCGCATCTATTGGATCGTTAAAAGGCTGGATCAGCCACTGATACGATAAGGCTTCTGTGCTTTGATTGGAAAAAGTGATGCTGGCGTCTTCACAAGCGGACGTATTTGACGCCGTGAAATTTGCAATGGGTTGCCCGTAAATATCTACGATCTGTTCAAGCGTATCTTTACAAAGATTGGTTGTTGTAACGATCAATTGAACCGGATACATACCAGGGGCGGTATACGTGATCACCGGATTTGCCGCCGTACTGACCGCTCCGTTGCCAAAAATCCAGTCGCTGGCTTCAAATGAAGCGGACAGGTTGATGAACGAAGCAATGGCCGGTACGCCGCAAATATCCGGTTTTTCAACGGCAAAATCAGCAACAGGTTTTACCCATACCTGGATGGTTTGGGACACCGTATCATTCGGGCAACCATTATTGGCGCCGGCAATGAGGGTGACCGAAAAATTACCGGCTTCTGTAAACAGGTAGTTTACAGAAGGTTCTATATCTGTATCTCCATTTCCAAAATCCCAAAAATGGGTATCCGTCTCCACAGAACTGCTGTTAAATTGCACCAGCAAATCTTCGCAACCGGTGGTATCGCTTACGGATATGGCGGCAATTGGCGAAGGGAGAATGGTGACGTTTTGCAGGAAGGTGTCCCGGCATTGAAATAGATTTTGAACAACCAATTGCAAAGGAAAAGTCCCCGCCAGTTGGGGCGAAATGGTTGGCACTTCTTCAGTGTAAATTGCAGTTTGCCAAAGCCACTCGTAAGCAACCGCATCTGTCGAAAGGTTGACGGGTTGTAATTCCGAATGACCGAGGCAATAGTTTTGTTGCGGGATTGAAAAACCAGCCACCGGATCAGGGTACACAAAAATATTGGCAATGGACGAAGCGGTGAAGCAACTATCCGCGTCATAAACAGTGAGGCGAACGGTGTAATTTCCGGGCAATAAGAACGTATGCGAAGGATTCGCTTCAAAAGAAGCAGAGGAGTTATCCCCGAAGTCCCAGACATGATGGATCGCCCCGACGCTGGTATTGTCAAACGTAATCGTTAACGGGCCACAACCTTCTGTGACAGAAGGCACAAATGAAGCAGTGGGATTGCCGATCACTTCAAGGGTGCTGATAAATGTCGCAGGGCAGTTATTGAGCAAAGAATATCCGGTGAGGGTGACGCTATAAATGCCGGCTGTATCATAAACATGTTCCGGTGAAAAAACGGCGGAGGTATTGCCGTCGCCAAAATTCCATTCGCTGCCGCCGATGTTTATGGAAGTATTGACAAAAGAAATGGGTTGCCCCACACAGATAAACGGGCGGTGTGAAAAACCAACCTCGGGCGCCGGGAGGACTTGAATGAATGCCGTATCGGCATCCGTTCCGCATCGGGTGGCATACAGGATGACCGTATGCCAGCCAGACGAATCCAAAGTGGTTTGAAAATTTGCCTGATTGCTGCCTTGCTGGTTGCCATCTTCGTCAAGAATCAGCCAGCTTACAATGGCGCCCGGCGTGGAAAAACTCTCTAAATTGACCGTAAAAGGCTGGCAGCCAGCAAGGCTGTCAACTTCAATAAAAGCCTCAACATCAGGTGGGTAGACGACAATTTCTTTTTGCAGCGTATCAGATCCGCACTCGTTGGAAGCAATCAGGGTGATGAGATAGGTAGAAACAACATCATCCGGTGTTGTATA
This sequence comes from Saprospiraceae bacterium, assembly GCA_022841505.1. Taxonomy (GTDB): domain Bacteria; phylum Bacteroidota; class Bacteroidia; order Chitinophagales; family Saprospiraceae; genus JABWAJ01. Next base: position 3,831 of record JALHRK010000373.1, on the reverse strand, counting down.
GGTCGGGAAAGGCGGCAGGCTGTCGGTTGATGGTGGGGCGCCGTTGCCAAAATCCCATAAGAAGTTATCCGGATTTCCTATCGTCGGATTGGACAACTCCACTGCTAACGGCGAGCATCCTTCGTTCGGGAAAACGCCAAACCTGACAATAGGGTAGGGGTGTACCCTTACGGAATCTTCTGCAAAACGATCGCCGCACAAGTTACTGGCCACCAATTGAATGATAAAGGTAGAGTCCTGGGTAATGCTGTCTAAAAGAATGCCTGTGGGGGGCGCGCCTGTGTAAGTTTCGCCCGCTACAATCCAGGTCAGCGTAATTTCATAGCCGCTGCTGCTGTCATTAATCACCAACGGAAAAGGTGCACAACCTTCCTCGCCATCGAGGGTGAAGGCAGGAACTGGCGGGGTAGTCACAAAAAGTGGCAGGGTAGTGGTATCTGCGCAGGTCGTTGTTGAATTGGAGGCGATCAATTCGATGGTGTAGTTGCCAGGTATGTTGTACGTATGCATGGGATTCGGCAAATCACTGGTGGTCATATCATCAAAATCCCATTGATAGACATTGGCGCCAACACTGTTGTTTTGCACGCTGAAGGTCTCGTTGATGCAAGCAGTTCCATCCAACATAAAAGCGGTAACAGGATTGGAATAAATAACAAAAGTGCGGCTGTCACAAGCGCTGCAACCGGCTACGGATTGGCTTTCGATGCAATATTGGAAAACATAAACTGAATCCAGTTCAAAGGCGCTCAGGTCTAATGCGCCGGTCTGGGCATTGATTAAGCCATTCCCAACCCAGATCCCCGGCGCAGGCGAAGCTCCTGTCAGGGTGTAGGTTGTCGGCCCGGCACAAAATGCAATATCCGGCCCGGCATTCACCAATGAACTTAAATCTATGATTTCAACTTCCAGCGAAGCGGACTGTTCGCAGCTCGTATTCAATTCAAAATCATAGTTATAGGTATGGGTTTGGTTGCCGCCTGCCAATTCGAGATCAACCAATCCATCCCCGTCTATTCCTGAACCAGTCCAGGTTCCGCCAGGCAGGTTGGTTGTCAGTTGCAAAAACTGGTCGCTGATGCAAACGGTCGTATCAGGGCTGATCAGCAATGGCTGGGCCTGCGTGAGGGCAACAACCAGGCTGTCCTGTACCCGGCAATCGTTGCGTTCGTATTCGACATACAGGGTATAATTACCTGTTGCAAGTCCGGTACTGTTGAAACTACCCTGTGGCGAGATCACGCCCGGCCCGCTCCAAGTGCTTGTTCCCCCCAGGGGAGCTGCGGAATAGCCCGAAGTCATTGCAAGGTTGAGGGTAAAATCGGAAAGGCATAAGGCCAGCGTATCGGGCAGGGTCAGCAGCGGAAGCGGTTCTACGAGGATATTCACAATTCCGTTCACGTTGCAACCATTCGCATCGGTGAAGGCATACCCGATGGGAGCGGGCCCTACGCCAGTCACCTCCGGGTCGAATATGCCCATCATATCATCAATAATGCCGGTACCGGAGAAGATTCCTCCCGCCGGATCAATGACCAATTGCCGGGGTTCGCTGTCAATGCAAAAGGTATCAGCCGGAAAAGTGAGCACAGCAGATTCGACGGTCACGAGCGGGATGCTGGTCACCGCATTGCAAACGCCACTATCCAATGAATACGTAATGATGTGGGGTATCCCTGGTGTGACGTCGCCGGGATCAAAAATCCCTGCATTGGCATCGGTAATGCCATTTCCTGCCCAGAGGCCGCCCGGCAAATTGGCTTCGAGGGTAATGGGCGAAGATCCGGAACAGAGTGGCCCCACAGGCGGGGTAATGGCTAATTGTACATTGGGCTGAATCACAATTTCCACGGTATCCGTATCGGTTCCGCAGCCGCCAGCGATGCTTAAAATGGCCAGATAATTTCCAGGGGAATTGTATTGAATGCCGGATGGATTTGACTGTGTTGATGTGGCAGGCACTGCGCCGGGGAAATTCCAGGAATAGCTGTTGATCGCGCCTGTATACGCAACGCCAGGGGTAAATAATAGCGATTCGCATGCTGGAGAAACCGAATCAATTGCAGCAGTAACGGCCGGTAAAACTTCTATGATGAGGTCGGCAGAATTGGGGCAATCCGCAGCTCCGGTGGAATAAGTGAACGTATTTGGGCCGAGGGGGAGTGTAGTTGGGTCAACGACCCCATTTGGCACATCCCAGAGTCCGCCGACGGGCATGGCTTGCAAGGTAATCGGAGCAGCGTTGGCGCATAGTTCTGCTGGATTTCCATTAAATGTGATTGCTTCGGTGGTGGCCACGACTACCAGAATACTAAGCGTTTGGTTGCCGCATGGACTTTCCGTCATCAGCGTAATGGTACCCGATTGGGTGAATTGGACATCCGTGAAATCGGGGCCGGTAGCTGTAGCCGGATTCCCATTGGTGAAGGTCCAGTTGAAAGCAGTGATTTCACCGCTGTGGCTGAAATTAAGGTCGGAAGAAGACAATGTGATTTCATCGCAGGAAGCAAGCGGGGCTGAGAGGCTGACTCCCGGTGGCTCATAAATGTGAATGGTATCCGTTTTTATGTCTTGACCACAGGCATTGGAGGCGAGCTGCGTCACAAGATAAGTTCCTGTCTGCATAAATTCTACCTCGATGTTGTTGGTCATAAAATCCATCAACGAGTCGGTGAAACGCCAAAGGGTCGTATCATTTGGGAGGATACTCCAAACCGTATTGCTCCAGCTATTGGCCTGGTCGGTAAAAGCGATGGTCGTTGGCCCACAACCGAAATTTGCGCTCTGGTCAAAGTCCGCTTCGGGAGGCAAAACGACGCGGATCGTTCGGGTTTCGGTGTCGGATCCACAATTGTTGGTGACCGTAAGGGATACGTTATAGTTGCCGGGATTGGCGTACAGGTGCGAAGGATTAGGATCGGTAGAGGTATTGCCGTCGCCGAAATTCCAAAGATAGGTCTCCTCATTGCAGCTTGCGTTGGCAAAAAAGACGGGCGATTCGATACAAACTTCTTGCGGTACGGAAAAATTAGCCCCGGGGCGATTGTTTACCGTTAGGGTTGTGGCCGCACTCCGGCAGGTGATTTGATCCCCGCAAGCTTTTACGCCAACGACCCAGATCGTGTAATCGCTTGTAGAAGTAAGGCACAATACAGAATCAGGGACGATATAGGCATGCGTGCCGGGTTGGTCCTGAAAATTCAACGTATCTACTGATCCATCACACCAGTAATAAATCAGGTAATCAAAGTCGAGCGATTGAGCCTCATCTATTTCCAGGATGATAGTTTCCCCATCACAAAATTCATTGTTTCCATCTACGGACAAGGTCAGGTTTACGTTTGGAAACCCGCATTGATTCTGATTGCATAAAATTGGCGGCGGGTTACATTGCTGGCCTTTTAGCGTGGTATTGCCGGCAAAGAATGCTAAGCATAAAATGGAAATTTTCAAGTAGTCATGTATAATACGATTCATAGCCGGGGTTTTTAGCGGTTAATGGTTCTGTACCAAATGCCTTCGTACATTTTTCTGCGCCAGGGTGTTTGAGCAGAAGTCGGGCATTCCATGGCTTTATTCGCCAAATCGTTGTCTAATCCGGCGATCCCGCAAGATGGGCTTTTGCCAAAATGATAAGCAATGGAAACTTCGAGCGTTGGGCCAAACTGGTTGCGGAGGCCGCTGAAATTGCTGGAATAAGCCAGACCAATATCAATGCGGTTATTTTTAGCAACGACTTCTCCGATTTCTAAATTTAAAGTAAGCCAATTGGTGTTTTGCCCTTCAACCGGCGCTTCATTGAAGTGGGCATATATTCCAAATGCAATTAAA
>JALHRK010000372.1 GCA_022841505.1 Saprospiraceae bacterium | reverse complement strand
CCTCAATTACCAAGCTATTTTTTTTAAAATTGATCGACTAATGCTTTCATCAGTCGCGGGATATTTTTTTTCCAACTTTTTTTATAAACCTCTTGCGATTCACATAGAATTCAAAACGATGATGCGTTATGCACAGCCAATGCTCGCCGGTAACGGGAATGCCAACCGTGATGTGACAGCGCTTAGGGTAGCTGGAAGACTGCCTCGCCACCCACTTCCAACCATGCCATCCCCACCATCCGAACCAAAAGCCCCATTTTCAAATCTTCAAATCCTCAAATCTTCAAATCCAAATGCGCTGCAACATCAGGCAAGCCTTAATCCTTCTTCTCTTTCATCATCTTTTCTGTAATTCTTTCTCCCATTTTCATGCCCCATTGCTGGCCAATCTGCATAGATTCCTGGGTAATCGAAGGCGTGTTTTTTGCAAATTTTTTCCCAATGGGCGTTTCATAAAATTTGATCATTTCTTCCACGTCTGCCAGGGTCAGGTATTTCGCATACACGGGCGTGAGCATTTCGAAGAGATCGTTGAATGTGGTGTTCAACAATTCTGCTTCGAATTCTTTAATAAAATTGGATTCGTCTTCGGGAAATTGGTCCTTAAACATATTTAAGGATTGTTTGATCGCCGCTTTGTAGGTCTCTTCCGATCCGTTTAGCTCAAACATTTTTTTTAAAGCTTGGACGTATGCCGGGTCAGATTGCGCATCCGAAAACGGAATAAAAAACAGCGACAAGGCTAAAATGCAAATCAATTTTTTCATAGACACGAATATGTTATGCTAGTAAAGAAATCGTAAATCACTGATCCTGTAACTCCAAGTCATAGAATCATTTATCCTCGTAATAAGAACACAATCGGCAAAGCAACAGACAGCCAGGCTACCAGTTCCAAAGAGACAATCCCCATCATCCGAACCCAAAGCCCCATTTTCAAATCTTCAAATCCTCAAATCTTCAAATCCTCGACTTCCATCTTCAAATCAACCTGCCTCCATAATCACCCCCTCAGGCAACAACTCCAACTCAGAAATCTTACTTTGAGAAGCGTCATACAAATGTGCAGAAGCAGCGTCCGCGTGGCCGGTAACAATGTGGATGACCCAGTCTTCGTCAATCGTAGCGACAGAAGTCACCAGCGTTTGGCCATCCGAAACCAAGCCGGCGATGACGCGTTTGTCCACCAACTGGCCGGTTTTGGTAAAGGTGGCTAAGACGTACTGGTAATTCAGCAGCGCCGCTTTCCAGTACACCACAGCGTGGAACTCGCCCGTGTCCGGAATTTTAAAACATGCGATGAATTCCGTCAGCTCGTCAATGGGTTCGGTTTCTAAGGGCGCAATGAAGCGCTCGATCATCAGGCCGGGCAGCGGGTCGTTGTGGCGGCTGAAATCGTGGTGAATTTCGTCGTTCAGGATGACGGGCAGGCGCACTTCCGGGAATTTCCTAAGGAAGGCTGCAAAGTTCATATTATCGCTCATTTGTTTTGATTGATTCTAAATAATTCAGGAGTTCTAGTTTCCGATGAACTGCCGTTGGCCGAATGCGCTTATTACGGTAGATTTGCACGCGATCGAATTCCGGGTGGCGCAAAGTTAGTAGGAAGCCCGAACATCTTATCGAAGAACCCAGATTTTGCCGCCACAAACCCTGCATTCGAATCGCAACAAAACGTAAAAACATGAATTGGTTTACGAGTTTTCTAACATCCTCCATCGGGCGAAAACTGATCATGAGCCTCACCGGCTTGTTTCTGATCTTGTTTTTGGTGGTTCACCTGATCGGCAATTTGCAGTTGCTATACAGCGACGAAGGTGAAAAGTTTAATCTTTACGCCCTCTTTATGACAACTTTCACGCCGATTAAAGTCGTTTCCTACGGCTTGTACGCTTTCATCCTCATCCACGCGGTGCAGGGTTGGATACTCTGGCGTAAAAATGCCGCCGCCCGGGGTCCGCAGGGATATGTCGTCAAGGTGACCCGCGCAACCAACACCAACGCGCGCGCTGCCAGCAACATGGGCTGGCTCGGCACCATCATTTTTGTTTTCCTGGTGATCCACCTTTATCAGTTTTGGCTGCAAATGAAAATGGGCGCTTTGGAACACAAAATTTATGAGGGCGTACCCGTGGCTGACCTTTACACCACCGTGAAAGCGACCTACATGAACCCCGGGTTCGTCATCTTTTATGTCGTTTCGATGGTGGTGATCGCTTTCCACCTCTGGCACGGCTTCCAGAGCGCTTTCCAAACGCTGGGGTGGAATCACCGGAAATATTCGCCGCTGATCCGGACGATTGGGAAAATTTACTCCGTAGTCGTCCCGGCGCTGTTCGCGCTGATTCCATTATACATGTATTTTAAAAATGCTGGACTATGATGTTTGTGCATAATGCGCCGAACTGGAGTTCAGCGCTACTTCACTTTAAAAACGCTGGACTATGACGCTTGATGGCAAAATACCTGCCGGGCCATTAACCGAAAAATGGACGCAATATAAATCTTCGATGCCGATCGTGGCGCCCAACAACAAGCGCAACATCGAAATCATCGTGGTGGGCACCGGGCTTGCCGGCGCTGCTGCTGCTGCTTCTCTGGGCGAACTGGGCTACGCGGTTAAGTGCTTCACTTTCCACGACAGTCCGCGCCGCGCACACAGCATCGCCGCACAAGGCGGGATCAACGCCGCCAAAAATTACCGCAACGACGGCGACAGCACCTGGCGCCTTTTTTACGATACGATCAAAGGGGGCGACTACCGCGCACGCGAAGCCAACGTTTACCGCCTCGCGGAGGTCAGCGCTGCCATCATAGACCAGGCCGTGGCGCAGGGCGTACCGTTTGCCCGCGAATACGGCGGGTTGCTTGAAAACCGCTCTTTTGGCGGGGTTCAGGTGAGCCGGACGTTTTACGCTCGGGGCCAGACCGGCCAGCAGTTGCTGATCGGCGCTTACCAATCGCTGTCGCGCCAGATTGCGCTGGGCAGCGTGGAGATGTACAACCGCCACGAAATGCTCGACGTGGTGCTGGTAGACGGCAAAGCGCGCGGCATCATCGCCCGCAATCTGGTCACCGGCAAATTGGAACGCTTCGGCGCCCACGCGGTGGTATTGGCCACCGGCGGCTACGGCAACGTGTTCTACCTCTCCACCAACGCCATGAACTGCAACGTGACCGCAGCCTGGCGCGCAGTGCGCCGGGGCGCTTACATGGGGAACCCCTGCTTTACGCAAATCCACCCGACCTGCATTCCGCAGTACGGCGAATACCAGTCGAAACTGACCCTGATGTCGGAAAGCCTCCGCAACGACGGCCGGGTTTGGGTTCCAAAGAAAAAAGAAGACGCGCAGGCCATCCGGGAAGGCAAAAAGAAGGCGACTGACATAGCCGAAGGCGACCGCGATTATTTTTTAGAGCGCCGCTATCCGGCATTCGGGAATTTAGTGCCGCGCGACGTAGCTTCCAGGGCAGCAAAAGTTGCTTGCGACGAAGGGCTGGGCGTAGTGCCAACCGGGCTGGGTGTGTTCCTCGATTTTGCCTCGGCCATTGAGCGCTATGGCAAATCAAAAGCCAACTCGATCGGCGAGCACCATGCGGATAAAGCAAGAATCGTCGAACTCGGCGAAAAAGTCGTAGAAGAAAAATACGGCAACCTCTTCGAGATGTACGAAAAAATTACAGGCGAAAACCCGTACAAAATGCCGATGAAGATCTATCCGGCGGTTCATTATACAATGGGCGGACTTTGGGTGGATTACAACCTGCAAACCAATGTTCCGGGGTTGTTTGCGGCTGGGGAATGCAATTTCTCCGACCACGGCGCCAACCGCCTCGGCGCTTCTGCCCTGATGCAGGGTTTGGCCGACGGATATTTTGTGCTGCCCTACACGATCGGCACTTATCTGGCTAACGACATCCGCACGCCAAAATTCGATACGAACCGCGAAGAATTTGCCGCAACTGAAAAGGAAGTCCGGGAACGCTTGGACAGCTTCCTTGGCGTTCAGGGCACACAATCGGTGGAGAGTTTTCACCGCCGCCTCGGCAAAATCATGTGGGATTATTGTGGCATGTCGCGGACTGCGGAAGGCCTGGCCAAAGCGCGGACGATGATCCGCGAGCTGCGGGAAGCTTTCTACAAAGACGTGTTTGTGCCAGGTTCGGCCAGCGAATTCAACCCGGAATTGGAAAAAGCCCACCGCGTGGCCGATTTCTTAGAAATGGGGGAATTGATGATCGTGGATGCCCTGGAACGCAACGAATCCTGCGGCGGACACTTCCGGGAAGAATACCAAACGCCGGAAGGCGAAGCCGACCGCGACGACGACAACTACGCCTACGTGGCTGCCTGGGAATACAAAGGTTGGGGGGAAGACCCTACGCTGCACAAGGAGCCGCTGATTTTTAATGATGTACACCCCAGCAAAAGAAGTTACAAGTAAAAAATCCGAAGCAATATGCAAACGATGAAACTCAAACTCAAAATATGGCGCCAAAGCGGCCCGAATGACAAAGGCCGCTTAGAAACCTACCCCGTGGAAGCCAACGAACACATGTCTTTCCTCGAAATGTTGGACGTGCTCAACGAGTCGCTGATCAACGAGCGGAAAACGCCGGTTGCGTTTGAACACGATTGCCGGGAAGGCATTTGTGGCACCTGCAATATGGTCATCAACGGCCAACCGCACGGGCCGATGGGCGGCACCACAACCTGCCAGTTGCACATGCGCCACTTCAAAGACGGCGACACCATCGTGATTGAGCCTTTCCGGGCGCGCGCTTTTCCGGTGATCCGCGATTTGGTCGTAGACCGGGAGGCATTTGAGCGCATCATCCAGGCGGGCGGATATGTTTCGGTGAATACCGGGCAGGCTCAGGATGCCAACGCCATTCCCATAGAAAAAGACGTTGCTTCGCACGCGTTCGACGCGGCAGCTTGTATCGGTTGCGGCGCTTGCGTGGCGGCCTGTCCCAATGCGTCGGCTATGTTGTTTGTGAGCGCTAAAGTGTCGCACCTCGCGCTGTTGCCGCAGGGCAAAGTGGAAGCTAAAAAGCGGGTGCAGGCGATGGTGAAGCAGATGGATCTGGAAGGGTTCGGCATGTGCTCGAACGTCACCGCCTGCGAAGCGGAGTGCCCGAAAGAAATTTCAGTGGACAATATCGCCAGAATGAACCGGGAGTATTTGTCTTCGGTGATTGGATCGGAGGTGCAGGTGTAAGGTCAAAATTAAATGGGCAAGGAGCAAATGTGCAAGGGGCAAAATGCAAATTGGCAAGTTAGCAAAGCCTGTCCCGGGCAGCGGGAGGGCAAATAAGCAAACCTCATTGTGGTATTAAACTCGCCAATTTGCCCCTTGTCCCTTGCCCATTTTCTTTTAGAAAAATCAACGCTCCAACCTTTCAATCAACCGCGCCGAAATCCTCAGAAAATCCATTTCTGTGATCACCCCAACCAATTCATTGTCTTTCACCACCGGCAGGCAGCCGATTCTGTTTTCCCGCATCATGGTCATCGCATCTAAGATGGTTGCCGTAGGTTGAATGACAATGGGTTTTTCAATCATGATGTCCTTGACCGACACCGCCTCTTTGCCATTTACGCGGTTGAAACGAGTGAAATGGCGCAGCAGCAGGCGCGAAGTAATCAGGCCACAGAGCTGCCCTTTGGAGTCTTCCACCGGCATGTAGCGGATCCGCCGCCAATCCATCAATTCCGCAACCAGGTCAATCAAATCGTCTTTTTGCACCGTGAAGAGGTCAGTGACCATAAACTCCTCTACCTTCAGTTTGGAAGGACGATATTCGTCCAGGTCGCCCGGTTCGGGCAGTTCCCAGGTATGAACAGGCATTTCTTTAAGTTGATTTTTGATGATGGCGGCAGTCATGACCGACAGCGCTTCGTCGCGGCCCACCTGCTTTTTTAGTTTGGTAAACGCGCGCAATTGCCAGCGGGCGCCATTCATGTGCTGTTCGGCACGCGCACCGATGACGTCCATATAGCGGTCTATATCGGCCTTGTCCACGTTCTGGATTTCCAAGCCTTTCCGAGCCATGGGGATCAGTTCTTTGGTCACCAGATCGCAAACGGATATTTTTTTGTCTTTAAACCAGGTGAACGTTGAGTCAATGCCGACCTGGGCGCTTTTCGCAAAATTGTCGCGCACGTCTTCCCATGAAATTTGCTCTCGGATGTCTTTGTACTGATCGGCCATGCCCACCATTGCGCCAAGCCAGAAAGCGGCGTTGGCCGTGGCATCCAGCACTGTCGGCCCTGAAGGCAATACCCGGTTTTCGATGCGCAGGT
>JALHRK010000371.1 GCA_022841505.1 Saprospiraceae bacterium | reverse complement strand
AAACCCCGTAAGTTGCAGCAAGGTAAATGATGGAATCGTTTTCAATGAAAATATCATTGATCCGTTTTTCGCCGGTGAAATTGGTAAAGTTGCGGATTTGTCGCATCACCGACGTGCCTTCCGGCTTCACTAAGTCAATAATGGCGTCTTTGTACACAACGATCAACACATCGCCGAAGCGGTTGTAGCGGATCATGTTGATGTCGGTATTGCTTAAGCCGTTGACTTTTGCCAGAAAATTTGCAGCCTGATCATCCTTGTCCAAAGAAACGATGGACAATTCGGTTGCGTAGTATATTTTATCGGCGCTCTGTGTGACGAATTGTCCGATGCGGTAAGGCAGGTGTGACCGCCACTGGCCAATGGGTAAAACATTCTGAGCAGAAACGACAAATCCGGAAATCGCCGTCATCAGGGTCAGGAGTAAGATTTTTTGCATACGGATAGTAATCGTAAATTAAAACTTAGTGTCTGTCTTTAGCGTTCGAGAGCAAGGCATGTGAAGGCCCCAAAATGGGAGTTTACTCGCGTAAATGACCAATTTTTGTTTTGACTACGCTCAACAACCGGTCATTGAGCGAAGTCGAAATGAACGCCGTTATCGGCCGCTAAAGGCAGACACTACATAAAACCCGTCCCATTTGAAAATATTGTTTCCCCAATAACTTTAAAACAGCTCCGCAAAGCCCGCGACAAGTACATAATTTGCACCTGTTTGGCGTTTCCTGCATAAAACTTGCTGTCTTTTATAACCTTGTGCCTATTTGTCGCGTTTATTCCTTTGCGATTGCTGATTTTTTCAGAATTTAGCCGCCCAATTGATGCACGCCTTGCGAGCGCGCTCAGGAATTAAACAGGATCAACTATTTATAAAAACAAATCATCATCAACCTGGCTGTCGGCAAGGCTCTCCTGCCGAAACGCTGTATAAAACAAAAAAAGGACATGTCCCAGATCAGTTACAAATCAGATGTGGAAGCAGTAGATGCGATGGCGGCTTCTTTCAAAGACCTGAGAAAAGAAATTGGAAAAGTCATTGTCGGACAGGACGAAGTTGTCAAAGCGGTCATTATTTCCCTGTTCAGCAATGGGCATAGCCTCCTGGTTGGCGTACCCGGATTGGCAAAAACACTTTTGGTCAGCACCATTTCAGATGTATTGGAGCTCGATTTCAAACGCATCCAGTTCACCCCCGACCTGATGCCGACAGACATTACAGGGTCGGAAATTTTGGGCGAAGACCGCCATTTCCGGTTCAACCGAGGCCCCATTTTTGCCAATATCGTACTGGCGGATGAGATCAACCGGACGCCCCCCAAAACCCAGGCCGCATTGTTGGAAGCGATGCAGGAACGCTCCGTGACCGTGAGCGGCGAGCGCCACCAGTTGCCGGCGCCGTTTTTTGTACTCGCTACGCAAAACCCGATCGAACAGGAAGGTACCTATCCCCTTCCGGAGGCGCAACTCGACCGTTTTATGTTCAATATTCCTTTGGACTATCCTTCTTACGAAGAGGAAATTCGCATTGTGAAAGGAACGACGGGCGTGCAGGACTACCAACTGCGCCACGTGGTTACTTCCCTGGAAATCCTTCACTTTCAGCAGTTGGTGCGTAAAATCCCAGTGTCCGACAATGTGCTGGAATACGCAGTTAACCTGACGAGCAAAACGCGTCCGGGTACCGCCCGAGCCACCGCAAAAGTGAATGAATACATTACCTGGGGCGCAGGTCCGCGCGCGTCGCAGTATTTGGTGCTTGGCGCAAAATGCCATGCTGCCATTCACGGAAAGTATTCTCCGGACATCGAAGACGTGCAGGAAATTGCCAATTACGTGCTGCGCCACCGCATTGTGCGCAACTACAAAGCGGAAGCAGAAGGCATAACGGAAGAAGCCATCATTAAGGGCTTGTTTTAGTTACTGGATAGAAAAAGTTTAGGAAGCAATTTCTATCCATTAGAGGGTGTCTCATAATAGGCAAGGAGCAAAGGACAAGGGGCAATTTAGTTTCGATTATCTTTCAAATTGATCATTTTTTTGTGATTTGACGATCAACTTGAAGGATTTTTCAAATTTTTGCCTTTTGTCCTTTGTCTTTTGCCTCTTATGAGACACCCTCTTCTTTTCCCATGCGCCAAAACCCCTGCAAAACGCATCTGTTTTAATACAAATGCACTACCTTCAAGTCCTCAAAAGATATGCGTCAATGAATCGTAAAACTCGTTTTTCGCCAGTGTCAGCCCTGATTTTTATGCTCCTGTTTTTGGCGTCTGCCTGTACGGATGATGCTAAAAGAAGTGTCGGGATTGTTCCCACCGCATACGGCAAAATCAATGAAGTGGTGGTCGTAACCGACAAGCGCATCTGGGATGGGCCTGTTGGGGATACCATCCGTTATTACTATTCGGCGGCTTATCCGATCCTGCCCACGCCGGAACCGATCTATGACCTTAGATTTTTTTCAGTGGAAGATCTGAATAACGAACCCCTCCGCAAACAGTTAAAGCATTACCTCATCGTCGGCAATCTGAATGAACCGGATTCTCCGGTGAGCCAACTCATCCGGAGCGATATTGGGGAAGAAAAAGTGCAGTTGGCCAAAACAGACAAAAAAATGAACTCTTTGGTGGGCCGCGACAAATGGGCCAAAGACCAGGTCCTGATTTATCAATACGCGCATTCCGATGACGAATTAATCGAAGCCATCAAAAATAATTTTCCGGCTGCCGCCAAACGCTTAGACAAAGACAACCGCAAACGCATCGAAGCTACTGCATTTTTTGGCGACGAAGTGAACCGGACGTTAATGGACGAAGTAAAAAATAAAATGGACGCCGAACTGCGCATCCCCCGAAAGTATTTTCAGGCGGTGAGCGACGGTGAGGTGATCTGGATGCGGATGGAAACGGACGCGGTCAGCAGCAACCTGATCCTGCATCGGGTGCCCTATACCGACAAACAACAACTCAGCAAAGCGGGCATCAAAGCCATTCGAGACAGCATTGGCAGGAAGTACGTGACCACTTCAGAAGCCAATACCTACATGCGCATCAACGATATTGACCTGCCGATGTACGTTTCGGCCAGAACAATCAACAATAATTATGTGCTGGAAGCGCGCGGCATCTGGGAAATCGTCAACGACTACATGGGAGGCTCATTCATCAGCTACCTGATTTACAATCCTGATAAGAAAGACTTGCTGTTTATTGACGCTTTTCTGCACGCACCCGGAAAAGACAAGCGGAATTTCATGCAGCAGTTGGAACTCATTATTTCCGGCGTGAAATACTAATTAAACTGCGAAACTTTCCCCACAGCCACAAGTCCGCGCCGCATTAGGGTTGTTGAAAACGAACCCTTTCCCGTTGAGGCCGCCGGAAAATTCGAGGGTGGAATTGAAAAGATACAGGAAACTTTTCAGGTCGGTGACCACTTTGGTGCCGTTGTCTTCAAACACCTGATCGTTGGGTTTCGACTCGTTGTCAAAATCCATTTTGTAAGAAAGGCCTGAACACCCGCCACTGGTGACCGATACCCGCACGAAGTAATCTTCGCTCAGGGAGCCGCTCTTTTTGATCTCCAGAATTTTTTCTTTGGCGCTGTCTGCTACGAATAACATGACGTTAGATATAAGATGTTAGACATTAGATTTTAGACGATGTCAGGAAGCAAGGGGCAAATTGGCAAACTCGCGAGTTGGCAAAAGGCAAATTTCGATCATTGTGATGTCATTGCCTTTTGCCAACCCCGCAACGCGGGACAAGTTTTGCACCTTGCCTCTTATTACACGGTCGCAACCACCTGCTCCGCATCAACCGTCAAACCGTTCTTTTCCCGGTAGTCTTTGATGGCGCCTTTGATGGCATCTTCCGCCAACACCGAGCAGTGGATTTTCACCGGCGGCAGGGCCAGTTCTTCCACGATGTCCATGTTGTTGATCGTGACTGCTTCATCAATGGTTTTGCCTTTGATCCATTCCGTTGCCAAAGACGAAGACGCAATTGCCGAACCGCAACCAAACGTTTTGAACTTGGCATCCACAATGGTTTGCGTAGCTGGGTCCACTTCAATCTGGAGGCGCATGACGTCGCCGCATTCAGGTGCGCCAACCAGGCCAGTGCCTACGTTTTTGTTGTTTTTGTCCAAAGTACCCACATTGCGCGGGTGCTTGAAATGTTCGAGTACTTTATCTGAATAAGCCATGACGCTATAGTTTTATCAAAAATGAGCAAAAGAGTGTTCTTTCATCAAATCTTAATGCGATTCCCAAACGATGGAGTTCACATCAATGCCTTCCTTATACATTTCCCAAATCGGGCTTAAGTCGCGCATGTGGTTCACGCCGGCAGTAATCGCCTGAACGGCAAAATCCACATCTTCTTCCGACGTAAAGCGACCAAGGCTGAAACGAATGGAAGAATGCGCCAGGTCGTCGCCCAAACCGAGCGCCACCAGTACATAAGAAGGCTCCAAAGAAGCCGAAGTACAGGCCGAACCCGAAGAAACGGCAATATTCTGATTGAACGTCATCATCAGCCCTTCGCCTTCCACGTGTTTAAAAGAGAGGTTGGTGACATGCGGCATGCGGTGTTCCGTGTTGCCGTTGATGTATACTTCCTCCAGGTTGCCCCGGAGCGCTATTTCCAATCTATCGCGCAGGCGGCTGAGTCGTTCCGCATCCTGAGCCATTTCGTTTTTTGCAATTTCAGCAGCTTTTCCAAAGCCGACAATGCCCGGTACGTTGAGCGTGCCCGAGCGCATGCCGCGTTCGTGTCCGCCGCCGTCCATCTGGGCCGTTACTTTCACGCGCGGGTTTTTCCGGCAAACGTACAACGCGCCAACGCCTTTAGGGCCATACATTTTGTGGGCGGTAAAGGCCAGCAGGTGAACGCCGACTTCTTTCGGGTGTACCGGGATTTTTCCAACGGCCTGGGTGGCGTCGCTCATCAGCAGCACGCCGTGTTTTTCACAAATCTGCCCAATGGCTTTCATATCCTGGATGACGCCGGTTTCGTTGTTGGCCCACATGATGGACACCAAAATGGTCGTTGGTTTGATGGCAGCTTCCAGTTCTGCGAGGTCAACGAGGCCGTCTTCCTTTACGTCGAGGTAAGTGACTTCGCCGCCCATTTTTTCGATGCGGGTGCAGGAATCGAGCACCGCTTTGTGTTCCGTTTTTGTCGTGATGATGTGGTTGCCCTTGCGGCTGTACATCTCAAAAACGCCTTTGAGTGCGAGGTTATCGGATTCTGTTGCCCCGGAAGTAAAGATGATTTCTTTCGAATCTACATCCAACAACGAAGCAACTTGTTCGCGGGCATAGTCCACCGCCTCTTCCGCTACCCAGCCAAAAGGGTGGCTGCGGCTGGCGGCATTGCCGTGGTGCTGAAAAAAATAAGGCAGCATTGTATCCACCACCCGAGGGTCGGTTGGCGTCGTGGAGTTGTTGTCTAGGTAGATCAATCGTTTTTCCATCGCAGGTCCGGATTCTTTATTTAGATTTAATCTAAAGCTTATTAATGAGTCACAAAGATAACGTTTTTGGTTAAAAAATGTTCGCTTGAATAAAAAATGTAGGCAGATTTTATGGTAAAATACAGCGTCTTTATTTTTGAAAGCCCTGCTCAATCTCCGCGATTGAATTATATTGCAGGGGCAATACAACAGCAATGAAATCTTTTCAGGACAAAGTGGTGGTCATCACCGGCGCAGGATCGGGCATGGGGCGCGAACTGGCCCTCCAATTATCAGCTTTAGGCGCAAAGGTTGCGCTCAACGACTGGAACGGGGAAATGCTGGCGCAGACGCTTCAGGCCGTGGAAGCGGCAGGGGGAAAAGGCATGGCTGCAACGTTTGACGTGGGCGATCAGGCGGCGGTGTTCGGTTTTGCAGAAGCCGTTGTGGCGCAGTACGGGCAAGTGGACATGGTCATCAACAACGCGGGCATCGCCATGGAGCGGCGCAGCATTGCCAGCACGCCCATGGAGGAATTCGAGCGGGTCATTCGCGTCAACCTTTGGGGCGTCATTTACGGCACGCTGGCTTTTTTGCCCCACCTGAAGGCGCGACCGGAAGCAGCTGTGGTGAACATTTCCAGCATTTTCGGCATCATCGGTTACGGCGGGCAAGGGGCTTATTCCACCACCAAATTCGGGGTGCGGGGCTTCACCGAAACGCTTAGGCAGGAACTGCACGGCACGCCGGTCGCCGTTACTTGCGTGCATCCGGGCGGCGTAAAAACCGGGATCATCAAAAACATTCCCGGCGAGGCCAGTCCTGCAAAAGACAAGTTTGCTTCCAATTTTGAAAAAATC
>JALHRK010000370.1 GCA_022841505.1 Saprospiraceae bacterium | reverse complement strand
TTTTCATCCTCCTCTTTCTAAGTTTTTCTGTCACCATCAGCGCGCAAAAACAAGTGCGCCTGAACGGGAAAGTAGTGGATGCGGCCACACAGGCGCCGTTGAGCTACGCCACCATCAGTCTTTTTAACCTGCAGGACAGCGCTTTGATCGCCGGTAACATCACCAACGACGAAGGCTTGTTTACGTTGGAAGCTGCTCCGGGCGCTTATTTTGCCAAAATCGAATTCCTGTCTTACCAAACCAAAACCATTGCCAGCCTGACTATTTCCGGCGACAAAAGCACGGGAGACATGGGCGTCATTGCGCTTCAAACGCAGGCAACAACCCTGAATGAAGTGGTGGTGCAGGCTGAAAAAAGCCAGATGCAGATGTCGCTCGATAAAAAGGTATTCAATGTGGGCAAAGACCTCGGCAATGCGGGTGGCAATGCTGCCGATGTATTGGACAACGTGCCTTCCGTTCAGGTAGACGTGGAAGGCAATGTGAGCCTGCGCGGCAGCGACAATGTGCGCATTTTGATTGATGGAAAACCTTCGGGCCTGGTTGGTCTGAGCGGCTCCAACGGCCTGCGCCAGTTGCCCGCAAACCTGATTGATAAAGTGGAAGTGATCACTAACCCGTCGGCCCGATACGAAGCGGAAGGCATGTCGGGCATCATTAATATTGTTTTGAAAAAAGACGTGCGCCAGGGCGTGAATGGCTCGTTCGACCTCACGACCGGCTACCCGGACAACCACGGGGCGGCCATCAATCTGAACTATCGAACGGCAAAACTGAACCTGTTCACCAACTACGGCCTCACGTATCGAAACAGTCCGGGCGTGGGTTCGCTTTACCAGGAAGTTTACAGCAATGACACGACGTTTATCACCACCCAGGCCAGTGACCGGACGCGGGGCGGTTGGTCGAACAACGTGCGGGCCGGCGCCGATTATTTCATCAACGATAAAAATACGCTGACCGGCGCTTTTACCTACCGGGGCGGCAAACAAACCAATATTTCCCTGATTGAATACCGCGATTACCTGATGAATTTCAGTGATCCAACCGGCGTTTCCCTGCGGAAAGACGATGAAGCAGAAGACGAACTGAATTTTGAATACGCGCTTACCTATAAAAAGACTTTTGAAAAAAAAGGGCAGGAGTTGACCGCAGACGTGCGTTATCAGGACAACGACGAAACGGAAAACTCCGACCTGAGCGAGCGGTTTTTTACGCCTGCAATGGAGCCTTCCGGCGTTGCTGATCTGGCTCAACGTTCCTACAACAGAGAGCGGGAGCAACTGTTGGCTGCTCAGTTGGACTACGTTCAGCCGGTGGGGAAAGACGGCAAGTTGGAAATGGGTTTGCGCAGTACGTTTCGCGACATTGCCAATGACTTCTTAGTGGAAGAATACGCCAACGATGCCTGGGTGGTTTTCCCGGGGCTGAGCAACGATTTTCGCTATGATGAAAACATCCACGCAGCATATCTGATTTATGGCGATAAAAAAGGGAAGTTTTCCTATCAGGCCGGGTTGCGCACCGAATACAGCGATGTGACCACCCAATTGCTGCAAACGAACGAGGTCAACGCCCGCAACTACCTGAGCCTTTTCCCCAGCATGCACGTAACGTACGACCTGCCTTCCCAAAATGCAGTACAACTGAGTTACAGCAGGCGTTTGCGGCGCCCCGGTTTCCGCGAACTGAACCCGTTTTCTTCGTTCAGCGACAACCGGAATTTTTTCACAGGCAATCCCGACCTCAATCCGGAGTTTACCGACATCGTAGAATTGGGGCATATCAAATACTGGGATCAGGCTTCGCTGAGTTCTTCGGTTTATTACCGCTACACCAGCGGAAAAATTGACCGCATCCGCACCCTGAACGAAGACGGCGTCACTTTCCTCACCCGCCCCGAAAACCTGTTGTCTGAAAACGCATATGGTCTGGAGTTTGTGGTCTCTTATAACCCGTTCAAGTGGTGGACGATGAATGGCAGTTTTAATTTTTACCGCTCTATGATTGATGGCGGTAACCTTGGAGAAAGTTTTCAAAGCGACAACTATGCCTGGTTCACACGCGGCACTTCCAGATTCACTGTTTTTAAAAATACGGACCTTCAGGTGCGATTTGATTACCGTGCACCGGAACAAACACCCCAGGGTTCACGTAAAGCAATGTACAGCATTGACCTCGGCGCCAGCCGCGATATCCTGAAACAGAAAGGTACGCTAACGTTGAGCGTCCGGGATTTGCTGAATTCGCGCCGGATGCGGTCTATTTCCGAAGGGGATGATTTTTATGCAGACACCGATTTCCAGTGGCGCGCCCGGCAGATCACCCTCACGCTGAACTACCGCCTGAATCAGGCCAAACCGCGGGGGGATAAAAAACGCGATGAAGACAATGGAGGCGAGAATATGATGTACTGACCAGGATAGTAATCCGGGGTGTTTTTTATCTTTGGTGCATCAGTTCTTATACTTCGCGCTGCTTGGTTTTGCGCATGACCCCAAGTGTATTCCTCTGATTAGCAGCGCTCAGTATGACAAAATCTGCTTCGAACCTAACGGTCCGAGGTATCATTGCCGGTGATCCTTGATAAAAAACAACTGAAGGATTATTTATGAACCCTGGTATTGCCCGCTTGCTGGTCTTGTTGCCTGCGCTTTTGGCGTATGGTTGCACCTTATTGGCCCAGCAAGCGGGAATAGAAATGCTGACCACCCGCGAGGGCTTGTCGCAGGGTTATATCTGCAATATTTTTCAGGATAGCGAAGGATTTATTTGGGTTGGCACAAAAAACGGGCTCAACCGTTATGACGGCTACCGCTTCGAAGAATTTACTTTCGACCCGTATGACGAGCACAGCCTCGGGCACGATTACATCAATACCATTTCTGAGCGTGGGGAGTTTTTAATTTTGGGCGCCAATAAAGGCGGGCTCAATTTGTTGCATAAAAAAACGAGGAAGGTATTCCGAATTCCCTTTAACCAGTTGGTAGGATCATCCGAAAATGAGGATGGCGCTATTTTCTGGACGGAATTTGATGCGTATGGAAACCTTTGGGTACAGGTCAATCGGCCTGATCTTGGAAATTATCTGGCCAAAATAACTTTCCCGGAAGGATTTTTTGGAAAACACCCCGAAAACGCCAACTGGCTGAAAGCATTGAAAATATGGGGGTGGCCGCGTTGGGTTTTTGGAATTCCCTGCCTGAGTGCAGATAAAAAAAACATATTTATTCCGGATGAAGACAATGCCATCCATCAGTTAGAAATTCATTCAGGCCATTCTTCTCCTTTAATTTCCAACTTCCAAACCAAATTTGGAGCCTGGCTGTATTTGGACCATCGGGGCAATATCCTGATCAATTGTATTTTGGACAAAAATCCCGCTTTATTCCGGCTTACTTTAGGAAAAACGCCGGCGCTGAAACAGCTGCCTGTGCCAGAGGGATTCATTGACTACCGGCAAATAACGGGAGACAGCCTGATTTGGCTGCAAACCAAGCAGGGGTGCAGCGCCTACCGTCTGGACAAAGCCGGAAATTTTGATCCAACCCGAC
Source organism: Saprospiraceae bacterium (assembly GCA_022841505.1). GTDB lineage: Bacteria > Bacteroidota > Bacteroidia > Chitinophagales > Saprospiraceae > JABWAJ01. The sequence continues at coordinate 2,769 of JALHRK010000370.1, read as the reverse complement.
CGGAAGTCGAAAACATCCCGGTCCCTTCCGGACTGTCGTGGATGATGCAGGATCGTTCGGAAATCATCTGGATGGGGACAAACGGACTTGGCATCGTCAAATTTAATCCGAGGGCTGTTTTTTTTCGACACCTTTTAAAAGGACAAAGCGTCAGTGCCCCGATCCTTCGGGATCGCCACGGAAATATTTACACCGCAGACAGCGAAAACCGCCTGCTCATCTCCGTTGAAAAACCACAAGTGCAAAGTAATTATTTCCCCCAGGCGGCCCATCGCTTTTGGCCTAATGGCCGGATTTGTATGGATCAACAAGGTACTTTATGGGTAGCTGGGATATCGGAAGAAAAACAGTCAGAGTATCTTGTAAAAGTAACGGATCGCAATCCACCCCGGTACTTCCCGCTTCCTTCGTCTGATCTCCACCCACGTGACCTCATCTTAGCGCTTACGACCGATAAAACAGGAAAAATCTGGATGGCCTATGGGGGTAACCTGGTTTGTTTTGACCCGGTTTCAGAACAGGTGCAAAGTCATTATTACACACATCTTGTTGCAAAGGGCCACAACGTGAATGCCATCTTACCAACCGCTGACGGTTCCTGGTGGATTGCCACGAATGAAGGTTTGGTGCGCGGTTTGCCGGCTCCGCAGGGTTTTAATTTCCAAATATTCAAAACGAATCTCGCCGACCGGAATTCGCTTCGAAGTAACAATGTAGCCAGCCTCTTAGCCGACCCTGTCAATCCGGAGGTGCTTTGGATTGGCACCAAAGGCGGCGGCTTAAACCGGTTGGATACCCGGACGATGGCGTTTACCCACCTCACCAAGTCGGAAGGCTTGCCCAATAATGTCATTTATGCCGTTTTGAACGATGAGGACGGTAACCTGTGGATGAGCTCCAACAAAGGCCTGATCCGTTATTCGCCTTCGAGCGGAGAAATTAAAAATTATACCGATGCCGATGGCGTACAAGACAATGAATTCAACACCTGGGCTTATGGCAAAGGTACAAATGGCGAGTTGTTTTTCGGCGGCGTTAACGGCATCACGGCATTCCACCCACGCGACCTGAAGGAAAATACCATGGTACCCCAGGTGTGCATCAACGGCCTGCGCCTCAACGATGAACCGGCCCGATGGGGGCGCCCAGGTGATGTGCTGCAACAGGCAGTGGAATTTACCCAGGCCATTGTGGTTCCGTATTCCAAAAACAACATCACCCTGGAGTTTGTGGCGCTGGATTTTTCGGTTTCCGGCAAAAATCGTTTTCGTTATTACCTCGAAGGCGCTGAAGAAGCCTGGCGGCATGAAAGCAACGACCACCAGGCCACCTACCTGAATCTGGCGCCGGGAACCTATGCCTTTAAAGTCATCGGCTCTAACAGCGACGGCGTCTGGAATTCAATGCCGGTTTCCCTGGAAATCACCGTTTTGCCACCCTGGTATCGCACCTGGTGGGCCTGGTTGCTGTATGCCCTCACCGTAGGCGGGGTCATTTACCAGTTTTACCGTTACCAGCTCAGGAACAAACTGGAACACGCGGAAACCCTGCGGTTGAAAGAACTGGACGCCTTTAAGTCTAACTTTTTTACCAACATCAGCCACGACCTGCGTACCCCGCTTACCCTGATTCTCAGCCCGCTGAAACGCTTGCTGAAAAATGGCCAATTTGCTCCGGAAGAAACCCGGCAACTTCACCTGATGGCCCAAAGTGGCGAACAACTCAAGGAACGCATCGAAGAAATTTTGGCCCTTTCACGCCTTGAAGCCGGGAAATTGGATTTGCAGGAAACGGCGCTTGAACTGCATAGTTTTCTTTCCAGGATTGTAGGCAACTTCGAAAGCCATGCCCGACAAACCGGCATTGAGCTTCAGTTCGATTACCAGGCGCCCCAACCCTGCTACTTGCTGCTGGATCGCAATAAACTGGAAAAGATGTTGAACAACCTACTGGGCAATGCCCACAAGTTCACCCCGGCAGGCGGAAAAGTCATGTTGACAGCAACAACCGAAAGTTTTTCCAACGGCCCCAAAACAACTGCTTTGCAATTCCTCACGCTGAAAGTAAGCGATACCGGCAGGGGAATTCCTTTGGAAGACCAGCCCCAGGTATTTAACCGGTATTTTCAAACCAGCCAAAAACAAGCTGTGGCAGAAGGTGGAACGGGCATTGGTTTGGCCATCGTGCGCGAATTTACGGAGTTGATGGGCGGACAGGTAAGTTTGCAAAGCGCTCCGGGAGAAGGCTCGATTTTTACGGTACAATTGCCTTTTCGGCTGGCAGAATTTGGCGCCAACCCAGAAGCTGAAGAAGAAGAACCGGAAGTTTTGGCAGATCTGGCAGCGCCGCTCAAAGCGACCGCGCCCGTTTCCCATAACCGCACGTCGGTTTTGGTGGTGGAAGACAATCATGCCTTGCGGGAATACCTCGATATGATTTTGAAACCTCATTACGAGGTAAAAACCGCTGCAAATGGACGGATTGCCTGGGAATACTGCCAACAACCGGATTTCAACTGCCAGTTGATCCTCTCCGACATCATGATGCCCGAAATGGACGGTTTTGCTTTGCTGGAAAAGATCAAGTCCTACTCCCCTACCCGTCTCCTGCCATTTATTTTCCTGACGGCGCGCGCTGGCATGGAAGACCGCATTTCCGCCATGCGCATTGGCGTGGACGATTACCTGCTCAAGCCTTTTGATGAAGAAGAGCTGCTGGCGCGGGTGGCCAACCTGCTGCACAATTATCAGGAGCGCACCGCAGTTGCCG
>JALHRK010000369.1 GCA_022841505.1 Saprospiraceae bacterium | reverse complement strand
TGAGCAAGGTTTGGTTTTTCTGCTTCATGGTATTGATTCCTAAATACGTCACAGGAATGCCCTGGTTGGACCTGATTGTAATAACCCTGGCCCTGCTTTTTATCGCCGGCATTTTTACGGCAGTTGTTTCATTTCCGGTACACATCACCTACGAAAGCGACTATGCGCTTCCCAATAAAGAGGGCGTCGTAGAGATGGACTTTATGACGCATCAATTGCTGACCACGGTGGATTATTCGGCAGAGAACAAGCTGATTCACTGGTTTTTCGGTGGCATCAATACCCACGTCGTCCACCACATGTTCCCCAGCGTAAACCACATTCATTATTACGAACTCACAAAAATCGTGAAACAAACGGCAGCCGAATACAAACTTCGGTACGTCAATAAAACCTTAGCGACGGTAATGCGCGACCACCTGTTGTTCTTGCGGGAATTGGGACATCGGGATAATCCCACCAACCTGAACTTTACTTAGTAAGTGGACAGACACTAATTAAAACCTCGTACTTTCATGAGTCTGAAGTCTTTCATTGCCAAACTGATGGCGCAATACTACGCCGGGAAAGTAGCCAGGTGGCGCAGCAATCCCCTCGAGTACCAGGATCGGATTTTTGACCACAACCTTTCAGTTGGCCGAACGACGCTGTATGGGAAAGATCATGGTTTCGACAAGGTGAAAAACTACGAAGACTTCAAAAAAGCCGTCCCGCTCCAGGAATATGAAGGCTTCAAGGATTATATAGAAAAAATTAAAGCAGGTGAAAAAAATGTACTTTGGAAAGGTTTGCCAAAGTATTTTGCCAAAACGTCCGGAACGACTTCCGGGGTGAAGTACATCCCGGTTTCCGAAGAAGGCATGCCCACGTTCATCAGTGCCGGTCGCATCGCGTTTGCGATGTACACCCACGAAACCGGCAATGCCAGTTGGGTAGATGGCGGCCTGATTTTTATACAAGGTAGCCCGGAATTGAACAAAGTCGGCGCCGTACAAGCCGGGCGTATGTCGGGCATCACCTATCACCACATTCCCAAATACCTGCGCCGCAACCTGACGCCCACTTATGAAACCAACACGATAGAAGACTGGGAATTGAAAGTTGACCGCATTTGCGACGAAACCCTTCAACGCGATATGAGCGTAATTGGCGGCATTCCGCCCTGGGTGCTCATGTATTTTGAACGCCTGATGGAAAAAACCGGCAAAAAAAGCGTGTCTGAAATTTTTCCCAACTTCCAGGTTTACCCATATGGCGGCGTGAATTTCGCTCCGTACCGGGAGCAATTCCAGAAAGCAATCGGGAAAGACATTGCTTATGTGGAAATGTACAATGCATCCGAAGGGTTCATTGCTTTTCAGGATAAGCAGCACGTGGAAGGGATGTTGCTGAACTTAGACGGTGGCATTTTTTATGAATTCGTCCCTGCCGATGAAATTCACGATGAAAACCCAACCCGCCTCAGTTTGAAAGAAGTGGAGCTGGGTGTAAATTATGCCATTATTCTCAACACAAATTCCGGACTTTGGGGCTACGTCATTGGCGACACGATCAAATTCGTTTCCATAGATCCATACCGCATCATTGTAACTGGTCGAACGAAACACTTCATCTCTGCCTTTGGCGAGCACGTCATTACGGAAGAAGTGGATGAAGCCCTGTTGACCGTAGCGCACGAAGCCGGGGTGGGCATTCTCGAGTTCCATGTGGCGCCGCAGGTGAATCCGCCGGATGGCTCCCCGCCATACCACGAATGGTTCGTGGAGTTTTCTCACGAACCGCAGGACATGAAATCCTTTGCAGAAAAAGTAAATGTCCTGCTCTGTGAAAAAAATATCTATTACCGCGATTTGATCGAAGGCAATATGTTGCAGCCCCTCATCATTCGTTCCATTCCAAAAGACGGTTTTCGCCAATACATGAAAGCCCGCGGAAGGTTGGGCGGACAGAATAAAATGCCGCGATTGGCCAATACCCGTGAATACGCGGACGACCTGGTGGAGGTTCTGGAACTCAAGTACTAAAATTAATGAAATATATTGTCGTTACAGGCGCTTCGGGCGGGATCGGATTTGAAACGGTTCGTTACCTGCTCGAAAAAGGGTTTTATGTTTTTGGAAGTGTGAGATCCGCTGCCGATGCTGCTAAGTTAGCCGGATTGTTTCCCCAAAACTTTACGCCGCTGATTTTTGATGTGACCGATGATGCGGCCATGTCGGCTGCTGCGGAGCAGGTAAAAGCCATGCTGGGAGAACAGAATTTGGCAGGTTTGGTCAACAATGCCGGCATGGTCGTCACGGGCCCAATTCTGCACATGCCCAAGGAAAAAATGCGCCAGCAGTTTGAAGTCAATACCTTCGGCCCGCTCACCTTGTGTCAGTTGTATTTTCCTTTGCTGAGAAGTCGGGATGGCCATCCGCCCGGGCGAATTGTCAATGTTAGTTCGCTTTCCGCGGAAATAGCCCTGCCGTTTATGGGACCTTATTCGGCTTCCAAGCGGGCGTTGAGCAACCTTGCCCATGCTTTGCGCAGGGAGTTTTACCCTTATGGCATTCCGGTGATTGACATCCTGCCGGGGCGCGTCAAAACGGGCATCGTGGATACGCTTGCCGCCAATGCCGCAGATTTTTCGGGAACCGATTTTGAAGAAGGCATGGCGCGCTATTTAGCTTCCGCTCAGTACCTGCGCGATCGGGGTTTGGCTCCGGAAGCCATTGCGGCCACCATTTACCGTGCCCTGAGCGATGCCAACCCCCGGCTGCGTTATGTAAGGCCTTACAAATATTTCTCCCGGTGGAAAATCCCGGTGAATTTGCCGGCCCGCGTGCTGGATCGGCTCCTGGCTAAAAGACTGCGTTTGTTGCCGGGGTTTTTAAAAAACAAAAATACGCTCTGAACATGCGGCATATTCTGATTACGGGCGTTTCCTCGGGTATTGGTTATGCCTGCCTGAAATACTTTATTGAACAGGGTTGCCATGTTTTTGGGAGCGTGCGAAAGGCCGAAGACGCAACCCGCCTGAGCGAAACCTTTGGTGTGAATTACACGCCGTTGCTGTTTGATGTGACGGACAGTGAAGCCATCCGCTCAGCCGTGCAAACGGTAAAAGCTGAACTTGGGGAAGGGGAAAACCTGTTTGGGGTGGTGGTCAATGCCGGGATTCAGATTCCGGGGCCAATTTTGTACCTGACCCGCGAGGAAATGCGCTACCAATTTGAGGTGAATGTTTTTGGCGGATTGGAAGTCATTCAATGCTTCGTGCCTTTGTTGCGGGAAACCCACCTAAACAAACCAGGGCGCATTGTGCATGTCGGTTCCACTTCTGCTACAATTACCTTGCCTTTTACGAGTTTTTATTCTGCTGCAAAAAGTGCCATGCACAGCCTTTGCGACACCTTGCGGCGCGAGCTGATGGTTTACAGCATTGACGTAGTTGATATTTATGTCGGTCCTGTTAACAATGACCTGGTGGCTAAAGTCGCACCTTATAAAGAGCGCTACAAAGACACCGATTATTACTCGGCCATTTCTATGCGCCTGGATGGAGCGCTGAAAAAGAACATCCCCAATGGGTTGTTACCTGAAGCAGTTGCGGCAGCAATATTCGGCTCCCTGACATCCCCCAATCCCAAGCACCGTTACGCACTAAACAAAGACTGGTTCAATACCTGGTTTTTACCGACTATGCTGCCGCACCGTTTGCTTGACCGCATCATTGCAAAAAAATGGAAAATGCGGCCAACAGATTTCGGAAAAAAATAGGGAAAAATTAGCTGACTAAGTGATCCGTGATGTCAACTTCGGGGTTTTTCGGGTCTGGACCATACTGGTTCGTCCCTTTTTCGCCATCCGTGCAAGCCAGAATCAGGTTGTAAATAGGAATGAGCAGAAACCATCCGCTTTTACCTACGTCGTGCATTCTTCTTACACCAACTGCGATGCCGGGAATCAATACGGCAAGGCTGTAAATGTTGGACAGCCATTCTGTATTGAGCATCCCACCTACAAAACCAAGTCCAAAAGAGATGATCATGTTGAACAGGACAAAATACCAGTACTCGCTTCTTCTGGCTCTGCCGTTGAACTCAGCATAGTTCTGTAGTACTTTCAAATAGTAATTCATGATTTAAAATTTAGGAGTTAAAGAATGATTGATAACTGTTCAGGTTACATCACGGAGCGATGATTGGGAGAGAAACCTGGCGCCGTTTCTGCTCCTAATTGTGCATTCAGAGACCCAAGATTACTTTGTTTTTTACACTTATACCAGAAAAAAATGAAAATATACCAACATTGGTGAATATGAGGCTTTTTATTTGGTGTTTTTCGCCCCCAACACCCCATGAAACCGCAGCAAATGGTCCGGCGCCGATTCATTATACAGACACAAAATCAGCACATTTTTTTTGCGGCCATCGGTCGGAAACAGGATCTTCACCGGGTTGTGGACATAGCCATTGTCTTCAAACAAAAGGATTTGTTTGTTGCGGGTAGGCAGGCGAAACAGCGCCAGCTCCTGCACGTTGGCAGGCAGGGGAATTTCGGGATAGCCCTCTTCTTTCAGAAATTGCCGCACCATATCGTAGCTGTGGGCCAAAGAAGCCCCCCCGAAGGTCGTACGGTACTCGTAGCCGTCGCTTTCGCCGCCTAAATATTCCGAGCCGGCGGGTGGGAATTCGTAGCGAAGGGGCATGGTGGTTATTTGTTATTGGTTACTGGTTATTGGGCTGTTCTCGCATCTTCAAATCTTTCCGCTCGCGCGTTGGCTCCGCCTCGCGTGTCCTATTTGCCGGTCTCTGGCCGGCATGCCCCGCTCGTGCGATGAATATGCCTCACGTGTTATCTTCAAATCTTCAAATCCTCAAATCTTCAAATCACAACTTCGCAATCTCCGTCAAATTCCCCTTCACCGTTTGTCCAATCTGCACTTCGATGACCGCATCCAATGGCAAAAAAAGATCAACTCTTGAACCGAAGGTAATGAAGCCCATTTCGCTGCCCTGGATTACTTCTTCCCCGGTTTGGAGGTAATTTTTGATGCGTTTGGCCATGGCGCCGGCAATTTGGCGCAGTAGTACTGCGGTCTGTCCATGCTGGATAACAACCGTCGTGCGTTCGTTTTCCGTTGAAGATTTTGGATGCCAGGCCACTAAATATTTACCCGGATGGTATTTCAGGTAAGCAATTTTTCCTCCAATGGGGTTGCGATTGACGTGTACATTGAGCGGCGACATGAAAATAGAAACCTGGAGGCGCCGATCCTTAAAATACTCCGGTTCTTCTGTTTCTTCAATGACCACTACTTTTCCGTCGGCAGGCGCGTAAACAATGCTGTCGTCAGTAACAGGGATGATGCGGCGGGGATTGCGGAAAAATTGCAGCACCAGCAGAAAAAGTCCGCCCGACAAACCCGCAGTATACCACAAACTCCCCGGTAAAACCCGGTTGAGCAGAACCGTTATTGCGACAAGCACAACCGCCGTTATTGAAATGATCCTGAATCCCTCTTTATGAATGATGCTCATTTTACGTTATTTTATCCAGAACAAATAGGCGCTTACAAAAGGCATAATAAAAATAAGCCCGTCGAACCGGTCAAGCAGGCCGCCATGGCCGGGCAATAATTTGCCGGAATCCTTGATTTGGAGACTCCGTTTAAACAAAGACTCTACCAAATCGCCCAAAGAACCTAAAACAACAACAATCAGTGACAATACGATCCAGTCGGTATAGCTGAAACCAGGCATAAAATTAGCAAAAAGGATCGCTGCAAGCAAAGTAATGACACTACCGCCAATCGCGCCCTCCCAGGTTTTTTTGGGTGAAATGTGCGGCGCTAACTGCGTTTTGCCAATGCGACTGCCAATGCCGTACGCCCCTGAATCGTTTGCCCAGCTTAACAAAAGCAGCCCCATCATGATATTGGGTTGATACGTTTCTCCGTTTGGAAAAGAAATGGCGACCATCAAAGCGAATGGCGTGCCGATGTAAACGATCCCAAGCGCCAAAAAAGCCAAATTGTGAAAAGGAGATTCAGATTGCCACCTTAACTCAAGCAACATCATCACAAAAAAGACCAGCAACAGGCCCAGCAAACCGTGTCCTATTATATAAGGTGTTTCTTTATTCAAAAGCACCTGAATTGCCATAAAAACGAAAGGGGCCAAACCGGCGAGCACCCCCAAAACACGCCTGACTTTTCCATTAATTCCCTTTATGTCGAGTGCAAGGCCGTAAAATTCCCATAAACTGAGGGTTGCAATCAACCCGAACAGCCCGAGGAAAGTATAAGCTCCGCCATAAATACCGGCGATCATGACCGCTACAAAAATACTGCCCGTGATCA
>JALHRK010000368.1 GCA_022841505.1 Saprospiraceae bacterium | reverse complement strand
AACCTTCCGCAGCAGACCTGAACAATGACGGCCTTCTGGATCTTTATGTGTTTGACCGGGAAGGCAACCGCCAGCTCACGTTCATCAATACCGGAGTGTCCGGGGAGACGGCTTATGTGTTTGCTCCTGAATACGCCGCCAATTTTCCGCACCTGGAAAACTGGGTTTTGTTGCGCGATTACAACAATGACGGGGCGATGGACATTTTCGCATATCCGGATCAACCGGTCGGAGGCATCATGGTTTATCGCGGATTTTTTGAAGACAACCAGTTGAAATTTCAGCGTTTTCAATTTAACACGGCTTTCAACATCATCTTTTTCCCGCTTCCGAATGGCTCTTCTACCCAGATTTATGTCAGCACCATAGACTATCCTGCGATTGATGACCTGGATTGCGACGGCGACTTAGACATTGCAACGTTCAATATCGCAGGCGGTTATGTTGAAATGTTCGCCAACCGGTCTGTGGAACTGGGCTACGGGCGCGATAGTCTGATTTTCCGGTTCATGGAAAACTGCTGGGGCGGGGTTTACGAAAACGCATTTTCGCCAGCCGTGGAATTTGGCAGTGCTCCCGGGATCTGCGCAGGGAATTTTACCGGGGAAGACGAACCCCTCAACTTCCGGCATTCCGGTTCAACTTTGCTGACATTTGATGGTAACGGCGACGGGGATAAAGAGTTGATCCTTGGTGATATTACGTACAATACCATTAACTACCTGACGAACAACGGCACTTGCCAGGAAGCCTGGTTTACGCAACAGGACACCGCTTTTCCGAGCTATAATTTGTCTGCAAATATCCCTGTTTTTCCTGCCGCGTTCTACCTCGATGTAGATAATGATGGCAAAAACGACCTTTTGGTGGCGCCGAACAGTCGCCAGGCATCTGAAAGTTATGACGCGCTCTGGTATTATAAAAATGTGAATACCGCTCAGCAACCCTCTTTTTCGTTTCAGCAGAAAAATTTTCTGATTGAAGACATGATTGACCTGGGCTCCGGCGCTTACCCGGTTTTTGTGGATTACAATGCGGATGGCCTGATGGATTTGGTGGTCGGAAATCAAACCTATTATTTGCCCCTGGGTGAAAAAGACGCCCGGCTTTTTTTGTACGAAAACAAAGGCACTGCAACCAGCCCATCTTTTGAATTGGTGGACGACGACTGGCTGGATATGAGCCAATTCAGCAGTTCGGCGACGTTTGCTTTTGCGCCTGCTTTTGGCGATCTTGACAGCGATGACGACCTCGATTTGATCATTGGCGAACAAAACGGCGCTTTGTTTTTTGCGGAAAACATAGCCGGCCCGGGCAATCCGCTTGCCTTTGCTCCGGTTCAGTATAATAATTTTGGGATAGACGTGGGGCAAGCAAGCGTAGTGCAAATCGTGGATCTTGACGAAGATGGCATCAACGACTTAGTCATCGGGGAAAAGAACTGCAACCTCAATTTTGCAAAAGGCTTGGGCAATGGCATGTTCGATTCGGTTTTTCCGGGGCTTGGGAATGTGAATGCCTGCGCGCCGGGCTACCTTGACGGCAATGCGCACCCTCAATTTTTGAAAATCGGCGATTCCTGGAAACTGTTTATGGGTACAACCAGCGGCGCTATTAAAACCTATGGCAATATAGAAGGCAATTTGTTTGGTGCTTTTTCTGCGCTGGAAGCCGATTACGGCAATTTCAAAGCAGGCAACCAAACGCATCTCGATTTCGCGGATATTGATTCTGATGGCTGGCTGGATGTGGTTGTTGGAAATTTCAGCGGCGGCATTTCCGTTTTTCGGACGGATATTGAGGCGGTGCTGGTGGATACGGAGGCGCCGGAAGCGAAACCTGCCCAAATTACCGTTTTCCCCAACCCTGCTTCCGGGGAACTTGCGGTACAGTTGAAAGGAAACGAAGTCGGAGAAAAGCAATTTTTACTGTACGATGCAGCGGGGCTGTTGCTTGCAAAAAGTATCCAGGGCGATAATTTGTGGCGGTTAAATGCGGAAGCCTTCAGCGCAGGTATTTATTTTGTGAAAGTCATCAGCCGTCAAGGCGTTTTTTCAACGACAATGATCATTCAATAGCTTACACTATGGCGAGGATTAAGCTTACCGACGACTTGAAAAAGGCCATCAGCGGCTTGTCGCCAACACAAAAAGACAAGTTGCTTTACCGGCTGATCGCTGGCAATCCACCCCTTGCCCATAAGTTGATCTTTGAATTGCTGGAAGGGGGAAATACGCAGGATGACCGACGGGCTGTAGCAGCTGCGGAAATTACCAATGCCCTCGCTGATCACAAAGCGCACTATCATTCTCCAGGTATTTTGCTCTTACTTTTGCGCGACCTCAGCGGCGTCATTAACCGTCATGTCTCGACAACCCGCGATAAATACGGTGAAGTTGAATTAAACTTATTACTGCTGAATGAAGCTTTTGAGCTTTTTGGCGATAAAATTCGTCCGGTAAACTATCAAAGATCCCATACCTTCAATCAATACGTTGTAAAAAGGGCCCTAAAGCTATTGACCCTGATCGAAAAAATGCACGAGGACATGCGCCTCGATTTTAAAACAGATCTAAAAAAATTAGGAAAACACATCGCAACTCAACCGACAACAATGATGGTTGCGAAAGATTTGGCACTGGATGTGAATTGGCTGTTGAAACCAGGGGATTGAGTGTTTGTCTTTGGGGCAAGTGAGGGCGTCATTTAGCGCAATACCTGCACTAACCCAGCCACTGGTTACTTACAATAAAACCCGATTGTTATGAAAAATTACGTTTTAACGTTGCTGCTGTTCTCCGGCGTGATCCTGAATGCCCAAACGGCAAAAGAGCAAATCAACGAGCAGGTTTGGAAGCCTTTTATCCGGCATTTTTCGGAAGGAAATACGGACGCTTTCATGGCTGTTCACTCAAAAGACGTCATCCGCCTTGGTCTTGAAGGCAAACCCACTTCAATGGATTGGGAGACCTACCATGCCGGTCAGTTGCGCGGCGATGAACGCGACCGACAGGAAAAGCGAAAACGAACGATTGACCTGCGTTTTGAATACCGCGCTTCCGTAGATTCGTTCGCTTATGAAACTGGTTATTACCGCACTTCCTATGAACAGGAGGGCAAACCCCGCCAGGATTATTTTGGAAAATTTAATGTCATTCTGAAAAAAGAACAGGAGCAGTGGAAAATTTTGCTGGATTCCGACCATGGAGGCATTTCTGAAGCTGATTTCTGGAAAGCGCAGCCACTTGAAACGCCCATGGCGCCAAAACCAGTTAACGCGATCCGGATTATGGATTTTGTAAAAATAAACCCGGAGAAAGAAGCGGAAGCGCTTTTTTTCTACGAAAACAACTGGAAAATTTATCGCGAAAAAGCTTTGGAAAAAGGCTACATCAGCAATTATGAAATGATCCGTGTGAAAGCGAATGAAACCCTTAATTTTGATTTTATCCTGATGACTGAATTTCCAGACGCAGCGGCCTTAGAAAACGTAGAGCTTAACTTTCAGCCGATTATGCGCGAATTGCGCCCCAACGGCCCTGTGTTTTTGAATGAACTCAGGCAAAAGGATTTTGTAGTTTCCCGCTTTGCAGCAGATGAAGGGAAGGTGTTGATTGGAGCGGGACGGTAGACGGTAGACGGTAGACGGTAGACGGTGGACGGTAGACGGTATACGGTATACGGTATACGGTAGACGGTATACGGTATACGGTAGACGGTGGACGGTAGACGGTAGACGGTAGAACAGCCCGTCTACCGTCCACCGTCCACCGTCTACCGTCCTAAAAATCCAGCTTCAGCTGCACCCCTTCTGTCGAACGTTCCCGGGCCAGGTTAGATACGGTCACGCCGAGCAACCTCACTTTTTCTACTTCCTGGCGGTTTTGTTCCAGTAGTTCGTATACTGTAGCGATGAGTGCCTCCAGGTCATGCAGTTCGCTGTTGTAGGTTTTGCTTCGGGTAATTTGGCGGAAATCGGACGATTTGATTTTCAGGGTAACCGTGCGGCCAAAGTTGTCGTGTTTGAGCATGTATTCATGGACAATGCCGGCAATATGCGCCAATTTTTCTTTCATGACATCAAGGTCGGAAAGGTCTTCAAAAAAGGTGCGTTCTGCCCCGATGGACTTGCGGATGCGGTTTGGGTTGACTTCCCGGCGGTCGTCGGCCCGCACAATCCGAAAGTAATGCTGTCCCGCTTTTCCAAAATATTGTGCCAGGTCGGCTTCGGGCCATTGCCGCAGGTCTGCGCCGTTGTGTATGCCCAGCGCTTTCATTTTTTTTGCGGTCGCTGCGCCGATGCCATGAAATTTTTCGATGGGCAGTTGTCCCAAAAAATGATCCGCTTCCTCCGGGGTAATGACTTTAATGCCATTGGGTTTGTTGACACCGGACGCGACTTTAGCCAAAAATTTGTTGAAAGAAACGCCCGCAGAAGCCGTCAATTGGGTCGTTTCAACAATGCGTTTCAGGATGGCTTTAGCAACCAGCGTCGCCGAACCAATGCCCATTTTGTCGGTGGTCACATCCAAATACGCTTCGTCCAAAGACAGCGGTTCCACGAGGTCCGCGTATTCAAAAAAGATGTCCCGGATTTGGCGCGACACCTCTTTGTAGACCTCGAACCGCGATTTTGCAAAAATGAGTTCGGGACACATGCGCTGGGCCACTACGCTGGGCATGGCAGAACGAACACCATAGCGCCGCGCTTCATAACTCGCCGAAGCCACCACGCCGCGCATGCCCGAACCGCCTACCGCCACGGGTTTTCCGCGCAGCGCCGGGTTGTCGCGCTGTTCCACGGAGGCATAAAAAGCGTCCATGTCTATATGGATGATTTTCCGGTCAGACATTTGTGATGGATATAAACAACAAAAAAAAGGAATAAGCGGGTGCTTATTCCTTTCGATAGAAAAAAAGTGTGTGTTTGGTACGAGATAGCCTCTATTTTAACAAAAGCTCATTTACTTTTTTATGATCGGCTAAGAATTGTTCCAGGCCGATGTCGGTCAGGGGGTGTTTCAGCAGCCCCAGAATTGCCGAAAGCGGACAGGTTACAACGTCTGCACCTGCGCGGGCCGAGTCCACAATGTGCTTGGCATTTCGGATTGAAGCTGCCAAAATCTGTGTATCAAACCCTTGAATTGCGTAAATTTCGGCAATATCTTTGATTAATTCAACCCCATCCCACGAAATATCATCAATTCGGCCAATAAATGGCGACAGGTAGGTGGCGCCGGCCTTGGCGGCAATGATGGCCTGACCCGCAGAAAATACGAGGGTACAATTGGTGCGAATGCCGCGATCGGTAAAATAACTCATCGCTTTGATGCCGTCTTTGATCATGGGAATTTTCACCACGATGTTCGGCGCGAGGTCAGAAAGCCGTTCTCCTTCTTCTACCATGCCTTTGAAATCAGTAGAAATGACTTCAGCACTGACGTCGCCGTCTACAATTTCGCAGATGGCCCTGTAATGTTCCATCACATTTTTATCCCCGCTAATGCCTTCTTTGGCCATCAGGGATGGATTTGTGGTCACACCATCGAGAATGCCGAGGTCTTTGGCTTCTTTAATCTGGTCAAGACTGGCAGTGTCAATGAAAAACTTCATGGTATGGCGTTGTGTAGTTTGTATTCAGGAAGGCAGTATAATAATATGATGGGCAACACAGCACACCGCTCAACTTCCTTACCCTTGCTGCGTTTCCGCCCTGGGGGGGTTCAAAAGGAGCTGGTAGCGTGCCACCCACCGGGGGCAAAGGTAAAATTTTGCCCGATACGAACAAAAAAAACATGCAAAGGATAATTTTTTTCTCTTTCCGGCGCCGGGATGGAACTTTTTGGAGCGGAAGCAAGTTCAGCCGGTATAGATTTCAAATAGTTCAGGTTCACAACGAAACGCCACAATAATGGTCATGCTCAATCAAAACGAAACCATGAAGCGCCAATACCAGCTGTTTGAAGCAGAAATGCTTCCACAGATTGATGCGCTGTACACGTTCGCGTACCACCTGACCTATAATGAAGCGGACGCGGATGACCTGGTACAAGACACCTACCTGCGGGCATGGAAAGCTATTCACCAGTACAATGAAGGTACGAATGTAAGAGCCTGGTTGTTCACCATTCTGAAAAACACCTTCATCAACAAACGTCGCCGGGAGAAAACCCGTCCGACTCCGGTTGAATTGACCGACTTAGTCAAACCCGCTGAAAGCAAAAAAGGCGCCAACGAAAACATCTTAGTCAAAGATTCTTTCCGCGACGCCATGGGCGACGAAGTCACCCAGGCCATCAACGCCTTGCCGGTCGCTTTCCGGTTAGTGATCCTGTTGTGCGACATTGAAGGGTTTACATACGAA
>JALHRK010000367.1 GCA_022841505.1 Saprospiraceae bacterium | reverse complement strand
ATTGTTCTTATTTTAAAAAGGTTAAAAACTATTTACCCTGCAAAGTTGAGGGTTTTTGAAGTGGGGAACGTTACACAATTCCAGAGAAGTATTACATCATTCACAGTTTGGATTGGTGTTAATTACATTGCCCGAGCACCACCCAAATAATAATAAATACGACAATGGTGCCTATACATCCACCTCCTAGTTTTGCCGCGCCATACCCAGAAAGCAGGCCTCTGAATAGATTGTTCATGTTTGTTAGTTTTGAAATAAATTATGAAAGTTTAAAGGTCATGCTTTTAGTACAAAAAAGCATTACACAATTACAGGGATTCGTTATATTATTCACAGGTACAAAATATAAAAGAAGGCTGTCTAAAGGTAAATAGACAGCCTCTTTGAAATGAGTTAGTACACAATAAATAATGACTAAAAACTTACTTTCGTGGAATGATATCAATGATTACGGTTCTGTTGTAAAAACGTTCTTCCGGGTACATGTTTTCAAATGGGGATAAAACCTGATCTTCACCTGATCCCTGTACCTCAAACTTCACATCCCTTCTGCCTGCTTTTGTCAAGCCGGCTTCCAGAATGCCGCGTACGTCATTGGCGCGGGCCAGCGACAGGGTCTGATTGTAGGTTTCGTTACCGATAATATCCGTGTGGCCGTGAATCATTACGGTTCCTCCGACTGGAATTTTCGGCACTACAATTTCCGTGAGGTATTTTTCATAAATAGAAATGGCTTTCGATTCGTCGAATTCATAAATTACGCTGAATCGCATGCCTTCTTCATTTTTTGCCGGAGTCCAGAGCACCATGTTTACGTTTGCATCTTTCCTGACCGTCATGCCGCTTTTGGTTTGACCAACCATTGTCACTTTGTAATCGCCCTGGGGGCGCGTGCCCAAAATGGTTTTACCGGGGATATTTGCCTGGTCTTTAGTGAAAGGGCCAAAGGTTTGTAGTTTGTTTTTGTCATCCCGGATCTCTAAAGACCAGGAGGAAAAGGCTTTTTGGGCGCCCTCTGCATTGAAGGAAACGTAGCTGTCCATTGGCGCTTCCTGACTCACTCCGATTTCTACCGGCCTCAATTGGGCATTCGGACCGCTTTGAAACTCCATAAGCAAGGCAGGGGAATTGCTTTCGATAGACACCCGACGGTCGCCTTCGCGAAGCAGGGTAAGGTCAGATCCGCTGTTTGGCTGCTCCGATGGGAGGATGGGTTTATTTCTTCCTTCTACGCTAATTCTCGAACCGTCAATCCCGAATACATTGCCCAAGTACTGCTTGATGGATGTAGCCATCGCCTTGCCGTCTTCCGGGCCTTTTTCCGATGAGCCAACCAGGGTAATGGTGGATCCGGGGTTTTTTCCAAGCCGGTCACCGATGATATTCAGGACGTTGTAATAAACCACCATTTGGCGCGAAGAACGACCGGATAACCTTTTCGGAGCAAACACTTCCAATTGGTCTTCTTTGAAATCTTTCACCTGGTCTCTGCTCAGCAGAACATACCGGTCCGGAATTTCTGTTGACCCCAAGTCAAAAAATACATAGTTGCGCAGTGGGAATGTTTCTCTCACCCTGTGGTCAACTGGTATGTTTCTGGGAGAGTTGACGAAGAACCGAACGTCTGGGGAAGTCAATACCGGGGTTTCTGGTACCATGCCGTTTGCCGGTTCTGTAACCAAACTTCCGTATCCAAACTTAAGGGCCGCGCCTACCCTCAGGGTAGAAACGTTCCAGGTTTCAATGGAACGCGGCGATTGTCCGAAATAGGGGTGAAAAGAAACAAACGGCGACAGAATGGCCTGTGCCTGATGGTTTTGTGAGGAGAGTTGGATGTCGTACCCGGCGCCGATTTGCATCGAAAGCAAAGTTTTACGGGTTTGACTTAGCTCGCCGTTTACATCCGGAGTAGGGGTTTGTTCCGGGAAAGCCGGATTTTTTCCCAACTTGTAGGTGAATTCGTTTTCAAAATTGATCGCCACACGCGGACCTCCGAATAAATAGAAGTTGGAGTTGAAGGGCGCCACGCGCAGATTTGGTTCTATTGTGATGTAGCTGAGGTTGGTGGATAAGTCTGCCGGGCAATTGCAAAGGGTTATTTCCCGATTGAATTTGCTTTGGCGGCCATCATATCCTACCTGTAGCATGAAACCCAATGGCGAATTCGGAGCATGGTACTCCAAAACCGGCGCCAGAAAGAATCCAACGCCATTGCCATGATTAAATGCAACCGGAGCAGTAAAACCTGCATTCAATTGTTGAGTTGAACCGCGGTAGAAATTGACATTCGCGGCACTTGCGATGCCAAACCGCCAGGATGGCCTTGTGTAACTAACATCCTGGGCCTGTAAAGGCGCCTGAAGACCTGCCCAAAGCAAAGCACCCATCAAGAGGCATAAGGGCAGACTGTTCAGAAATCCGAACATCGTTCGCGATTCCTTTTTATAATTAGTTCTGAAGTTCATATTGTTAATATTTAAGGCTTGTTAATGATGTTGGTGCTGGTGAGGACGACTGCGCCGTTGATGGCAAACAGCCTGCCATCTATCGTTGCGCCTGGATTCAGCGTGATGGAAGTCAGGGCCATCAGGATACCTTTAAATGCAGTATTGTTCCCAATAGTCGCAGAACTGCCGACCTGCCAAAAAACATTTTTAGCCTGTGCGCCTCCGGTGAGGTTGACATCGCCACCTGCTCCGCCTATGGTAGTCAGATCTGAGCCTACCTGGAAAATCCAAACGGCGCTTGTATCGCCCCTTGCATCGAGCGTTAAATCGCCTGATTGGATCAATAGGGTAGCAGTGGATTTGTAAATACCCGGAGTCAGGGTTTTTCCACCCTGATCACCGGATATCGGAGTGGATACCGGGGAAGCCGCATTTTCTGCAAATTGATAAGCAGTCGTCAGGTTTTGTTTAGCCAGCGATAGCATCGCAAATACACCGGAAGGAACCAGGTCGTTTGATGCATAAATGGCTCCGTTTACAAGGGTGGCAGGTGGAAATCCGGTAATTGAAGCGCGAAGGCCGGGGCTTACGCCAATATCCATATTATTGATCACACTGAAGCCGGCGCTGCTGATGCCTGATCCTGCGAGAATGCCGAACCGGGCAATCGAATTCAGTTCAACGCCTTCGGCGCCGGTGGTGAATGTCCATACATAATCGGTTTGCAAGGCGTTGCCGGTAACATCTTTTACGGTGGTATTTACCCGACCGGTATAAGTGGTATTGGGTTTGAGCGGGCTGGAAGGCGTAAAGGAAGCCGTTAATCCGGAGTAGGATATGGTTCCGGGCGTTGCGCCTGGTCCTTGAAGCGTGATCGCTGAAGTGGTTATCGTTGCGGGGTTCATCGCACCATTGAAGGTTACGGTGATGACCTGATTGAGCGGCACTCCGGTGCGTAAATTGTCGGGATTTGTGGAGACCACAACCGGACATACTCCAAGAATTTCTTTATAGTCGTCTTTTTGGCATCCGACAATTAAAACAACCGATAATATAATTAGGGTTGCTAAGAGTTTATTCTTTTTCAATGCTCGTGACTTTTGTAGTGAAAGAATTTTCACGCAACAAAGGTGGGGGCATTTAGGCAGGGAAGTATTACACAATTGTGAATAACACTTACATTTTTCACAGATTTACATCCGTTCCATGTACCAGGTTAATTCCTGTTTTATTTTTTTATATTTAAATATTCTGGGAATAATTTTTTGCAAGCGAACAAAGGCTGTTTCGCTTTTTACAACATAGTCAAAAGCTTTATGGTGCATGCAGTTAATCGCAACGTCAATTCTGTCCTGAGAAGACAACATGATGACTGGAATATCGCGATTGAAAATTTTTATTTTATCTAAGGTCTCGATGCCATTCATTGCATTTTTATCAATGCCGTCGAGGTGATAATCCAAAATGATCACGTCCGGCGAGTTTGATAAATTTGCGACACAAAATTCACCCGTAGCAAAGGTTTCAATGTCAAAATCCTCGTGTTGGAGGAATTCAATTTTTAATAATTTTAGAAAAAGAGCATCGTCGTCTACCAAAAAAAGCTTGATTTTAGGTGCATTCTTCATGATTTGGTGTTTTTAATCTTTTTAAACTCCTCTTTCAATTCTAGACAAGCCTGGGTACAAACAGCTTCAATTTGAAGCACCAGATCAGCTATGTCTTCAATTTGCTGTTGTGAACGCGCGTATTCCTGGATTTTTTTTGCCATACCTTCAAAATCTGAACTTATCCCCATGATGGAAAAAGATGGAATCATTTTATGTACGGCAGCGTGTAAAGAATCCCAGTCTTGTTTCTGAAAGCTTTGTTTCATGGCATTGATCAAAGGAGGGGTTTGCTCCAAATAGATAGAAATCATTTCCAGCATTAATGCAGGATCAGACTTTGTGCGTTGGTTTAAATAATTGAGGTCAACGTATTTTTCTTTTTGATGAAGATCATTTTTTGCAGGGTAAATTGTGTTGCTGTGGATAGATTTTTTTACAAGCCCAACAATTTTACTGAACAATATTCTTTCGTCAACAGGTTTTGCAATGTAATCATTCATCCCCACTGCTTTGCATTTTGCTACATCAACAGTCGTCACATCTGCCGTCAGCGCGATGATTGGGATGTTTGAATGAAGGGTATTCCGGATGTATTCTGTCGCTTCAAACCCATTCATTTCGGGCATTTGCAAGTCCATCAGGATAATATCGTAAGACTTGCGCGCTAATTTTTCAATGGCTATTTTTCCGTTTTCAGCAATATCGCGTTCAAATCCAAAATCATCCAGTAGCGTTTTCATCAGCAATTGGTTCAACGCCATATCCTCGACAACCAATACTTTTATATTTTTTATTTCAGTGTCTAATGCGGTAATGGTTTCTTCGGTTTCCGCCTCGGCGTTTGTTTTTTGAAAGCTGAGGATAAAGCTAAAGGTGGAACCTTTTTCGACTTCACTTTTCACCTGAACCTGGCCGCCCTGTTGTTCTACCAATTGTTTAACGATGGCAAGCCCCAGGCCTGTTCCGCCATAAATTCTTGCCGTTTCGCTGGAAGCCTGCTGGAATTTTTCAAAAATTTGCCCGATTTTGTCTACCGGAATTCCAATTCCGGAATCTGAAATTGAAAATTCAATCGTTGCCTGTTTATCGTCTTCATTCAGCAAAATGGCCTTTACCGTAATTTTGCCTTTTGTGGTAAACTTTACGGCGTTGCTCATTAAATTCAAAACGATTTGATGCAATCGAACCGGGTCGCCTACCAAAACTTCCGGAATCCGGTTGTCGTATTCTTTGACCAGTACCAGGTTTTTTTCCTGAATCTTTGTTTCAAAAATGTGGAGCATGGCCGATATGGAAATGGCCATTTTGAAAGGCATTTGTTCAAATGTCATTTTCCCGGCATCTACTTTGGCCAGGTCAAGGATGTCGTTGATGAGGACAATTAAGGCATCGCCACTCATTTTTATGGCGGTTAAATACTCCTTTTGTTTTGCCGACAACTCCGTTTTTAAAACCACTTTTGTGAATCCAATGATTGCATTCATCGGGGTTCGGATTTCATGGCTCATATTCGACAAAAACTGCTGCTTGGCTTTCACCGCATCTACGGCTGTTTGTGCGGCGAGTTCGGCTTTGCTTTGTGCTTCTTCAGCAATAAGGGTGGCTAATTCGGCAAAGACTTTTGCTTCGATCAGCTCTTTTTCAATCCTTTTCTGCTCGGTAATTACCCTGGCCACAACCACTGCGCCAAGTACCTCTCCATCTGGACCTTTGTATACAGAACCATTAAATAATACCTCTGTCAACGCTCCGTCTATCACCGTTAATGGATAATCTTTTACAAAACCTTTTGTAAATACTTCCTGGTAGACCTCGCGCGCCTTTTTGGGCTCCGTGAAATAAATGCCGAAATTACTGTCAATAATGTTATTGCGGGTTTTTCCGGTAATGTTCACCCATGCTTCGTTCATGTCCGTTATTTTACCTTCAGTACTGATGGTCACCAATGGGTCAAGACTGGCTTCAATCAGGCTCCTTGCATATCGCAATTCTTGTGCTTTTTTTTCCATTAATTATGATTCGTCTTTTGTCGTACGAACTAAACTAATGCCGGCAAAAAAGAAGATGAGTCCAAGTATTCCAAAAATAGCAAGTGATTTAATGTCCCTCGCACCGCCGGCGGTATTGGCAAACAGAATTGCCGTGTAAATGAGACCGCCGATCCCAAGTACCGTTAGTATTGCGCCAAAAATTCTTTTGATGTTCATAATTGCTGTTTATATACTTCACGCTGCTTAGTTTTGCACATTGCCTTTAGCTTAAGCACATGATTCGCAACGTTCAGTATGACAAAAAATGATTCGCACCTAAAGGTGCGAGTACGTGAAATTATGCGT
>JALHRK010000366.1 GCA_022841505.1 Saprospiraceae bacterium | reverse complement strand
GCCCCAATTCGTGGTTGATGATCATCTGGATGGCCACGGCGCGGCGCACGCTTTCTTCGGTCGGCGTGGTGATGGCTTCGTCGTAGGCGTTGGTATGCAGCGAGTTGCAGTTGTCGTAGATGGCGTAAAGCGCCTGCAGGGTGGTGCGAATGTCGTTGAACGCGATTTCCTGCGCGTGCAGCGACCGGCCGGATGTCTGAATATGGTACTTCAGCATCTGCGAGCGTTCGTTGGCGCCGTATTTGTGTTTCATGGCTTTCGCCCAAATGCGCCGCGCCACCCGCCCGATGACAGCGTATTCGGGGTCTACCCCATTGGAAAAGAAAAACGACAGGTTCGGCGCAAAGTCGTCAATTTTCATGCCGCGCGACAGGTAGTATTCCACGAAGGTGAACCCATTCGACAGCGTAAACGCCAACTGACTAATGGGATTGGCGCCCGCTTCAGCGATGTGGTAGCCGGAAATGGAAACCGAATAGAAATTGCGAACCTGGTTTTGAATAAAATATTCCTGCACGTCGCCCATCAGCCGCAGCGAAAACTCCGCGCTGAAAATGCAGGTATTTTGCGCCTGGTCTTCTTTCAAAATATCTGCCTGCACCGTGCCGCGAACAGACGACAAAGCTTTTGCTTTCAATACCTGGTACACTTCGGGCTCCAGCACCTGATCGCCGGTAAGGCCCAACAGCATCAGCCCCAGCCCTGCATTCCCGTCAGGCAGCTCGCCGCCATAAGTTGGGCGGGGCAAGCCCCGATCGTCGTACAACGCCTTCAATTTGGCTTCCACCAAATGCTCCAGCCCGTTTTCGCGGATGTATTTTTCGCATTGCTGGTCAATGGCCGCATTCATAAAAAACGCGCAAATGGTCGCTGCCGGGCCGTTGATCGTCATCGAAACGGACGTCCGCGGATCGCACAAATCGAACCCGGAATACAGCTTTTTAGCGTCGTCCAGACAGCAGATGCTCACGCCCGAATTGCCAATTTTTCCGAAGATATCGGGGCGGTGATCGGGGTCTTCGCCATACAAGGTCACACTGTCGAACGCCGTGGACAAGCGCGCTGCAGGCATGCCTTGCGACAGGTAGTGGAAGCGCCAATTGGTGCGTTCCGGTCCGCCTTCGCCGGCAAACATGCGCGTCGGGTCTTCTTCTTTTCTTTTGAACGGGAAAACACCCGCCGTATAAGGAAACTCGCCGGGTACGTTTTCCTGCAAACACCAGCGCAGAATATCACCCCAGTCTTTGAATCTCGGCAGCGACACCCTCGGGATGCGGGTGTGCGACAGCGATTTTGTGTAGGTTTTTACGAGAATGTCTTTGCCGCGCACCTGATAAATGTAGTCATCCGCAGCGTAGGCCGCTTTTTTGGCTTCCCACGATTCGAGGATGCGCAGGCAGCCGCCGTCTAAGTCTTTTTCAAGTTCCGCGTAAGCTTTTTTCAGGGCAGCGCGTGTTTCGGGCTGGTCTTCGCCGATGGTTTCCAAAGCGCGTTTCAGGCCAAACATTTTCCCTGCAATGGCGCATTGCGTTTCCACCCAATGATCGTAGCGGCGGTTGTTTTCGGTGATCTCCGACAGGTAGCGCGTACGAGCTGGCGGGATGATGTAGATTTTTTCGCTCATTTCCGGGCTGCTCACGAAGCTGGATGGCAGGTTGGCGCCGGTGCGGGCGGTCAGCACGTCAATCACCCGACGGTAGAGGGTGTTCATGCCGGGATCGTTAAATTGCGAAGCGATGGTGCCGATGACCGGCATCTCGTCAAGGGATCTGTCCCAAAGTTGGTGGTTGCGCTGATATTGCTTGCGCACGTCGCGCAGGGCATCAAGGGCGCCGCGTTTGTCAAATTTGTTGATTGCGATGACGTCTGCGAAATCGAGCATGTCAATTTTTTCCAACTGGGTCGCCGCCCCGTATTCGGGCGTCATGACGTAGAGGCTGACATTGCTATGGTCTATGATTTCGGTGTCGGACTGCCCGATACCCGAAGTTTCCAGAATAATGAGGTCGAACTGAGCTGCTTTCAGGATGTCAATGGCGCTTTGTACGTGCCTCGACAACGCCAGGTTGCTCTGGCGCGTGGCCAAAGAGCGCATGTAGACGCGAGGATGGTTGACCGAATTCATCCGGATGCGGTCGCCGAGCAGGGCGCCGCCGGTTTTGCGTTTAGAGGGATCTACCGAAACAACGGCAATACTTTTTTCAGAAAAATCCATCAGGAAGCGCCGCACCAATTCGTCCACCAGACTGGATTTTCCGGCGCCGCCTGTGCCGGTGATGCCAAGAACAGGAACCGGTTTGGTCGCTGTGGCAATAAGGGGTCTGACTTCTTTATCGAAATAATCGGGGTTGTTTTCCGCAACAGAAATCAGGCGGGCAACGTCTTTGAAATCCACTTTTTGTTCTGCTGTGGAATGCGCTGTTTTTGAAAAATTGACAAACCTCGACATCTCGCCGTTCACCGAAAACCCGATGGGGTAGTCGCACTGTTGCAGCACATCGTTGATCATGCCCTGCAAGCCCATGTGGCGGCCGTCGTCGGGGCTGTAAATCCGCGAAATGCCGTATTCGTGCAGTTCGGCGATTTCTGTTGGCAAAATGGTGCCGCCACCGCCGCCAAATATTTTGATGTGACCGGCGCCTTTTTCGCGCAACAGGTCGTACATGTATTTAAAAAATTCGTTGTGGCCGCCCTGGTAGGAAGTGATGGCAATGCCCTGCGCATCTTCCTGGATGGCCGTGTTGACGATCTCCTGCACCGAGCGGTTGTGGCCCAGGTGGATGATCTCTGCGCCGCTGCTCTGCATGATGCGCCGCATGATGTTGATGGCTGCGTCGTGCCCGTCGAACAGGGAAGCCGCCGTGACGATGCGGACTTTGTTGGTGGGCTGGTAGGGTGTGGTTTGTTGCATGATTTGAGTCGTATGGTTAGAGCGGATGCAAAGTTACAAAACTTTATACCCCCTCCCAAATACGAACGGCTGCCGCGAAAACTTGTTCGCGGCAGCCGTTCTTTTACAAAGCAAAAAAACAATCAGCGCCCCTCCAGGTCGTCGAGCACCGAAGGATCTAAAGGTTTTTTGTTTTCCCTGATCCAATAGAGGTAAAACGGGGTCCCCAGCAGCACCAATACCAATCCAAAAATGGCATTGCGCGGGTTGGTGATGATGGTATTGACCACGAGATAAGCGCAAAACAGGATATACAAAATCGGAACTACAGGATACCCCACTGCTTTGTAAGGGCGCGGGGTGTCGGGCTCCCGCTTGCGGAGGATGAACACGCCCACCGCTACGGCTCCGTAGAAAATGAACTGTACAAAAACCAACATATCCGTCAATTGGTCGAAACTGCCCGAAAAAACAAGTAAGCAGGAAACGATGGCCTGATAAATGAGCGCGTTGCCCGGCGTGTGATAGCGCGGGTGAATATGCGCCGCTTTATTAAAAAAGATGCCCTGCGCAGCCATGGCGTAGTAAATGCGCGCGGAGGCCATGATGGTCGTGTTGGTGCACCCGGCGGTGGTGACCACAATGAGTACCGACAACAATAAGACGCCCGTGTCGCCAAACAGCCGGCGAATGACTTCTATCGCAGCAATTTTATTCGTATCTTTTGCCACGGCGATCATTTCGTCCATCGGCAGCACGTACAGGTATACAAAATTGATGAGCAAATAAATGGCGATGACAATGAGGGTGCCAAAAATAAGCGAGCGCGGAATATTGCGGGTGGGGTCTTTGATTTCACCGGCCATGAAGCCCAGCGTGATCCAACCTTCATAGGCCCAGAAAGCGCTCAGCATCGCAGCGAACAGGGCTGTTACAAAGCCAAAATTCCCGGAACTGAAGCTATCTGGCGGATAAGTGGACGCCGGGGTCTGGAAATTGACCATGCTGCCTACGCCCATCGTGAGGCCCAGAATGATGATCAGGATGATGCTGGCAATGACTGTATTGGTGATGATGTTGCTCACGCTCCCACCCTGCCGGACCCCCCGGTAATTGATGCCGACCAACAACACAATCAACCCTACCGCCGCCAGTTTAACCCCAAGATTTTGAAGCGGGTAAAAGATGCCCAGTATATTAAAGGCTTCGGCAGCTGCATCCAGTCTCGGCAGCGGAACGACCGCATTGAACGAGTGGGCAAAAACATAGGCAATGGCAGCGATTGATGCGGATTGAATGGCCGTGAAACTCGACCAGCCGTAGAAAAAAGCAAAGGTGCGTCCGTAAATCCGGTTGAAATAAGCAAACGGCCCGCCGCTCCCGGAAACCATTCCTGCAATTTCTGCGGTTGTCAGCACACCGAGCATACTGATGATACCCGCCAGCAACCAGGCCAACAGCACCAGATCCGCCGATTCCAGCTTATCTGACATAGGAGCCACTTTTTTGTAAACCCCCGATCCGATGATGGAACTGACGACCAGGATGATGGCGGCTTGTAATCCGAAAGCCTGGATTAACTGGCCTTGTTTTTTTTCCTGCTGTGGCATTCGCTTTTGCTTTGCGACAAATGTACACTTAAACCGGAAAAAGATGGTGCAGGGGTATAAAAAACCCGGCGTTGAAAACATCCGCTTTCGACGCCGGGTTCAGGCTTTGTAAGATACTGCGAAGTTTCCTACGTCAGTGCAAATTTTATCGGTATCATAAAATGCACCCTGACCCGCTGTCCTTCCTGCATACCCGGTGTCCATTTTATTTTCTTTTTCTTCATCAGCTTAACAACCCGTAAAGATTCCAGTCCACAACCAGCGCCAATGTCGCGCACAATGGTTTCTTCACTGATCTTGCCGTTTTTTTCTACAATAAAGCTGATCACAACCGTGCCTTCTACACCGTTTTGCCTTGCGAGAGTCGGATATTTTATATTCTTGTAAATGAACTCCAGCATCTTTTGGTCAGCGCATTGCTTTTTTTGCTCGTCGGGAATATCCAGTTTCTCGCAACCAGGGAAACGGGGCATCACATCCACTACTTTATAAGTGTCTTGTGATTTAACTGTAAAGGAAAGCAGCAAGCTCATGGCTGCAGTGAAAAACAGGGTTTTCATAAGTTTGGATATTAAATGAAACAATGAATTGTAAAAGTGAAAGGGTGCTTACAAAGCAAAGTCAAAAGTTGCATTACTGAATATTTATTCGGGAACGCATATAAATGTTACATGGATACATTAAAAAATATTTTTTTTCGTTATGTCTTGCAATGTACCATCAATCATTCTATATTTATCCGGAAATTCGATGAACCAAAACTATTCCTCCACTCATCGCAATCAATTATTTTGATTAATTTTGATTTTACCGAATTTTACATTTCACGCTTTTACAACATCACACACACTACGACAATCACACAGTAACTTGCTGTTTATCAGCAAGATTTAACTTGTTTGTACCTAGCGCACGTTGGAAAATCTCTAACATGCGCTTGAGCATGCATACGGTATGGTAATTCTTATTGGTTCATATAATTAAAAAATTCGACCATGAGATCCTATTTCTCTTTTGCAGTATTCACAATCATCGCAGCAGCGCTGTTGAGCGCATGTAGCAACTCAAAAATGTCCGAAGTACTGGACGAAACCGCCCTTGTTCAGCCCCAAAGCGATGAAGGCGCAATTATTGACGGGCAGTATATCCTTATGTTTAAAGGGGATAAAATTGCACCGGCCATTACCTACCTGACCCAGCCCGTTCGCACCCGCGCTGAAAAAAGCGCGCTGATGGCGGAATATGGCAAACAGGTTGAAAACCAGATCAATGCCTGGCTCGCTGCTGAAGGAATTGATCAGGATGCGGTGCTGGCATACTACACCGCCGTCCAAAGCGGGGTCGCTGTTCGCCTCAGTCCCGAAGCTTTTGAACGCGTCAAAAAAAGCGAGGCACTGGAATTGGTTGAATTCGACCGCGTGGTCGAATTGCCTCCTTTTGTCGTGGAAGACGTTGTTCAGGATCCGGGTCGCGCACAAACAACGCCTTGTGGGATTACCAACGCCGGCGGCGCCGCTACGGCTGGTACGGATCGCTGGATCTGGGTGATTGATTCGGGTATTGATACCGACCACCCCGACCTGAGCGTGGTGACCAACACGGCCTACGCAGTTTCTTTCGTTCCCGGCAGCAGCAGCATCGAAGATTGCAATGGCCACGGCACCCACGTAGCGGGAACAGCCGCAGCGCTGAACAACACCATCGGCGTGATTGGCGTAGCAGCGGGCGCTCCGGTAGTGCCCGTTCGCGTATTCCCCTGTAGCGGCGGCAGCTCCACCTCCACCATCTTGTCGGGCGTTAACCACGTGGCGGCCAACGACCTTGCCGGCGATGTGGTCAACATGAGCCTTGGAGGCTATTACGGCATCATTGGCTGCTCCACCGGCTCAAGCTACC
>JALHRK010000365.1 GCA_022841505.1 Saprospiraceae bacterium | reverse complement strand
ACATCGGTTTCGCCCACGTTGAAAACGTGCGTTGGCAAAACGCCGGGAAGTTGCATCACCGTGGACGGAATCGTTGTTGCGCCTTGTGCAAAATAGGTTGGCGTCAGGCGGTTGTAGTGCAAACTTGCAAAAACATAACTCACGCTGTCCACTTCTCCGTTCGCGTCTACCACAGCAGGATCGCAGGGATTCACGCCGTCGCCCGGAACGCCAGGAGGTACCGGGACGTCAAAGGGCTGAATGCGGAATTGTACGGTGCCGTCAACGGCCCAGGCATTAAAGGTAGCTGCCGGAATATTGAAGGATACCTGTGCGGCGGTGCTGCAATTGCTCATCCCCGGTTGCGTAAGGCCAACAACCGAATTGTCGTCGCCATAAACCGTCAGGAAGGCATTATTATCTACAAAATCTCCGCGAAGGTCAAGTTGCAGCGTAACCGGGTCAAACGCGTTGGCCGCTACCCCGCTAAATATAAACACCTCATCATTGGCGACATAATCGTTCAGGTTGGGATCATAAGTGAAAGTCAACCATGCTGCGGCGGTATCTGCGGGCAGCGTTTGATCAAAGGGATTGTAAACCCCGCAGTTGTCGGTTGCCCCGGCAGGAAGCGGCAAGGTTACAGAAGCCGTGCAGGCGCCGGTAGCCAGGTTGATGACGACGTCAGAAGGACACTGAGACACCGGCTCTTCCATGTCTTCTACCGTTACGACGTAGGAACAACTGTCCACATTGCCCCCGCAGTCGGTGGCATAGTACGTAATAAGGTGATCGCCCGGATCAAGCAAAATGTCGCGTGGGCCAATGGGCACTACGGCGGTTCGCGCGCCCTGGTTGATGCTGTATTCAAAAGTCAGCGCGCCAAAATTTTTGGCGGTAAAATCCAGTTCTGCATTAACGACGCCGGCAGGGTTGCAAATGGCGTTGATGTAAAATCGTCCCATCAAGCCCCCGGCGGTGTTGGGTTGCAGGCTGATGACGATGACTCCGTCCTGCGCCCAGTTGTTGATCTGGGAAGCGCTTAAGGTAAGGGTTGTGGTGGAATTGCCGCATTGGGCGGGCGTAAGCACCGTGGTTCCCAAAAATGCGTTGCCTTCACCATAGATGTTGAAAAACTCCGTCGCTTCTTCGGCGTCCACCGAAACCAGCTCGATCGTCAGCGTGCCCGACCCAAGCGCATTCACCGGCGCCGGAATGGGTACATTCAGGTTAATGAAAATGGGGTTAACCGGCGTATCGCCTTCCAATCCGGGGGCGGCGGATGTCGTAATCGGCGCCGAACCAGTCAGGTTGATGGCTAAGGTTGTATCTGCACAATTTTCTTCAATCACCGGCGGCAACAGGGTATAGGTGGCTTCGCAAACGCCCGCATCGGTCGCAATGGTTGCGTTTTGCGGACAAGCGCTGATGACCGGCGCCTGGTTGTCCAGCAACATAAAGGTTGCCGTTGTGGTATCGCGGTTGCCGCATTCGTCTTCCACGATAAAATCAACCGTGCGGGTGCGGATCACGCCACCGGGCGCCGGACAATTGTTGATGGGTAAAGACGCCGGATCGGATGTGCCTGCATTGAATGCATACCAGACCAAATCGGGGTCTTCCGTGCAGTTGTCCGAAGCTTCGGCGCCCCCCAGGTTACTCACCCAGGTGTCGAAAGCCCCCTGCACGTCTATGCCTTCG
Source organism: Saprospiraceae bacterium (assembly GCA_022841505.1). Classification (GTDB taxonomy): domain Bacteria; phylum Bacteroidota; class Bacteroidia; order Chitinophagales; family Saprospiraceae; genus JABWAJ01. Next base: position 4,754 of record JALHRK010000365.1, on the reverse strand, counting down.
GTACAATTGAGCGTCAGGTTATCCGCCGTTTCACCAAGAACAGGCGCCGTGTTGTCCACGATGGTAATGATCTGGTCTTTTTCTGTGAAATTGCCGCAGTGGTCTGTCGCTTTCCAGGTTCTGCGAATGCCGTAGCTATTGACACAGGTTCCGGACATGACGACATCGGTGAACGAAATCACCGGCGCATTGTCGCAATTATCGGTAAGCGCTGTCGGTTCCCCGGTAAGGTCATCGTCGTTGGCGTCTTCGCAATTGACGGTAATGTCATCGGGCACAACAAAGTCGGGCGACTCGTCATCCACGACCGTAATGGTTTGAATTTTTCCGGTCACGTTCCCGCAAATGTCGCGGGCGCGCCAGGTGCGGGTGATGACGGAATTCCCGGGGCAATTGCCATTCACAACCACGTCCGTGAAAAAAACTTCCGGATTCGGGTCGCAATTGTCCAGCACATCGGCTGCATTCCCGGTGATGTTCAAATCCTGGGGATCGTCGTCGCATCCTATAATAATGTCTACCGGCACAACAAAAGTCGGCGCGGTAAAATCATCCACTGAAATGACCTGTATTTCAGTCTTGTTGTTCCCGCAAGAGTCCGAAACCGTCCAGGTGCGTACGATGCTGTATTCGTACTGCGCACAGGTGCCGTCCATCACCTGCGAACTAGATTCCTGATAAGTCGGTACCAGTCCGGAAGTACAATTGTCGGTAACCGTTACATGGGGCGCTACCGGAATCGGGTCACTGCAACTGATGGTAATATTGGCAGGCACACCAGTCATTACGGGTGCAATGGTGTCAATGACCGTAACCATTGCCTGCCATTGGGTGGAATTCCCACAATTGTCCAAAAGGGTAAACGTGACGGTCAGCGAACCGCAAGGATCATCAAAAGCAGGCGGCGCGTCGTCGTTGATGTCGTCTATGCCACTGCAGTTGTCGCTGCTGTTGGTTGCTACAAGCAAGCGCTGCGAGTTGATCCAGACGCCGTAATCGAAAACCTGGCAGGCGATGGTTTGCTGAACTTCGGGGTCAAAAACCTCCGGCCCTTCTGTGTCGGGCAACACCACGATGGTTTGTGTGACGATCGCGGTATCGTTATCCAGGTCAATTGCCATCCAGGTGCGGGTAATGGTGGCCCCAACGCAGGGATCAATCGTACCGGGATCGGGTGAATCGGTCGGAAAAATGGTCATGGGAAACGCCGGATCTGTGTCGTCGGTGGCCATTAAGCCGACCGGCATGGGCACATTGTCAGCACAATCCACAATGGTGTCGTTGGGGGGTAAATCCACAAATACCGGGGCTGCTTGTGGGTTAGCCGAAATCGGGCGTTTAGCTGCTTCAGGCCTGGGCGTATTTCTGGAATAAACAGAAGCGACGCTCATTAAACAAACTGCAAGGATAAGCCAGAAGGGTCGTACCGGACAGCGTAGATAGTTGATCATGCCAATAGTATGTTTGGTACAAAGGAATGAATTTCAGTTAATAAAAACACGTGATTGCCAATGCTGCCACCCCGGAAACCGGAACAGCGTGTAGTAATATTCAGAACCTGTTACGGGTATGTGTGCTGTCTGCGTGGAGCAAACGATCTGGATATGCCTGTGGGAAGAAGGGTTCCTGTACAAACAAGGAAGAGCAGTTGACATCAACTGCCTGCTGCTTAAAGTTCATGGGATGATCGGTTTTTGTGACGTAATGACCTGTTTTTTTTGGTCTTATAAAACGGATGCCAAGATATTGAATATTTGCCGATTCGATGCGAAAACAACTGCAAAAAACTGATAAAGCGGCTGCAACGCGACAACCGGGACGCGTTTTTGGCCGGAATTTGACTTATGTATAAACAGGCAAGTTGGTACAAATTTGCATTTTGCCCTCCCGTTGGTACGGGACAAGTTTTGCAACTTGCCCTTTGCTCTTTGCCCTTTCACAACAACGCTATTCCTCCTCAGAAGCTGCCTGATAATCAGGCCGATCCTTGAATTTTTTGTCTTCCACGTTTTTATTGAGGAAGTCATTCAGGCTTTCGAGGTCAACATTGGTTATGATTTCCCCGAATTCATTCACCCGGATATCGAAACTTTCCAACGAAGCTTCGTCCTCATTTTTTTCGTCGTTTCGTTTTTTAGCCATGTTCAGATCGCTTGGTCAAAATGATCAAATGCATGTTGCAGGCGTGCCACAGCCGCAGTTTTGCCCAGCAGCGCCATCATGTCAAAAACAGCCGGGCCTTTCATGGTGCCAGCCAGCGCAATGCGCAATGCAGGCAGTACATCGCCCGGTTTCAGTTCGTTTTGCGCCATAAACTCATCGGTTGCCGCTTTGAGGTTTTCCGCATCAAAAGTCGGAATTTCCGAAAACACCTTCAGCAATTGGTCAAAAACCGGCCGCTGTTCCTTTTTCCATTTTTTGGCAATGCCCGATAAGTCGTGGTTGCGCACTTCCTCGAAAAAGTAATACCCGTTTTCCCAAAACTCCGGCAACACCGTCACGCGCTCTTTCATCAGGCCGCAAAAAGCTTCCAGGAAAGCTGTTTCGGGATGATGGCCGTGCGCTTCTACGATTGGACGCACCATTGTCGCTAAAGTTTCGTCACTGGTGGCCATAATGTATTGCTGGTTGAACCACTTCGCTTTGTCGAAGTCGAACCGCGCGCCTGATTTACTGATCTTCTCAATTGAAAAAGCGCTGCTTAGCTCCGCCATGGAAAAAATTTCCTGCTCCGTACCCGGGCTCCATCCCAATAACGCCAAAAAATTGACCACGGCGTCGGGCAGAAAGCCGTATTCGCGGAAGCCAACGACCGTATCTTCGGGTCTGTCGCTTTTCCAGGAGAGCGGGAATACCGGAATCCCCAACTTGGCGCCGTCGCGTTTGCTGAGTTTGCCTGAGCCGACGGGTTTCATGATCAGGGGCAGGTGTGCAAACTGAGGCATGGTAGCTTCCCAGTTCAATGCGCGGTACAACAAAACGTGGTGGGCCGTACTCGGCAGCCATTCTTCGCCCCGGATGACGTGCGTGATTTTCATCAGGTGGTCGTCCACAATATTGGCCAGGTGGTAGGTCGGCATGCCGTCCGATTTCAGCAACACCTTGTCGTCCAGCTCACTCGTTTGAAAATTCACTTCCCCCCGAATGAGGTCCTGGATATGAATGGTTTCATTTTCTTCCACTTTCAGGCGAATGACCCAGGGTTCTCCCGCTGCAATCTTCTCATCAACCGCTGCTTTACTCAACGTAAGGCCGTTGCTCAGCGACATCCGCACCGCCGCCCCGTATTTGAAATTGGGATCGGCCTGGCGTTGTGCATCAAGCGCTTCGGGCGTGTCGAATGCGTAATAAGCCACTCCTTTTTCGATCATTTCCAGCGCGTAACGCCGGTAGATGTCTTTGCGCTCCGATTGGCGGTAAGGGCCGTATTCCCCGCCAAAGCCGGGGCCTTCATCCGGAATCATGCCGCACCATTGCAAGGCTTCTGCAATGTAGGCTTCGGCGCCGGGAACGTAGCGTCCCTGGTCCGTATCTTCAATCCGAAGGATAAAAGTCCCGCCTTGTTGCTTGGCCAACAGGTAATTGTACAGCGCCGTTCGAATGCCTCCGATGTGCAGGACACCGGTTGGGCTTGGCGCAAAACGAACCCGGATATTTTTTGCAGGGGCCGTTGTATTGGAAGGATCGGTCATCAGACTTTTTTCAATTGATTATCAAATTTTTCTGCCAAAGCAGCAAATTGCCCTGCCCAAACGTTCTCCCCAAAAGCACAAAACAAGGCCAACTCACCACGACCAAGCTCCCTTTCGCAGCACTACAAGTCTCCTTATTGCATTTCCAGCAGGTGTAAAAACATCCTGCGGGCAGCCGTTTTTGGATTTTTTGCACAGGCGGCTGCAAAGTTAATGATTTTGAGCAAGAGTAGTTCGATCCCCAAAACACAATACGCCCATGATTTTTTCCATGAACATAAATTAAACGGTTATGTACCTTGTCAAAACGCCTAATTTCATCCGGAACCTGTTTCCGAACTTCGTCTGGAACGTGCCGACGCAGGAAAAAACCATTTTCCTGACCTTCGACGATGGTCCTATCCCGGAAGTCACGCCCTGGGTGCTGTCGCAACTCGAACAATACCGCGCCCACGCCACCTTTTTTTGTGTGGGCGACAACATCCGCAAGCACTATCCGGTCTTCGAGCAGGTGAAAGCAGCAGGCCATGCGTTGGGCAGCCACACGTTCAACCACCTGAGCGGCTGGGCCAGCGACAATATTCCATACTTTCACAATGTGCGGCATTGCGCCCGCCAAACGGGGTCCACGCTTTTCCGCCCGCCTTATGGGCGACTGAAGCCGAGTCAGGCGCAGTTTTTACAACGCCACTACCAGATTGTGATGTGGGATATTCTGAGCGGCGATTTTGACCCGGCCATCACGCCGGAGCAATGCCTGACCAATGTGACCGAACACGCAGTTCCCGGCTCCATCATCGTTTTTCACGACAGCATCAAAGCCCGCGAAAATTTAATGTATACGCTGCCGCGGGTGCTGGAGCATTTTGCCGGCTTAGGTTACGCTTTTGAGAAATTGGACGAGCTTACGCTGGCGATGGGGCAGGGGTTGAGGAAGACGGCGTAGTTTGCTATTAGAATGATAATGTTTGTTTTTCGCTTTATATGGTTTATGGAAGCCGCTGCCCGGGGTTGGGTGGCGGCTTTTTTGTTTTTTCGCATACTAAAGCCCAGACGTCAATT
>JALHRK010000364.1 GCA_022841505.1 Saprospiraceae bacterium | reverse complement strand
TTCCCGGACTTCCGACCCTGCCCGCGCCGTTTGATTTTGCGTTAGCCGGTCTCTTACTCCTCACCCTGGTACTCAACGCAATATGGATGCAGCGGAGGTTGACCATTGCCTTGCTGTTGCTCGTATTCTGGTTGGTTTTTTTCGATCAGATGCGCCTGCAACCCTGGGTTTATCTTTATGCCCTGGTTTTGATTCCATTTGCGCTCGCAGACCTCCACAAAGAAAAAGAGAAGGCGCCTTCCAGTCAGGCCCTAATCAATTATTTACAAGTGCTGTTGGTTGGCGTCTATTGCTGGAGCGGCTTGCACAAATTCACACCCTCTTTCATTGAAATCACACACCCTTTTTTGCTCAAAAGCCTGTTTCGGGTACCCGACGGCCATTGGCTGCTTGAAAATCCGGAATTGGGGTACGGCGCCGCTGTAATCGAACTTTTGGTCGGGCTGGGGTTGATTTTTCCAAAAACCAGAAACATTGCCGTCTTCGGGGCAATTGCCACCCACCTGCTCATCATTGCGTGGCTCAGTCCGCTCGGCGGAAATACCAATTATGTGGTCATTCCCTGGAATGTGGCGATGATTGTGCTGGTTTGGCTGAGTTGTTACGGGCAAAAAAACCGGCTGAGCCTTTGGATGCCGGCCTCTCCCAGACTCCGGATAGCTACGCTGGCCTTAGCCATGCTGGCGTGGATTATGCCTGCGTTGAACCTGAAAGACCAATGGGACGCCTACCTTTCGTTTAATCTCTACTCCGAGCGCATTTCACACATGTACGTCGGCTTGCGAAAAGACGCGCTAAAACAAGCCGACGAGCGCTTGTCGGCTTATTTTGTCGAAGGCAACCTGATCGAAGAAGGGAAAGCGATTGATGTGACCGACTGGGCGTACAAGGAACTGCATGTGCCGGTCTACCCTGCTCCGCGCGTTTTTCGGGCCATTGGCAGGCATTTCTGCAAGCCCGGTGTCAATGTAGACGACCTCCTGCTGGTGACTTACCGAAGGCCTTTTCGGGAGGGGCATTATGAGGTGTTGTCGTGTGAGGATTGTGTGAAGTGAGTTCATTTTACTGAGGCTCCGCCATCTGTTCGGCGTGTTTCTGCATGTTCCAAAGCTTATTACCTTGTTTCACGTTGGCTGGGTCGAAGCCGCAAGCATTATTGTATTCCAGTATCCCGTACTGGATCTGGCAGACGTTTATGCTGTGATCAGCTACTACTTAAAAAATCGAGCTAACATTGAGACCTACTTGCAGAAGTCTGATGCACCAGCTGAAAAGCTTCTTTTGGACATCCTGGAAAAATTTCCATCCAACGGCATCCGCCAGCGTTTGATGGCGCGAAAAATAGATAGCCCACAATTAGTATAAATCACTCGCAACAAGCTCTTGACGGTAAATAACCCTTTCTGGCAAGTTGAATTGAAAAATATGAACAGTAACTTGGCCTTCCTGGGTCTTGGGATAAATAATACCATGATCTATTCCAAAGTGGTCTTCCCAGATATCGGTACGCGGATTATAAAAACGAATAAGGGCAGTTGATTCATCTAAATATGACCCCGGATCAGTCCCTTTATACCGATTACAATCAGGACAACAATAAGCAAGATTTGACAATACAGTTAATCCATTGTGCTTGATGGCACGGATATGGTCAATCTGGAATGGAAATGCAAACCCTAAATCCGGAACTCTACAATATTCGCATCGGAAGGCTGCACGATGCGATACAAATAAGCGAAAAGCCTTCGGAATATAACTCATGCAGCAGCAAGCTTCTTCATCGCCATTAACTTTGCCAGGCTAATGACATGGTTGATCATCAATAAGCTATCCAGTTCACTTTTTTCTGCTGCGTTAATCTCTCCGGCTTTTTCCATATCTACCAGAATCTGGTATCTTTCTATCAAGTACTCAGGTATTTCATAAGAGATGAGGCGCTCAGGATCCATACCTGATACCATAAGGTGTGCCATTTCATCGTATGCATTGACAGGACGAAGCATATTCATCAGTTTTTACAAAGATAGGGTTTTTATAAATTCAATCATCACGGTCAGTTCAAAAAACGCAACTGCCGGGCACTTGGGTACTACCTGATAATTGCCAGACTGACCTCTACCCGCGTTCCCTCTCCCACCTTACTTTCCAGCCCCAACTCTCCCCCCATCCGTTCCGCCCTCCGCTGCATGTTCCAAAGCCCGTTGCCCTGCTTTACGGTCGCAGGATCGAAGCCCCGGCCGTTGTCGCGCACTTCCAAACGCAGGCCGCCATTGTCGCTTTGCACCAAAACCCAAACCTCCGTAGCGCCGCTGTATTTCGCCGCGTTGTTGGCCGCCTCTTTGAACAGCAGGTAGAAATCTTTGCGCTGTTCCATGGGCAGGTTCAGGGTGTTGACGGTTTCGCCGGCTTCAAAGTGCAGAGTGATGCCTTGTGATTCAAATAATTCCACCGAAAATTCTTTCATGCGCTGGAGGATGTTTGCCATCGAATCGTTGCGCGGATTCACGCTCCACACAATGTCGCTCATGGCTTCCATCACCTGTCGGGCGCGGGCGCCGATGGTTCCAAAGCGCGCGCGGTCAATGTCTTCCTGCAAGTGGCGCATGGCGGCTTCGCTCAGGATGCTGATGCTGCTGAGGGTGCTGCCCATTTCGTCGTGCAGGTCGCGGGCGATGCTCAGGCGCAGTTTTTCCTGTTGCAGGCGTTGGAGTTCGCGGTAGCGGAAGATGGCGTAGGTGAGTGCGATGATGGAGAAGAAAAGCCCGGAGCGGAACCACCAGGTTTGGTAAAAAGGCGGATGAACACGCAGGTAAAATGTAGCAACGTGATCCATGGCTATACCTTGTTGATTCAATGCCTTAACTCTGAACACGTAAGTGCCGCCGTTGAGATTTGTGTATGTAGTTTGTTTATTGGAACGGGTTGGGAACCACTCCCTATCGAAACCTTCGAGTTGATACCATAGCGTAGAAAAAGGGTCTGAACAATCAAATTCAAATGAAATAAAGTTTTGACTATGTGTGATTTCGAAAGGCACTTTGCTGAAATCAGCAATATCAATGGGTTGAATTTTATCAAAAATTCTGAACGTACGAATATACAAAGTGTCTTTTTGTTCTATTTTGGTATAGCGGCGGTTAACGCTTTCATAAACTTCACCTTGCTTCAAATCACAATGGTTATCCATTGCGGTGCCTGAACAAACTAATGAATCGGCGGAAATGATATTGAGTTTCATTTTCATAACCGTCCGGCAACCGCCCCATAAACGGATGGTTAATCCATCTATAACATGGAGACTTTTTCTCCTGCCTGCAAAAATATGTTCGGGATGCAGAAAAAAAACGGAATCTCCATCCTGAAAATAATAGGTCAGAATACCATCATCGTACCAGGAACCAGTAATGTCTTCTACCGGGTTAAGCTTTTCTCCTCGTGGAATCATTATTTTTCCATGTGAATCAGGCCAAAATTCCAGTTGAGATTCCTTGCCCGCAACCATTTCGAACCATTTTCCCTGTGCTCCCACACGATAAACTACTTTATTGACAGTACGGCGTCCGGTTTGTAAATCAAAATGCGTTCGAGTTCCTTCGATGCCATTATCCATTGTTTGGCCTTCAAAGCGAGCTTTTGTGGAACTTGATAAAGCAATATAGTAGCACTTTTTTCCATCACTAACCCATTCTGCGAGGCTGCCATCGGGCATTTTCCAGGTTCCGCCCATAGCCGGACTAAGTTCTGCCTGTGCGAATATCCTGCCTGGTTTTTTTTTGCCTGACTGAAGTGGTGGATAGTTGCCGAACGTCTTCTGATCCCGGACAATCACGGCACAACCTTTATGACCACCGAGCCAAATATTGCTTTTAGAATCCACAAATCTGCAGCCCATAAGTCCGCATTGAAGGCTGTTCGGGCTGTTTTCGTTCGTATTGAAAAGCATTTGAATGCGCTTTCTGCGCAGGTTGTAACACGCAACTTTTGTGTTAGAAACGGTGTACATCCATAAAATAGAATCCCCTGATATTTCCGGAACGGTGGTAAGTCCTTCCAAACGCCCTAATCCGGCAATGTCAAGATCCCAGGTTTCCCATTTTCCAATACTTTTATCATAACTGGCAAGATTGGCGCCGCTCACCCAGACCCTGCTGCTCCCCGGTTCTTGAAAGATAGCTCTGACATTTTGGACAGGGGAAGTCAGTACTGTTTGGATTTTCCCGTCTGAACGAATTAATGCGATCCGGGGATTATCCCAGCCCCCAGTCCAAATTAGCCCATCCCGGTCTTTTCCCAAGATGCCCCAAACACTACGCAGTTCGACAGGAATAGTCATCCTTTGCTGGCAAACAAGTGTACGGCTATCAATGGCATAAAGTGCCGGGCCTATACGGAACCAGATACTTTCTTCATCTTTCCAATCCTGCAAATAAATTTCGGAGACAAACACTTTTTCGTTGATGGCCGGGGTAAGGTTCGTTAACCCATAATCGAGAAAACAATTATCTTTTTCATGATAATAGAACAAGCGATTTACCGAGGCTGCCCAAATCCGGCCACTTTCATCCGTTGCCAGAAAATGGATTCCCCAGGAATCCCAAAGCATTTTATCAGTGGGTTGATCCAGGTAATTCGTAAACTTTTTTCCATCAAAACAACTGACTCCCCGTTGCGTAGCAAACCAGATTCTGCCTTTTTTATCTTCCTGAATATCACGAACTAAGTCATCGGCCAAGCCATCTACGTGAGTGAAATTCAAAAAATCAAATGCAGCAGGCTGACTATAGCCAGGAAAAGAAAGCGCCCCTAAGATTAGCAGAAGCCAATTAATGGGAGGGTATAGCGATGGATAATTTTGCATAGCAACCAAATATAGCATTAATCTGATACTTATGGATCAGACTTTTACCTCCACCCGCGTCCCTTCCCCTACCCTGCTTTTCAGCGCGAACTTCCCGCCCATCCGTTCCGCCCGCCGCTGCATGTTCCACAACCCGTTGCCTTGCTTCACGGTAGCAGGGTCGAACCCCCGACCATTGTCGCGCACTTCCAATCGCAGACCACCGTTGTCGCTTTGCACCAAAACCCACACCTCCGTGGCCCCGCTGTATTTTGCGGCATTGTTGGCCGCTTCTTTGAACAGCAGGTAGAAATCTTTGCGTTGTTCCATGGGCAGGTTGAGGGTATTGACGGCGGCATCGGCTTCAAAGTGCAGCGTGATGTTTTGCGGTTCGAAGAGTTCGATCGCAAATGCTTTCATGCGCTGGAGCACATTTTCCATGGAGTCGTTGGCGGGGTTCACCGACCACACCACGTCGTCCATGCTTTCCATGGCTTGGCGCGCTTTTTCACCCAGCGAAGTTTGGCCGCTGGCCGCCGACAGAATGCTGATGCTGCTGAGGGTGCTGCCCACATCGTCGTGGAGGTCGCGGGCGATGCGCTGCCGGGTTTCCGATTCGCGAAGCAGGGTGCGGGCTTGTTGGCGGTTGCGCCAGTAAAGGAAATACCCGAGGCCAGCGAAAAGCAGCAGCGATAAGCCAATGATCCAGGCGTTACGTTGCTGGCGTTGTTGGTGCAAAGCCGCTGTAGAGGCTGCCTTGGCGCGCTGCTGCTCCAGTTCCTGCACGGCGCGCTCTTTGTCAAATTCGTAGTCTTTTTCCTGGACGACCAGCGTGCGGATTTTGTCTTTGCTGTAAATGCTGTCGCGCAACAACTGTGCACTTCTCAGCGCATCCAAGGCCTGGTCGGCCTGGTCTAAATTGCGATAAGCCTCGGCCAATTCCTCCCAGGCGTGTACTTGTTCCAATGGATTTTTTAATCGTTGGGCGGTCTCCAAGGCTTCTTTTGCGTTGGCAACAATCGCTTGTTTGTCCTGGTTGATTTGCAACAGAATCCGGCTGCGCACCACCAAAGCACCCGATAACACAGGCTGATAATTGATTTTTTTGCTGAGCGCAATGGCCTGATCAATCGTCTTCAATGCTTCGTCAAATCGCTTCAGGTTAAACAAAGCCGAAGCGGCATGGGTCAGACAATCCGCTTCCCGATCCTGAAAACCATTTTTTCGGGTTAAAGCGATGCCTTCCTGCGCCGTGGCCAAGCCTTTTTCAAATTGCAGGTCGCCGATATAGGCCGCTGCCATAGCTTGAATCAAGTTGGCCCGTCCAAGATCGTTTTCCGCAAAGGGCATGGCTTTGGCGTAATATCCCAACTCCTCTTTGAACAACCCCTGGTAGCCTTTGACGCGCCCCAATCCCTGGTAAATCAGGTGTATCAATCCTACACTTTCCGGCAATCCTTCTATTATTTTCAAAGCTTCCAGCAGGGTTTCCTGCGCTTTTACGTACTCCGCACGTTCGGTATACTGTTGTCCAAGGTTGTTCAGCGCTGCGGCCACATTGCCTTTATCGCCCAGTTCTGCAAACAAGTCTTTTGCTT
>JALHRK010000363.1 GCA_022841505.1 Saprospiraceae bacterium | reverse complement strand
CGTGTGCTCTTCCGATCTGCTCTTCCGATCTTACAGTCAATGGCGAATACGCGCTGTGGCTGGGTAATGCCAGTGTAGACGACCGAACGGTTTTTTCCGGGCAGGCCAATGACAAGAATGTCATTTTTAATGCCGTTGACCAGGCGCCCGGAAATGTATTGCGCCTGCAATCCTTCATCCTGACGGCATACCTGCAAACGGATGTCACCTTAAACGGCAGAACCATTTTTGCGGGCCAAAACAACGATGTCAACCCGATTTTCAACGTCGTGGACAACCATCCGAGGAACCTGCTGAGACTACAGTCCTTTGTCATACCAGAACAATTAGCTGAACTGCCCTGAGTTGCGGGGCAGAAAAATCCTCCCCCATAAGTGAAACAAATTTATCAACACAAACTTGGCTTTACATGAAACAAATTTACAAAACACTCATTCTGATGCTATTCTCGCTTTGGTCAGTGGCGGGTTCGGCTCAGAATCAAGTGACCTACGGGTTTATCCAGGATCCAAACAATCCACTGATCATCACCGCAGTTGCCTATCCTAACTTTACTTCCAATAACGTTACGATTGCGACGGGGCTTTTTTCTTTCCTTTTGCCGGCAGGCACCGTTACGGACCCGAATATTCCTCCGGCGCCGGCCAGTGGCAGTTTCATTGACGTTACCGGCGATTGGACGGCGCAACTTGTCAATGCAGCCAACTATTCCAGTGTTCCGGGCAACGATCCGAATGATTTGATGGGCTTTGACGTCTACCAGGTCGTGTTGCAAAACTCCCCGTCGCCCAATACGGTTTCGGGGCAACCTGTTCAACTCTTTCGGTTTACCCTGACCAACGATTGTATGGGGGATTCTGTACGCGTTCTGGTGAACAACAGCGCCATTCAAATGGCGATTTTGAATGGCCTTGGGGCCAACTTCAACAATGAGATGTCTATTAGTGTGGATAACGCGCCCTCTGTGGATCTCTACGTTGGAAATGCCCCGGTTGGAGACATTCTCCCCTGCCCTTTAGACGACGCTCCTGATGCGGTTAATGATACGATCAGCGTCAATGAAGACAGCGGCCCAACGAATATTATGGTTGTAGCCAACGATGTTTTTGGGAACAACGGCCCGGCGGCTGCACCGGTAGACATCGTCACGCCTGCGGTCAACGGAACCACCATGCTCAATGAAAATGGCACGCCCAACGACCCCACGGATGATTTCCTGACCTACACGCCCAACGCCAATTTTTTTGGACAGGATGCTATTTTTTATGCCATCTGCGACGCAAACGGAGATTGTGATACGGCCCAGGTCGTCATCACGGTGAATGCCATAAACGATGGGCCGATCGCCGTGGATGATTCTTACCCGATCAACGAAGACGCGCCACTGTCGGGTGATGTGACAGACAACGATTCTGACGTGGACGGCCCAATGGTGCTGATTACTTTGGTGACGAACGTGGCCAACGGCATGCTGACCCTGAACGGCGACGGCACTTTCTCCTACACGCCGAATGCGAATTTCAACGGCTCCGACAGTTTTGTTTATTCTTACTGCGACGGTGGCACGCCAAACCTTTGCGATACCGCTACCGTGACCATTCCGGTGAATGCCGTGAACGATGCGCCGGTGGCAGTAGATGATAACTATCCGATCAATGAAGACGCGCCGTTGTCGGGCGATGTGACAGACAACGATACAGATGCCGACGGTCCGATGGTCCTTATTACTTTGGTGACAAACGTAGCCAACGGCATGCTGACCCTGAATGGCGACGGTACCTTCTCCTACACGCCGAACGCCAACTTCAACGGCTCCGACAGTTTTGTTTATTCTTACTGCGACGGCGGCACGCCAAACCTTTGCGATACGGCCACGGTAACGATCCCGGTAAATGCAGTGAACGATGGGCCGATCGCCGTGGATGATTCTTACCCGATCAACGAAGACGCACCACTGTCGGGTGATGTGACAGACAACGATTCTGACGTGGACGGCCCAATGGTGCTGATTACTTTGGTGACGAACGTGGCCAACGGCATGCTGACCCTGAACGGCGACGGCACCTTCTCCTACACGCCGAACTCGAATTTCAACGGTTCTGACAGTTTTGTTTATTCTTACTGCGACGGTGGCACGCCAAACCTTTGCGATACGGCAACCGTGACCATTCCGGTGAATGCCGTGAACGATGCGCCGGTGGCAGTAGATGATAACTATCCGATCAATGAAGACGCGCCGTTGTCGGGCGATGTAACCGACAATGATACAGATGCCGACGGTCCGATGGTGTTGATTACTTTGGTGACAAACGCGGCGAACGGTATGCTGACGCTCAATGGCGACGGCACCTTCTCCTACACGCCGAACTCGAATTTCAACGGTTCTGACAGCTTTTCCTATTCTTATTGCGATGGCGGCGTACCAAACCAGTGCGATACAGCGACGGTAACCATTCCGGTCAATGCTGTGAATGATGCGCCTGTCGCGGTGGATGACGCCTATAATGTGAACGAAGGCAATACCCTGATGAACAACGTGACGGGCAACGACACGGATCCCGATGGCCCGATGGTGCTGATTACTTTGGTCACGAACGTCGCGAATGGCATGCTGACGCTGAATGGCAACGGTTCCTTTTCCTACACGCCGAATGCCAACTTTAATGGTTCTGACAGCTTTGTTTATTCCTATTGCGATGGCGGTACGCCCAACCTTTGCGATACCGCTACGGTAACCATCACGGTAGATGCGATAAACGACGCGCCGATAGCGAACGACGACAGCTATCCGATCAATGAAGACGCCCCCTTGTCGGGTGACGTGACTGACAACGACACGGATGTAGACGGCCCTATGGTGTTGATCACTTTGGTGACGAACGTGGCAAACGGTATGCTCACGCTCAATGGCGACGGCACTTTCTCCTACACGCCGAACGCTAATTTCAACGGCTCTGACAGCTTTACCTATTCTTACTGCGATGGCGGCACACCCAATCAGTGTGATACGGCCACAGTGACTATTCCGATTAATGCGGTGAACGATGGCCCAATAGCGGTGGATGATTCTTACCCGATCAACGAAGATGCACCGCTTTCGGGCGATGTAACGGATAACGATTCCGATGTGGATGGTCCGATGGTGTTGGTCACCCTGGTAACGGATGTCGCAAACGGTACACTGACCCTGAATGGGGATGGGACATTCTCCTACACGCCGGATCTCAATTTCAATGGTTCCGACAGTTTTGTTTATTCTTATTGCGACGGCGGTACGCCAAATTTGTGCGACACTGCTACGGTTAATATTCCGGTCGCTCCTGCGAATGATGCTCCGGTGGCAAACGATGATACCTATCCCCTCACTGAAGATGGTATCTTGATGGGTGATGTAACAGACAACGATACCGATGCCGATGGTCCGATGACCAACGTTACCGTGGCTACTCCCCCGGCAAATGGCATGCTGACCATTAATCCCGATGGGACTTTCACTTACAACCCGAATGGGAACTTCAATGGGATGGACTCTTTTACCTATTCCTATTGTGACGGCGGCACACCCAACCAGTGCGATACGGCATTGGTAACTATTAACATAGCCCCGGTTAATGATGCTCCGGTCGCCAATGACGATACCTATCCGGTGAATGAAAACGCAATGTTATCAGGTGATGTGACCGACAACGATACCGATGTGGATGGTCCAATGACCAATGTTACCTTAGTTACCAATACGAACAATGGTACGTTGACCCTAAATCCGGACGGTACCTTCTCTTACACGCCGGATGCCAACTACAATGGACCGGATAGCTTTACCTACTCTTATTGTGATGGCGGTACGCCGAACCAGTGCGACACGGCCACTGTGGCCATTAACGTGGATGCCATCTACGTTCGCCTCAGTCCGAGAATGCTGCTTCAGGGAGCTTTGATGGATGGGCCGGGTCCTTTAATGGCAGATAACCTGCGCAGCGAGAACAAACTGCCGCTGACGGAGCCATACTCCGGCCAACCTGCTTTCACCCATGTCAACGGTGGCGGTGGGGAAACGGCTACTTCCGGCGTCATTTTTACGGATAATGGCGGCAATTCTGTGGTAGATTGGGTATTTATCGAATTGCGCAATCCGCTGGATCCAGCAGAAGTTGTAGCTACCCGTTCGGGTTTGTTACAGCGGGACGGCGATGTTGTGGATGTAGACGGCAGTTCTCCGCTCCTTTTCGCCAGTACTTTGGCTGGCAGCTATTACGTAGCCATTCGGCACCGCAACCACCTCGGTGCGATGACCGAAAACCCGATTGTCCTTTCCACGATGGGTACCGTTGTTGATTTTACCCAGACGACCATTGCGCTTTGGGACGACGGTACTGGCTTCAATGGTTTTGAACAAGCCACGATTGGCGGGAGCTATGCACTTTGGGCAGGGAATACAAACCAGAACCAAGCTACGGTTTATTCCGGTCAGGCTAACGATAAGTCGCCTATTTTCAACAAAATAGATACTGCGCCCGGCAACCCGCTTCGGCTCCAGTCCTATGTTTTTAATGGCTATCATTCGGAAGATGTAAACCTGAGTGGCGAGGCCATTTACAGCGGGCAGAGCAATGACCCGAACTACATTTTCAACATTGTGGACAGCCACCCACGCAACTTGCTGCGCCTCCAATCTTTCGTTGCGAAAGAGCAGTTGGCGAATGACGATTAATGATTAGTGAGAAGTATTCAAGAGCCGGGATCGGGCTAAATCCCTGATTCCGGCTTCCTACAACATCCACAAATCAAAACTTTTTTCAAATTTATAAACTCATGAAAAAAATTAACAACTTCTCGCTTTTCCTTCTGGGGATGCTCTCGCCATTCCTGATGAATGCGCAAAACGAAATTACGTACGGATTCACACAGGCGCCAGGCGACCCGCAATTGGTTACTGCAGTTGCTTATCCAAACTTCACTTCCAATGACGTTACGATCGCAACCGCGCTATTTACCTTTTTGTTGCCCGCCGGTACCATTACCTTGCCTGCGATTCCTCCGGCTCCGGCCACTGGGAGTTTTATAGACATTACCGGAGACTGGGATGCGCAATTGGTTAATGCAGGAAATTATCCGGGGAATCCAGCTGACCTGATGGGCTTCGATGTCTATCAGGTGGTCCTGCAAAACTCGCCCAGTCCCAACACGGTATCCGGGCAACCCATTCCTTTATTTTCTTTCCGGTTGACGAATGATTGCGTCGGCCCGCTTTCCATTATGGTGCTTACCAATGACAGTCCGCTACAAATGGCCATATTATTGGAAACGGGCGCTAATTTCAATAATGAAATGAGTACGTCCGTTGACAATGCACCTGCTATAGATCTTTATGTTGGAAATGACCCGGCGTCTTCGGTATTAGCCTGTCCGTTAGATGATCTCCCGGTTGCAGTTGACGATGCAGTTGTTACAACGCAGGATAATGCAGTAAACATTATGATGCTCGGCAATGACGATTTTGGGAACAACGGGCCGGCGGCAGTCAACCCGATTACCATTATCACCCCGCCGGTCAATGGTACTGCAATGATCAATAACAATGGCACCCCCGGCGATCCGACAGATGATTTTATTGTCTATACGCCCGACCCTGGTTTTACAGGAAATGATAGTTTCACTTATCAAATTTGCGATTCGAACGGAGATTGCGCCACAGCTAATGTGTCCGTTGACGTCCAGGCTGTAGGTGGCGGCTGCCCGGTGCCAACCAATCTCACGACTTTAAATATTGGTCAAAACTCGGCTTCTCTTCGCTGGACGTCCAATGACACGCCGACCGACAACTGTTGGGTAGTCACCCTTGGTGGTGTTGGCATGGCGCTTGAAGCCACGAACTGTCCGCAAGGTGGCCAGGGTTTATTTACTACCACAGTATGTTACCTCAACAACGTCGTGAGCTTCTCCGCTCCGGTAACGGGCATGACGGTGGTAGGCAGCCAGATCACCATCACGGTGGGTGGCTTACCTCCCGGTACAACGCTTCAGTGGTTTGTGAGCGAAACGTGCGACGGCATTGCGCCGCCAAATAACGTTTCCACTTGTGCCGGTCCTGCAACCTTTATGACTTTGGATGCGCAGTACACGGTGACTGCCACGACGGTTAAGCCAAGCTGTCCGTTCATCAGCCCGGGTTATGTTCCCGATGGCTCGTTTACGGTAACCGTAACCAACGGTTCGACTTGCGCAGGCACGTACACGGTCAATGCAACTCCGGTTGTAGGTTCAGGCCCGGGCGGATCTACGCCTCCGCCGACTACAACGACGACGTACATCGGTTTCCCTGCGGGCGGTTTCTTATTTGCCAGCGCCGGAGCGGGTTGCTACACGGTAACGGTGACCGAAACCGGTACTTGTAATCCTCCGACGGATCCTGTTGTGATTCAGGTTTGCGTACCAGACGGTATGGACATGGTTGCAC
>JALHRK010000362.1 GCA_022841505.1 Saprospiraceae bacterium | reverse complement strand
ACTGGTTTTTTGCAAAGGTGTTTAAATCCGCCCGGTCATCAAACAAGGTGATGTGGAAATCCAATTTGGACATCAATTCCGACAAAGCCAGCGCGCAATGCCCGCCGCCGATGATATAGAGCTGGTTTTTAAAACCAAGGTTTTCTTCAAACAGGAATGCCTGATTTGGTTGGCGCTCAAAGCGAAAGGCATGTTCATTTTTCCGGTTTTGCAAGAGCTGGAAACCGTGTTCGGTCAGTTGCAAAATGGCGGGTTTGTTCTGTTTCAGGCAACGAATGAGGACATGAACGGTTGGCAGGTCTTTAGCATTCGGATGGATCAAAACAATGCTTTGTTCACCCGAACAAAGCATGCCGCTTTGGTCTTGGGACGCCGTTTTTTGGTGTATCTGCCGTTTGAGTAGCGGCGTATGGATGCCCTGCACCATGCGGGCTTTCGCCAATTCCACCAATTTGATTTCCATGAAGCCACCGCCGATGCTGCCGCAGAGCGCGCCCTCGGCGTCCACCGCCATTTTGAAGCCCGCTCTGCCGGGACTGCTCCCCATGCTTTCCACGACGACGAGCAACGCTACTTTTTGCTGCGCTTTCAGGCGTTTGGCTATAAATTGCCACAGTGTCAATTCCGCATCAGGCCGCATATTCCGCCTGCAATTCGTGCAAACACAACAGTACCTTTTCTGCGGTAAACGGTGCGTCGAAAGCCGGGACTGCTTCCGGACGGAATGCCCGGATGGCGTCGCGGATGGCAAAATACGCACCGATGCCGTACATCAGCGGGGGTTCGCCCACCGCTTTGGAGTTAAAAATGGCGAGGTTGGAGCGGTCGGTTTGCAAAGGTTCCACCTCGATGACTTTCGGAACCGAATAGATGTCCGGGATTTTATACGTGGAAAGGGCGTTGGAACGCAATTTGCCCGCCGCGTCGTAGACCAATTCTTCTAAGGTCATCCAGCCGATGCCCTGCACAATGCCCCCTTCGATTTGCCCAAAATCCACGGCGTCGTTCATGCTTTTGCCGTAGTCGTGCACGGCTTTTACAAAATCAATTTCATACGTACCGCGCAGGCAATCCACCGTTGCGCCCACTGCGGCAACGCCGTAAACGTGGTAGGCAAACGGGTGGCCTTTGGCCGTTGTCCAGTCGAAATTCACGCCAGGAGTCGCGTAATGCGCGTGCTCGCTGAGGTTGACCCTTTTGGCGAAAGCCGCACTAATCAACGTTTTCCAATCCAAAGTTGTGGGTTGGTCATCGTACCAGACAAGGCCGTTTTTGATGTGGATGGCGGCTGCATGGCGGGCACTGTCTTCGTTCGGATACAATTCTTCTGCCGCGACAATTTTCAGGCGGTTCAAAATGGCTTCGCAGGCGAGCAGGGTCGCTTTTCCGTTCAAATCAGCCGTGGCAGAAGCTGCGGAAGGGGAGGTGTTGGCAATCCGCAGGGTATTGGTCGTATGCACCTTGACCCATTCGGGCGGAATGGAAAAGGTCTGCGCGGCCACTTGCAGCATTTTGGTGTTCACACCCTGGCCCATTTCCACAGCGCCAGTGGAAACCGCCACGGAGCCGTCGGTGTAGACGTGTACCAACGCCCGCGCCTGGTTCATCAGGGTTTTGGTAAACGAAATGCCGAAGCAAACGGGCATGAGGGCCAATCCGCGCTTCAGGTGCGTATTTTTTGCATTAAAATCGGCTGTTTCGCGGCGCAGGGTTTCGAAATCAAATTGCCGGATGGCTTGATCCCATGAACTCTCCGCCTCGCTTTCCGCCAATTGCCCGTAAGGGAATTCATCGCCGGTTTTCAGCAGGTTTTTTTGCTGAATCAGGGCCGGAGCCACGCCCAATTGTTCCGCTGCGTGCACAATGGCCGATTCGATCACAAACATGCCCTGCGGCCCGCCAAACCCCCGAAAAGCTGTGTTGGGCGGCAGGTTGGTGCGGCAACTGTAAGCGGTGGCGTTTACGTTTGGCACAAAATAGCTGTTGGTGCAATGAAAAAGGGTACGCTCCAGCACAGCAGGGGAGAGGTCGGCAGCAGCGCCGGCGTTTTGATAAAAAACGACTTCGTAAGCTTTGATTTTAAAATTCTGATCCAATCCGATTTTGTAATCCGCCGAATAGGGGTGCCGTTTGCCCGTCATGCGCAGGTCTTCTACGCGGTTCAGGCTGTATTTCACCGGGCGTTTGGTGAGTTGGGCGCCCACTGCGCACAGGGCCGCCCAGGCATTGGCCTGATCCTCTTTGCCGCCGAAGCCGCCACCCAGCCGCCCCACTTCCACTTCGATGCGGTGCATGGGCAACCCGGTCACTTTGGCGACTGCGCGTTGCACTGCGGTCGGCCCCTGGGTGGAGGAGTAGATTTTCAATCCGCCGCCTTCGGTCGGAAGCGCATAAGCGCCCTGCGTTTCAATGTACAGGTGCTCCTGCCCGTTCACGTCGGCGCGGCCTTCAAAAATATGGTTGCAGCTTTCAAAAGCGCCGGCTGTATCGCCCAGTCGGAAGCGCTTTGGCGGAATGATGAGTTCGTTTTTTTCAAAAGCCACCCGCGGGTCGGTGATGATTTCCAGCGGCTCGATGTCGGCGGTGATCTTTTTTGCGGCAGCGCGCGCACTTTCTTCGCTTTCCGCCAAAACCAGGGCAATTGGCATCCCCTGAAAATGGACGTGGCCATCGGCTAAAAGCGGCTCGTCGGGGATGATGCCGCCGATCTGGTTTTCTCCCCGAAGGTCTTTGGCCAGGATGATTTGAACGACGCCTTCCACGTCCAGGGCTTCCTGCAAATGGATTTCCCGGATTCTACCGTGCGCCACAGGCGAATCGAACACGCAGGCAAACAAGGTACCTTGTTGCAGAGGCAGGTCGTCTAAGTAGACCGATTCGCCGCGGACGTGGTTATGGGCGTCTATGTTTTTCATCTCACTGCATAGTTTTTTTTACCACGTTATTTTTTTTACCACATAGTTCACATAGGGGTTTTCACATAGGTCACATAGAGCTGATGCTATGTTTGGAGAGCAAAATACTCAACTTTTGCTTTGCAGCTAAATAAAAAGTTTTTAACATTATTGCTTTTTCAAAATAACAAATATTATATCATGGAACAAAGAATTACAAAAAAAATGGTTAATGAGCTGTCTTTTGAAATCATTGGCGCAGCAATTGAGGTACATAAAGTTTTTGGGCCCGGGCTTGTTGAAAAAAATTATGAGAGAGCTTTCATACACGAACTTCAATTGCGAAACTTAAAAACGACCTCACAACAAAGCGTCGAAGTACCCTATAAAGGAATTATTCTGGACTGCGAATTGCGATATGACATCTTAGTAGAAGGCTTAATTGTTGTTGAAAACAAGGCAACTATTGAAATGCATCCAGTCTTCGAAGCCATTTTACTTTCCTATATGAAACACCTGAAGGCTCCAAAAGGTATTTTGATCAATTTTCATGTCAAAAACCTTTTCAAAGAGGGGCAGAAAACCTTTGTGAACGAATATTTTGCAGCATTACCAGACGTGTAGTGCTTTTCCTTACAGGTTTAGATGCTTTACCATATAGTTCACATAGAGGGTTTCACATAGGCCATATAGGCGCTGCACCCTTGACAGGCTACATAAGCCCTATGTGATCTATTGTGAAAACAACTATGTGGCCTATGTGGTAAAAAAAACTATGATGTGGAAATAAAATTACACCGCCACACTGCCATACAACTTCGCCCGCAACCCCTTAATCTTATCCGAAGTCAGATATTCCTCGAACGACATCAACTGGTCAATGACGCCGCCGGGGCCGATTTCGATGACGCGGTTACACACCGTTTGCAGCAACTGGTGGTCATGGGAAGTCATGATCAGGTTGCCTTTGAAGTCGGTGAGGCCGTTGTTCAGCGCGCTGATGGATTCCAGGTCCAAGTGGTTGGTTGGTTCGTCTAAGAGCAGAAAATTCGGGTTCTGGAGCATCATTTTGGCGAACATGCAGCGCACCTTCTCCCCGCCCGAAAGCACGGATGATTTTTTGAACACTTCTTCGCCGCTGAACAGCATGCGCCCCAAAAAGCCGCGGATGAACTGCTCGTCTTTTTCTTTCGAATATTCGCGCAGCCAGTTGATGAGGTCGTTGTCGTTATTGCCGCTGAAAAAAGCGGTATTGTCGTTGGGCAGGTATTCCCAGAGGATGGTTTGTCCGAATTCGATGGTTCCGCTGTCCGCAGGTTCCTCGCCGGCTACAACGCTGTAAAACGTGGTCAGGGCCGTGCTGTCGCGGCTGATGAGCGCAATCTTATCGTTTTTATTCATCGAAAAACTGAGGTCGCGGAACAGCCAGTCGCCGTCGTTGCCGCGCTTGGAGAGGCCGTCAATGCGCAGGATCTGGTCGCCCGGCTCGCGCTCCGGTTTAAACGCGATGTAGGGATATTTCCGGCTGGAGGGGCGAATTTCTTCGAGGTTGAGTTTTTCCAACGCTTTTTTACGCGACGTCGCCTGCTTCGATTTGGAGGCGTTGGCGCTGAATCGCTGGATGAATTCCATCAATTCTGACCGGCGTTGCTCCGTTTTTTTGTTCTTGTCCGCCATCTGGCGTGCCATCATCTGGCTGGTTTCGTACCAGAAGGTATAGTTGCCCGAGTAGAGGTTCACCCGTTTGAAGTCAATATCCGCCACGTGTGTACACACCATGTCTAAGAAATAGCGGTCGTGCGAAACCACGATGATGGTATTTTTAAAATCCGCCAGAAAGTCGCAGAGCCAGGTGATGGTCTCCGCGTCGAGGTCGTTGGTGGGCTCATCCAGCAGCAGCAGGTCGGGGTTGCCGAACAGGGCCTGTGCCAGCAGCACTTTCACTTTTTCGGCGCCGGTGAGGTCTTTCATTTGGCGGTAGTGCAATGCTTCCGGAATGCCGAGGTTGCTCAGCAATTCCGCCGCGTCGCTTTCTGCGCTCCAGCCGCCCATTTCGCCGAATTTTGCTTCCAGTTCTGCGGCGTGCATGGCGTCTTCATCCGTCGCGTCCGGGTCCATGTAGATCGCGTTTTTTTCGATCATGATGTCGTACAGCTCGCGGTAGCCCATGATCACCGTGTTCAGTACCTCTTCTTCGTCAAACTCAAAGTGGTTCTGTTTCAGCACCGCCATGCGGTTGCCTGGCTCCAGCGACACGTTGCCTCGGTTGGCGTCTATTTCGCCGGCAAGGATTTTCATTAACGTGGATTTGCCGGCGCCATTGGCGCCAATGACGCCATAGCAGTTGCCGCGCGTAAATTTGAGGTTGACTTCTTCAAAAAGCACGCGCTTGCCATATTGCAAAGCCAGATCGGTTACCGTGAGCATAAACGGAGGATGTTGTGGTTTAAAAACGGGTGCAAAGGTAGGGGATTTTGCGGGAATTGGGGGGATTATTTTGCGGGGAAGATGGGATGGTGAGCAGGTTGCTGCCACTCCTTTTACACTAAGAATTTATATTGTTTCACACAACGGCACAACGGTCACAACGCGAACGACTCAAAACTTCGGTTTTTCGTAGTGGGCGTTGTGCCGTTGTGTGAAAATATTGGATGGCCAAGAATTTATATTGTTTCACACAACGGCACAACGTTCACAACGCGAACGACTCCAAAACTTCGTTTTTTCGTAGTGGGCGTTGTGCCGTTGTGTGAAAATATTGGATGGCCGGGCGCATTTGGCGGCATTCGGAACTTGGAAGGGAAAGCGAATTAATTCCCGGGAAAGCGCTAAAACAGAGGGTACCGAAAAATCGTTTTTTCTGTTATCTTTGTATAAACTTTGTTTATTACATCCATCATAAGTGATTTCTTATATCCACACTTTCAATTGCTACCAGGATTGTCCAATCGCCCGAAATGATGGAAAACCAACCACAAATCGAAGGCCGGCGGATTCGGGTAAAGGACATTGTTTCCAGGTTCGAATCACTTGGCATGAGTGCAAACGAAATCGCCGATACTTATGATTTGACCTTGCCGGATGTCTATTCTGCTTTGGCGTTTTACCATTTGAACCAAAAATCGCTGCGGGAAAAATGGGACGCTGAGCAGGCTCAGGTTGCAAAGCTGAAAAAGGAAATTCCTTCCAAAATCAACCGGGCAGAATTTCATGGCGGGCGTTAAGTTTTTTCTGGATGAACACATCCCCAAAGCGGTTGCCAAAGAACTGCGGCTTCGGAACATAGAGGTTTTGACTTGCGTCTAAAATTCCCCGCAAAGGCCGCAGAGGTTTCGCTAAGGACGCAAAGCAGGACGCCACACTTTGCGACCTTTGCGAAACCTTGGCGCTCTTTGCGGGAAACAATCGCTCGCAAGGCTGCTAAGGAAGGCTTTACATCATTCAAAAGCCATGCTTCCTTACTAATTCCTTTCACTTTTTCTCCTTCCTCAAAGCTTTTCTTCCCATATTTATCCTTTCTTAAAAAAACCAAACTCAACAACCATGGCCAAAGCCGACGCCCTGCGCATCATCCGCGAAAACATCGAAAAACACAAGCGGGGCGAAGACGCCCGGGTGCT
>JALHRK010000361.1 GCA_022841505.1 Saprospiraceae bacterium | reverse complement strand
TTAGCCGTAGAGCGGCGGGGTTCGCTGAGCAGTACGCGACCGCCGGGTTTGAGCAATTTCCGGATGGCGCCAATCAACGGCTCGTGCGCCCGCGCTTCGTAAGACACATCTGAAGCCAACAAGACGTCAAATTGCAGGTTTTGGGGTGGGTATCGCCAGTCCAATTGCAGCAAATCCGGTTCTTCGTTGCGGTTCAGCAACCAGAGGTAGCGCACCACTTCTAAAGGTTCCGGCATGTAATCCGACAGGGTCACCCGCGCGCCCAGGCTGGCTGCGACCATGCCGCACAAGCCCAAGCCACAACCGATTTCCAAAGTGGGTTTGCCCGACAGCAACCCGGGGTTGCGCAGCAGGTATTGCGAAAGCGCCAGGGCAGAAGGCCACAGATCGGCCCAATAAGGCATGCGCTCGTCTTCCAGATCGGGATCGTCAGAATCCCTTGCCAGCAATTCATCAAAAAGCTGGTCGGTGTTTTGAATCCGCAGCCATTGCAATTCTATTTGCCCGATGCTTAAAGGGAATTCTTCGATGTCGTAGCGCTGTTTCAGGTTTTGTTGCAGCGTGATTAGGTCTGTATGGTTCATAAAAGCAACGTCGTGGATTGTCCGCGAAGATCGGTTTATTTTTTTGGGTTATTGAAGAAGGTTGTTCTTTGGGGTTCTGTATCCTCATCAATTAACGCAACTAATCTTCAAATCTTCAAATCACCTAATCTTCAAATCTTCAAATTATCCCTACCTTTGCCGCCCTCAAGCTATCAGACCCGTGTTCGGTCTAATATCTAATGTCTAACATCTAACGTCTCAACAAGATATGAAACGCACTGAAATTGCCAGCATCCTGGCGCAGCCGAATCTGAACGAAGTCGTCACGGTCATGGGCTGGGTACGCGCTTTTCGCTCCAACCGCTTCATCGCGCTCAACGACGGCACGGGCATGAAAGACCTGCAAATTGTGGTGGATTTTGAAAATTTCCCCGAGGACGTGCTGGCCCGAATCAAATACCACGCCTGTTTGAAAGTGACGGGCCAGTTGGTGGCAAGCCAGGGCGCCGGCCAAACGGTGGAACTCACGGCCCAAGAAATCGAAATACTGGGCGAAAACAACCCAGACGAATACCCGCTCCAGCCCAAGCGCCAGACGATGGAGTTTTTGCGTGAAAACGCACATTTCCGGATGCGCACCAACACGTTCAGCGCTGTTTTCCGCATTCGCCACGCCATTGCCTACGCGGTTCATAAATATTTCAACGACAACGGCTACTACTACATGCACACGCCCATCATTACGGGCAGCGATGCAGAAGGCGCCGGGGAGATGTTCCGCGTTTCCACACTCGACCCGGAACACCTGCCGCGCACCGAAGACGGCGCGATTGACTATAAGCAGGACTTCTTTGGCAAAGCCACCAACCTGACGGTATCGGGGCAGTTGCAGGCCGAAATTGCTGCCCTGGCGCTGGGCAAAGTGTATACGTTTGGGCCGACGTTCCGGGCAGAAAACTCCAATACGTCGCGCCACTTGGCCGAATTCTGGATGATCGAGCCGGAAGTAGCGTTCTACGACATCTTCGACGACATGAACCTCGCGGAAGATTTTGTAAAATACCTCATCAACTACGTGCTGACCAACCTGCCCGACGACCTCGAATTCTTAGACAAACGCATTCAGGAAGAAGAAAAAAACCTGCCGACCGACAAACGGCGCCCAATGGGCCTGATCGAGATGCTGCGTTTTGTAGTAGACAACGATTTTGCCCGCATTACCTATACTGAGGCCATTGATTTGCTGCGCAATTCCAAAGATTTCAAAAAAGGCCGCTTCCAGTTTGAACCGGTCTGGGGGAGCGACTTGCAAGCCGAACACGAGCGCTACCTTGTGGAGAAGGAATTCCAGAAACCGGTCATCGTGCGCGATTACCCGAAAGACATCAAGGCATTCTATATGCGCATGAACGACGACGGCAAAACGGTTGCTGCCATGGACGTGCTGTTTCCCTACATCGGCGAAGTCATTGGCGGTTCGCAACGCGAAGAGCGCTACGATCGCCTCCTCAGCCGCATCCGGGAAATGAACATCCACGAAGCGGAATTGGGTTGGTATTTAGACTTGCGTAAATTCGGCGGTGCGCCACACGCGGGGTTTGGTCTGGGTTTTGAACGCATGGTGCTTTTTATTACCGGAATGGGCAATATTCGCGATGTGATTGCTTTTCCGCGCACACCGGGGAATGCTGAGTTTTAAGATTTAAGCAAATGTACGATCAATACGAAACCGTCATCGGCCTGGAAGTCCATGTGCAATTAGCCACGCAGAGCAAAGCTTTTTGTCGGGATGACGCCGGTTTTGGCAGCGACCCGAATACGCATGTCAGCCCGGTTTCTTTGGGCTATCCGGGTACGTTGCCCCGGTTGAACCGGCAGCAGGTGGCGCTGGCGGTGCGGCTGGGCCTCGCGTTGGGTTGTGCCATCAACCGGCGGAATGCATTTGATCGCAAAAACTATTTCTATCCCGATTTGCCGAAAGGCTACCAGATTACACAAGATCGGCAACCGATCTGCATTGGCGGCACGTTGGCCATCGAGGTGGGCGGCGAAACGAAAATCGTGCGCATCCACCACATCCACATGGAGGAAGACGCTGGCAAACTTGTACACGACACCGATGCGCGCCATTCTTTGGTGGATCTGAACCGCGCCGGGGTACCCTTGCTGGAAATCGTTACAGAACCCGACCTGCGTTCGCCCGAAGAAGTGGACGTCTTCATGACGGCCATGCGCCAGTTGGTGCGCTATTTAGACGTTTCAGATGGCAATATGGAACAAGGCTCAATGCGCTGCGATTGCAACGTTTCTGTGCGCCGCCTGGGCGCCACGAAACTCGGCGAGCGCTGCGAAATCAAAAACCTCAACTCCATGCGCTATGCGCGCCGGGCCATTGAATTCGAGCGCCGCCGGCAAATTGACCTGCTGGAATCGGGTGGCCGCGTTTCGCAACAAACCCTGCAATTCGACCCGGTGAATGGGACCACTTCGCCGTTGCGCGACAAAGAAGACGCGCATGATTACCGCTATTTTCCGGAACCTGACCTCCTGCCGGTGGAATTGGTCGAAACCTTTCTGACCGCCACCCGGAGCGCCATGCCGCCTCTGCCCTGGGAATTAAAGGCCCGCTTCATGAGCGAAGGGTTTGGCCTTTCGGAATACGATGCCCAGTTGCTGACCGAAGACAAAAACACCGCCTTTTTCTACAGCGAGCTCTGTGACTACACGCCGAATAAAAAATCGGCAGCCAACTTAGTCATCAATAAATTGCTGCCCTGGTGTACAGAAACCGGCCTGGAAATCGCAGCTTTCCCGGTATCTCCAATGGCCTTAGCTGCGTTCATTCAACTCATTGATGAGGGTAAAGTAAGCGCCGCCATCGCCTACCAACGCCTGCTGCCGGCTCTCATTGCCCGGCCCGAGCTACCTGCTGCCGACCTGGCGCAGGAGTTGCAACTCATTCAAACCACCGACGACAGTTTCCTCGAAACCCTTGCAGACGAAGTGCTGGCTGCGTTTCCCGACAAAGTCGCCGATTACCGCAAAGGTAAAAAAGGCCTGATGGGCTTCTTTATGGGCGAAATGATGCGCCGCTCGAAAGGACAGGCAGAGCCGAAAACCGCGACGGCGTTGCTGGAGCGGAAGTTGGGAGGGTAAGCCCCTGTATCGCCGAACGCCGTTCAACGAATCCAAAATCGAATTCCATCAAAAAATCAATTTTTTACCGCGTGCTCAATGCTCACAGAAGCTTTGTTATCAATATTTTATGTACAGACCTGCCCATTCTTTATAATTTAATTTCTTTAACCCGGTTCTGGACAAAATTGCGAGAATGTCAATGATTTTCGCTTCCTTTTTCAAAGATTTTTCGCTTTGAAAAACGGGATGTTTTGACCGAAATTTATTCATGAAAACAACCCGATATCGGGTTTGATCATTGAAAAATTGAACCATGAAACGCATCATCATTCTTGGATCCGGCACCGCTGGCACGATGATGGCCAACCACCTCCATCACCGCTTAAATTCGGGCGAATGGGAGATTGACATCATTGATGAAAGGAAAGAACACTATTACCAGCCAGGTTACTTGTTTCTCCCGTTTGACATTTACGATCCGGAAGATATCGTTAAGCCCATCAAGGATTTTATTCCGAAAGGGGTGAACCTGATCAATGAAACCATTGAGCGCATTGTGCCACAGGAAAATTATGTGAGCATGATAAGCGGCGACCATTTGTCCTACGACATCCTGATCGTTGCCACCGGCTGCAAAATTGCGCCGGAAGAAACCGAGGGCATGCAGGGCGCGGAGTGGCAAAAAAGCGTCTTCGACTTTTATACGTTTGAAGGTGCCCTGGCTTTGCGCAATAAATTGCGGGATTGGGAAGGCGGAAAGATGGTGGTGCACATCACAGAAATGCCCATCAAATGCCCGGTAGCGCCGCTTGAATTTGCATTTTTGGCCGATTCTTATTTCAAACACAGAAATATGCGCCACCAGGTGGAACTTACCTTTGTTACGCCTTTGAGCGGCGCCTTTACCAAACCTAAAGCAACTGCTGCCTTAGAACACCTGCTCGAAGAAAAGCACATTAAAATCGAAAGCGATTTTGCCATCGAACGCATTGACAACGAGCAAAAAACGATTGTTGATTACGGAGGGCGCACCGTGCCTTTTGACCTGCTGGTCACCGTGCCAACCAACAAAGGGGATGAAGTCATTGCCCGCTCTGGCATGGGGGATGACCTCAACTACGTGCCAACCCACAAAGCCACCCTTCAATCCAAAAACTGGCCAAATATTTTCGTGCTGGGCGACGCCAGTGATATTCCAGCTTCCAAAGCGGGGTCTGTGGCGCACTTCGAGGCGGAAATTCTGACCGACAATATCCTCCACTACATTGCAGGCGAGCCCCTGAAAGAAGAATTCGACGGACACGCCAACTGCTTTGTGGAAACCGGCAACGGCAAAGCCCTGCTCATTGATTTCAACTATACGCACGAACCGGTGGAGGGCACTTTCCCGTTCCCGGGCATCGGGCCTTTGCGTCTGTTGAAAGAAAGCCGCATCAACCACATGGGCAAGCTGGCATTCCGCTGGATTTATTGGAATATGCTGCTGAAGGGCACCCACATTCCGTTCGTTTCGGCGACCATGTCGGAGTCAGGAAAACAATTTGATTAACTTTAAAACACTCAATAATGGAAAAAATAATTGCCGGGATACCCGTACAGGTCAACGAAGAGGGTTATCTCACTGATTTTTCTCAATGGAATCAGGCAGTCGGAACCGAATTGGCTCAGGAAGCCAGCATTGTCATGACGCCCCGTCACTGGGAAGTCATCACTTACCTGCAAAAAGAGTTCAAAAACGACGTACCACTCAGCATCCGCAAAATCGGAAAAAGCGGGGTGGTGGACATCAAGGAATTTTATCAGCTGTTTCCCATGGCGCCGCTGAAGACGGCTTCTAAGATTGCAGGGATTCCGAAACCCGTCAGCTGTATTTAGTGAGTGTCTGTCTTTATAGTCCGATAGCTGCGTTATGCTCGACCCCGAAAACAGTCATCCCGTCCGGCGGGCGGGACTCCCATTTTCGGGGTCTTCGCATGCCTTGCTCTCGAACTCTAAAGAGCAGACACCCGACGAAGTGGACGGACAATAGTTAAGTTTCACAATCAAACACAACAGTCATGAACGAGAACAATGGCGATATTAAAAAAATGATGATCATCCTGTCGAAAGCAACGCTTGAAAACGTGTACGCAGCTTTTGTGCTCGCCAACGGGGCCAGGATGGAAGGCATCGAAGCGGAAATGTTCTTTACATTCTTCGGTTTGGAAGCCATCCACAAACAAAAACTCGAACACCTGCACATTGCAACGGTTGGCAATCCGGCCATGCACATGCCTACCTTGCTGGGCGGACTTCCGGGTATGGAAGCCCTGGCAACCCACATGATGAAAAAAGAAATGGAGCGCATTGATATGCCGGATGTACATGAATTTCTCGATATTTTGAAAGCTTCCGGCGTTAAGCTTTGGGCTTGCAAATTAGCGATGGACATGTTCCACTACAAAAAAGAAGATCTGTACGAAGACGTAGATGGCGTGATTACGGTGGGTGATTTTTATAAGCAGGGCTCGGGCGTAGGGACGCATATGTTGTTTATTTAGTGTCTGTTTTTATAGTCCGGGCTTCGACTATACTCAGCCACCTTAGCTGTGTTATGCTCGGCTCGACTTCGACTCCGCTCAGTCTCCAACTCAATAACCGGACGTTGAGCTGCTGGCTGAGGGCAGTCGAAGTCAAGTCGAAACGGGCCTTCAAATGCCTTGCTCTCGAACTCTAAAGAGCAGACAATCAACTAAATGGATAGTGGTTAATTAGTGTTTGTTTTCAGAGAAAACGTGTGATATTGAATGGCTTTATATTCGTCATCACCTTCATTGAATATATAGCATTCAAT
>JALHRK010000360.1 GCA_022841505.1 Saprospiraceae bacterium | reverse complement strand
AGAAAAACATGTTACGAGCAACATAAAGAAAAGACACAATCGCGTTTTTACCCTTGCCGGGCGTTTCTGTATGGCGCTGGTGTATTGCCCGGATTCCGGAACAATATTCAGGTAATGGCGGATAGGTGTCTTACCACGCAGGTTCGAATCCTGCACTGATTTTGGTATCAGTTAGCATAGTTGGTCATGCAATGGACTTTTAATCCATCAATCACAAAGAAGGGCACTTTTCAAATCGCCCGCCAAACACATCGGGCTTGTCTGGCCGGATGGCAGTTTGCAGCAAGCTTTGCAGGCATCAATTGAGGCCGGCACAACGTTGATCAAACCGTTTTGTGCAGGTTCGGAAAGGTTTTGTGGGGTTTAAATACCCGGCAAAAATGATCCGTTCCATGCCCGGAACCAGCCGAGCAACGCCCTGCCCGCCAAACCGGTTCCTCCGCTTACCGCAAATGGGCAAGTCCCGATGTGTTTTTTTTTATAAAAATCAACAACAAATAAACGTCATGAAACGAGTCATCATCAACTCCAATTACGTCGGCTTAGTCTTCAAAAACAAAGAATTGACGAACGTCCTGACGGCTGGCCAATACTGGATTGGCTTTTGGGAAACCGTAGAGGTATTCAACATGTCCCAACCTTTTTTTCCTTCTCAGGAATTGAATGTTTTGCTGCAAAACGAGCAGCTTTCGGAGCTGTTAGAGGTCCTGGAGGTCAAAGACTACGAAATTGCCCTGCTTTATAAAGACGGTAATTTCAACCAGTCGCTGACTGCAGGTAAGTTTGCTTTCTGGAACGGTGCAACGGAATATACCGCCATCAAGGCAGATATGCGCAGCCTCTATATCGGCAATGACATTGATAAAAACCTGATCGAAAAAGGGGCTTTGGCTTATTATATCCGCAGCTTCCGGGTCGAAGCTTTTGAGCAGGGCATCCTGTTTGTCAACGGCATGATGGAACGCACACTGGGGCCGGGCAATTACCATTTCTGGAAAAACAGCGACACGGTGACGGTCGTAAAAACGGACATGCGCCAGATCACGGCAGACATCGGCGGTCAGGAAGTCCTGACGAAAGACAAAGCCCAATTGCGCATCAATTTTACCGTGCAGTACAAAGTTGCAGATCTGGTAAAAGCTTTGGTGGAAAACAAGGATTTTGAAAAGCAATTGTACACGCAAATGCAGATGGCTTTGCGCGAAATCACCGGTCGCCTGACTTTTGACGAACTGATGGAAAACAAAGATCAGATCGCTAAAAATGTGATGGCCGCCGCTGTGGAAAAAGCGCTGCAATTGGGTATTGAGTTATTGAGCTTCGGTGTAAAAGACATCATCCTGCCGGGCGATGTCAAGGACATCATGAACCAGGTGCTGATCGCTGAAAAACGCGCCCAGGCCAATAGCATCATGCGTCGCGAAGAAACCGCTTCCACCCGCAGCTTGTTGAACACGGCCAAACTCATGGAGGAAAACGCCATGCTGTTCAAGCTGAAAGAGATGGAATACGTGGAAAAAATTGCAGAAAAAATCCATACCATCAGCCTTTCCGGCGGTGGCCAGGTAGTGGATCAGTTGAAGCAGTTATTTGTGAAATAATTCGGTAGATGGAGGTGACACCTCACTGTAGGGGCGACCGCAAGGCTCGTCCCTACTCGCTTCGCAGGCTTTTGACCGGATTCGCCAGCGCCGCTTTTACACTTTGAAGGCTTACCGTCAGAAAAGCGACGGCTAATGCGCCGGCGCCAGCGGCAGCAAACATCCACCACTGAATTTCGATGCGGTAAGCAAAATCAGCCAACCACTTGTCCATCAAATAGTAAGCTAAAGGCGAAGCGATGGCAATGGCGAAAAAAACCAATTTCAAAAAATCCTTTGAAAGCAACCCGGTGATGCCGGCCACCGATGCCCCAAGCACCCGGCGAATGCCAATTTCTTTGGTGCGTTGTTCTGCCGCAAACGCCGCCAGACCGAATAAGCCAAGGCAGGAAATCAGGACCGACAACAGCGAAAAAACAAAAACGACCTTAGCCGTGCGCGCTTCAGCCCGGTACAGCGAGTCGAGGTAGTCGTCAATAAATTTATACTCAAAAGCGGATTGCGGGAGCGATGCATCAAAAACGTCTTGAATTTGGCGCATGGTTTCCGGCAGGTTTTGAGTATTCAATTTCAAGAGCAGGAACCTCCGGTCTTCGGTTTGGGCGTCGTGGAAAGCATAGGCGCCAAGTGGTTTGTGCAACGATTCTGAGTGAAAATCCTCCACGACACCGCGGATATAGGAATTATTCCCAAGGTTACAATTCACTTTTTTCCCAATTGCCGATTCCGGGGTCAGGCCGAGGTAATCTACTGCCGTTTTGGTCAGCATGACGTTGACGAGGGTGTCGTTTGGCTGCTTTTCCGGCAGGGAAGTGCCGGCCAGCAGTTTGATGCCCAGTACTTTTTCAATCCCTGGAGTGGCGCGGTTGGTTCGAAGTTCCATCCCGGTTTCGTCTTCCAAAGACTTGTAAATACTGCGACCGCTGGCGTTGGCGCCGGGGTAGGTTTGTGCCCGGCAAACATCTTCAACACTGCTCAGCCTGCGACACCCCTGGATGAGGGCGTCTAATTGCGTTTTATTTTCGGCAGCAATGGTGGTAATGGCGACCACCTGCTGCGGTTCAAATCCTAAGTTTTTTTGTTGAATAAACTGCATTTGTTGGTACAAAACTAAGGTTCCGATGATCAGCATCACCGAAGCAGTAAACTGGGCGGTCACTAAAGAGCGCCGCAGCCACCCGGCATTGCTGTTTTTGCGAAACGTGGTTTGCAACAGGTTTTTCGGTGAAAATGCGGAAAGAAAAAATGCCGGATAAGAACCCGCCACTAAAACCACAAGAGCCCCGATGCCAAAGATTGCAGCCAGCATTTCCGGCTGCAACAATACTCTCAATTCCAATTGTTTGTCTGCAAGTTGGTTAAAAAGCGGGATCCCGATCGCCAGCAATCCAATTGCCAGCAACAGCGCTGCCCCCGTTAATACCCCGGTTTCTGCATAGAAGCGACTGATCAACTGTTTTCGGGAGGCGCCCAAACTTTTATTGATGCCCACTTCCCGAAAACGCAACTGCGAACGGGCCGTAGTCAGGTTCATATAGTTAAAACAGCCGATCAGCAGCACGGCCAAAGCCAATGCGGCCAGAATGCCGACCTGTTTCGGATCGCCAACGCGTTTGGAGTAGTTCCAACGGACATCGGCAGAATGGAGGTAGACGTCGGACAAAGGCTGCAACCACATCGAATAACGCTGCTCCGATTTCGGAACGTTTTTGTCAAGCAGCGCTGCCAATTGCATTTCAACGCGCTGAGGGTTGGCATCCGGATTGAGCAACAACCAGGTTTCAAAACTGGCATTGCTCCAGACCAATTTTTTGCTGGCCCATTCAATTGTTGAAAAAGCGCCCAGCACGGCTGCGTCAAGCGTTGAGTTAGCTGGAAAATCTTCATAAACCGCCTTTACTTCAAGCGGGGGAAACTGGTCTATTTTGAGGGTTTGTCCAATCGGATCAGAAGTCCCAAAATAGCGTATGGCCGAAGAACGGCTCAGGGCCACGGTATTGGGTTGGGTCAACGCAGCTTTCAAATCGCCGGCAACCCCCGGAATATCAAATACATCCACCAAACTTGGGTCAGCCCAGTACAGATCCTCTTCCACCAACTTATTTTCCCGGGCGGTTACAAAAGCAGAAGCCCCAAATCCGTGCTTCATCAGGCGGGCATATTGCTCTACGGCCGGGATATTGTCTTTCGCAGCAGGCCCTACCACATTGGGGGCATTGGCCAATTTTTCAGGATTTTCGGGATCCCAGAAGGTATTGAGCATCACCCGGTGGATGTCGCCTGCCCGTTTGTGGTAATGATCAAAGGACAACTCGTGCTGCACATGCAAAAACAACAACAGCGAAACAGCCAATCCCAGGGCAAGGCCGAATACGTTCAGCGTCGTAAACAATGGGTTTTTCAGCAGACTGCGAAATGCGAATTTCAGGTAGTTCGTCAGCATGATGGTGGTGTTTTTTATTGTATTATGACGATGTCACGTTGTAATCCGTTGGCGCGATGTCTATAATCCTGTCTTCCCTTCGGGAATTTTATGGAACAAGATAAGATGCCCGCTGGCGCGAGGCTCCGCCTCTTGTATTTGGGCGACCGCGAGGGTCGCCCCTACTCGCTTCGAAGGCTTTTCACCGGATTCGCCAGCGCTGCCCGGATCGCATGAAACCCCACCGTCAGCAAAGTCAGCAACAACAGGAGCAACAAAGCCCCGGCAAAAGTCAGGGGTTGCAAAGGCGTTTTGTAAGGAAATTCCGACAGCCATCCCAGCAAAAACCAGGCGGCAAGCGGGATCGCAATGAGGCCCGCAATCAGTACCAATCGCACAAAATGCCGCGTAAGCAGCGCAACAACCTGACCATGGCCGGCGCCCAGGACTTTCCGGATGCCAATTTCACGCCGCCGCTGCTCAGTCGTATAGGCAACAAGCCCCAGTAAACCAAGACAGGCGATGAACATACTCAACCCGGAAAAAACAGAAAACAGGGTACCCCGCGTTTGGTCCGCAGCAAATTGTTCGTTGAACGTTTCATCCAAAAAGGTGTATCGGAAATCCTGTGCCGGAAAAGCCGTTTTCCAGGCGCTTTCTATGCTTTTGAGGGTTTCCGGTAAGTCGGTGGCCTTCACTTTGGCGTGTACCGTGTAGGCGACCGGGCGGTAAATCATGACCAGAGGTTCGATCGGATTGTAAGGCGATTTTTGGTGAAAATCTTTGACGACGCCAATGACCTGGGCATGCGGAATATCAGGATTACCAGACCACCTCAACTTTTTGCCAATAGGATCCGTCCATCCCATTTTTTTAACCAACGCTTCGTTCACAATGGCCGAATTGAGCGTGTCTCCGGGTACGCCTTCGTAAGCGCGTCCCTCTTTCAGTTGGATGCCCATCGTGCTAAGGTAAAATTCATCTATACCAGTCATATCCAGACCGATGTCTTTCATGCCTTCTTTGGTCTCAATGTTGACGACATTTTTATCCGCATTATTCTGACCCGGGGAATACCACGTGCTACCCGCAGCAATTACGGCAGGATTTTGCTGCAAAGCATTGCGGAAAGCAATTACGTCAGCCCGTTGCGCGCCGGGCGGTTGGGGTTGTAACACAATTACCTGGTCTTTTTGAAAACCCAATTCTTTGTTTTTCAAAAAATTAAGTTGGTCGTAAATCACGCCGGTACCAATCAGCATGATGAGGGAAACGGCAAATTGCACCACCACCAAGCCCTGTCGCAGCAAACCGCCGCCACTTTTGATGGATTCGCCTTTTAGCACAGCCACCGGTTTGTAGCCCGACAGTACCAGCGCCGGATAGCTGCCTGCAATAAGCCCGGCCAAAACCAAAATCACCGCCAGGCTGCCAAGGATCGTGGGATGGAAAAGCGCATCGGACTCCAGAGATTTTCCGGACATCTCGTTAAATACGGGTAACAGCAGATAGGCCAATCCTAACCCTAAAACCCCGGAAACCGTCGCCAGCAGGGCTGATTCGGTCAGAAACTGCGTCGCCAAAGCGCCCCTCGACGAGCCCAGCGCTTTGCGGATGCCAACCTCGCGGGCGCGGCGGGTGCCCCGTGCAGTGGTGAGGTTGATGTAATTGATGCAGGCCAACAGCACCAGAAAGATGGCTGTCATCCCCAGAATTCGGACATATGCCAAACTGCCCAGTGGTTCGGGTTCGCCTTCCATGATGGAATGCAGGTGAATGTCGGGCACCGGTTGCACCACATACGCGATGCGGATATTCAGGGGTTTAAAAATGGACGCCATGTACTTGTCGTACATCTCTTTGATTTTGTTTTCAAAAGCAAGGGGCTTGACGTTGGGCCGCAAAAGGGCGTAGGTAAAGGCATTGAACTGGCCCCAGTTGCCGCCGTTTTCTGCAATTTGCCGCCGGATTTCATGGTCGGACAACAACCCTTCTATTCGGATATGCGAGTGCGCCGGCATGTCTTCCATCACCCCGGTGATTTTCCAGGTTTCGTTGCGGGCATTGGTCAGGGTTTTGCCCAGAAAGCTCGTATTCGTCCCGAAATATTTTTCCGCAACAGATTTGGCCACCACGATGCTGTTCGGCTCTGCCAGGGCAGTATTAGGGTCTCCTTCCACAAACGGCAGGGTAAATATCTTCGTGATTTCCGGGCCGGACAGGTAAAAACGCGTTTCCAAAAAGCGCTTGTCACCGTTCCGGAATTCCAGTTCGCCATTGCCCAGCAGGCGCACGGTTTCTTCCACCTCGGTTGGGTAGTCTTTTTTCAGGGTTTCGGCGGTCAGGAGTTGAGAACTCGTCCAGTGGAATTCGTTTTCCGTTTCGTTGATGTGGGCGCCGATCCGCACCATGCGGTCGCTGTGGGTGTGAAATTTGTCGAAACGCAACTCGTCTGTCACATACAGCAGCAACAACAGGCTGAAGGTAATGCCCAC
>JALHRK010000359.1 GCA_022841505.1 Saprospiraceae bacterium | reverse complement strand
CCGCCGCCAAAGCCGCCGATGGGAAAAAAGAACCAGCCACCGCCGCCTGTGCGCTCGTCGTAGCGGCCGCCTCTGTGGTAACCGCCGTCGTCGTCGCCGCCGCGGCCCCTGCGATTTCGGTTATAAATAGACAGGAAAATAATCAAGACAAGCAGGAGCAGAAAAATCAAGCCGAGCGCTTTGCCGCCTTCCGATTTCCGTTTGCCGCCGCCTTCGTTGGTATATTCACCCCTACCGAGGTCCATGATGGTCGTTGTAGCGGCATCAATCCCGGCGTAGTAATTGCCTTCTTTAAACGCCGGTACAATGGTTTGTTCAATGATGCGCCGGGAAAGGGCGTCGGTGAGGAAACCCTCGGCGCCGTACCCCGTCTGGATGCGCACCTTCCGTTCATCCTTTGCGATGTACAGCAGGATGCCGTTGTCCTTTTCTTTGCTTCCGCCAATGCCCCAAGCCCTTGCTAAGCGAACGGAGTAATCAAAATCGTCTTCGCCTTCCAAAGTAGTTTCGGTGACGACCACAATTTGAGTGGAGGTTTCCCGGGCATAGGCGCTGAGTTTGGCGCCCAATTGCTCCAGTTCGGGGCGCGACATCAGTCCGGCAAAGTCGTTCACTAAGTAGCCGGTTGGTTTCGGCATCGTTTTTTGAGCCTGCATCACGTTGGCAAGCAGGAAAAACATACTGAAAAAGAAGCCAGCCTTAACTACCGTAAGATATTTCATCAGGGAGTTCATTGATATCGTCCGATTTTACCGGAAAATGGATTTTTAATTTTTCGCCCACCTGCCCGACGGCTAAGCAGATGCCTTCACAAAAAGCGCCTTGCCGGAAATGGGTCTGGATCAGGTCGCGTTCTTCCTTCCAGAAATCAGGCGGAAGGACGGCGTTGATGCCCTGGTCGCCCAAAATGGCGAAGGTTTTTTGTTCCGGGGCAATGAAGAGCAGGACGCCGTTGCGCGCCTCGGTTTTGTTCATGCCGAGCTGATGAAAAACGCGGGCAGCTTCCTCTAAGGCCGTCCCTTTATGGTGCTTTTCGAGGTGTACGCGTATTTCACCCGATGTGCCGGACTCTGCCTGGCGGATCGCG
This sequence comes from Saprospiraceae bacterium, assembly GCA_022841505.1. Lineage (GTDB taxonomy): Bacteria > Bacteroidota > Bacteroidia > Chitinophagales > Saprospiraceae > JABWAJ01. The sequence goes on along the minus strand of JALHRK010000359.1, from coordinate 5,475 downwards.
GCGACGATGCGTGCTTCTTCTTCTTTGTTGAAGAATTTGATCATTCGACGTGGGATGAATTTGGAAATTGGTAGTTAGTGGTTGTGTAGTAAGGGGCAAATTTGCAAGTTGGCAAATAGGCAAATTTGCAAATACACAAACTTTCTAATTTGCCAACTTGCCTCTTGCCAACTTGCCTTTTGCAAATTTGCCCCTTATCACACAACCCCACAACCAATTTATTCTGTGTTAGTCAAAATTAACGGCCGGTGCGTTCTCTGCACCTGCCTGCGCTTCAAACTGCGCTTTTTGCGAAAAGCCGAAGATGCCGGCAAAGACATTATTCGGGAACGTCCGGATTGATTTGTTGAATTTCGTGGCCGCATCGTTGAAGCGGTCGCGCTCCACTTTGATGCGGTTTTCCGTGCCTTCCAGCTGCGACTGCAATTCGAGGAACTGCGTGTTGGCCTTCAGATCCGGATAGTTTTCCGTAATCATCATCAGTCGGCCCAGCGTTTGGGAGACACCCGACTGGGCTGCCTGGAATTCCTTCAACTGCTCCGGTGTGATGTTAGAAGGGTCAATCGTCATGCTGGTTGCTTTGGCGCGTGCATTGACCACATCGGTCAGCGTTTTCTGTTCGAAGTTCGCGTAGCCTTTTACTGTATTTACCAGGTTAGGAATCAGGTCAGAACGGCGTTGATAGGCGCTTTGTACCTTGCTCCAGGCATTCTCCACGTCTTCTTCCTGGCCAACAAAACTGTTATAGCTGCTGCAGCCTTTGCCCAGCAAAATCAGTGCGAGTCCTGCGACAACCGCGATCACAATTAATGATCTACTCATTGGATGTTGAATTTTATTTTGAATTGATAATGCAAAAATGGGGCAGCAGGTTCAATGCTGCCTGTGTACTTTCGTTCAATGACCTTGTTTTGACGACGATCTCACTTTTTAGACACTTTTACTGGTGCTTTATTTCTTTGGCGAATTGTCGCTCTCCGGCTTCGATTGCTTCCCCGAGGTGGTTGTCAAAGGGAGGAATCGGACATTGGTAGCCGTCGCTGAAGGCGCACCAGGGGTTGTAGGCTTTGTTGAAATCAATCGTCATCTTTCCAGCTGAAATATCGGTCATTTTGAAATCCATGTAGCGCCCGCCTCCATAAGTAGCCTCCCCGTTGGTGGCATCCATGAAGGGCAAAAACAGGTGGTCTTTGTATTGTGGCATTTTTGACAATTGCAGATTCCGGTACAATGTCAGCTCCAGCGGCTTGCCCATCAGTTCAAACTTCAACACCGCATAGCGCACGTAAGGCTTCGTTGTGCCCGCATAGGTTGCCATGTCGAACGGCGCTTCGCCTTCCAGCACCTGCACCGTTGCTTCTACCCGGTAGCGTTCGTCCGGTTCGTAAAAGCGCAGTGCTTTCAGTTCTTCCTTGGTTTTCAGCGGGGAGCGCTCGTTGGTCAGGAAGTCTTTGCGGTACTCCTTACGGTGCTTAGCAAGGGATTTTGCATAGGGCTTGGAGGCGGTTTGGGCGCACAGCAGGTTTGCGGTGCAAAGGATCAGCGCCACGAATAAACTTGACTGCTTCATACGTCTGAATTGAGTTGTGTGGGTAAAGGTAGTAAAAAATGGGGAGAAGGCAAACAGTGAATCGCCGCAAGCACTGCGGAAGTTACATTTGCTATCCGGCGTAATTTCGTCGGGTGGAACCCGATAAATAGGACACGCGAGGCGGAGCCTCAGCGCGAGCAGGGCAGTCCCCTCCTCATTCCTTTTTCCTCTTCAACTCCTCAACCTCCCCCGTCTCCGCCACCTTTTTATCCAAAATCAACAACAACCGGTTTTCATCATTGCCCAGATCAGACTCATATTCGTTCGTAGAGAAATCAATAGGTTTGGGGAAATCCCGGAATGCGCGAAGCACGGAGGTTGCATCGAGGTTGTTGTCTGACAAAGACAAGTATTGCAGGTTTTTCAGGCCGCCTATTGGTGCAGGCAATCCGCTTATGCGGTTTCGGTTGAGGAAAAGGTAGCGCAGGTGTTTCAAGGTTCCGATTTCAGGGGGCAACGCTTCGAGTTGGTTGCCAATCAACGAAAGGGAACGAAGATTTTGCAGGTTGGAGATTGCTGCAGGCAAGGCCTTGAGTTGGGTGTCTTCAAGGTAAAGGGCTTTCAGGTTTTTTAACTCCCAGATTGGCGCAGGCAATGCGCTGAGTTTATTTTCTGTGAGGTCGAGTATCGTGAGTTTTTTTAGTTTGCCAACGGTCGCCGGCAGCGTAGTGAACTGGTTCCCAAAAAGATAAAGTTCCTGTAAGTTTTGCAGCGCGCCGAATTGCTCGGGCAGGGTACTGAAATAGTTGCCACCGAGGTTGAGGGTTTGCAGGTTTTGCAATTGCCCGATTTCAGGAGGCAAAGTTTTCAGCGCGTTTTGGCTGAGGTTCAATTGAGTCAGGTTTTTGAATGCGCCAATTCCGTCGGGCAGGGCGTTCAGTTGATTGCCATAAAGATTCAATGTTTTCAGGTTTTTCAAATCCCTGAATTCGGTGGGTAAGGTTTCGAGTTTGTTTCCGTTGAGGTCCAGGACTTTCAGGGTTTTGAGGGCGCCGATTTCGGCAGGCAATACCTCCAGGCCAAAGTAAGCCAAATCCAGAAACACAAGTTGCTGCAACTGCACGATTTCGGGAGGCAATACGCTAAACTTGACTCCATCCATCCAGGTTGTACGCCCAAATATCAGCGCCTGCAATTGCGGATGTTTTAAAATTTCAGCGGGAAAACTGTCCAAAGGTTTACCGCGCAGGTCGAGGGCTGTAATGGATTCATCCAGCGTCTCAAGGCTATAAGCAACCTTGTATTCATTGCCATCCGCATCAAGCAGGTATGCGTCCTGGTCCTTCATTACCTTGGCAAAGCCCGGTTCTTCAAATTGCTCCGCTTTGTCATACAGATAATCAATGACCACATTCCCTGCGGTATCAATAAAGCCAAAGCGATCGTCTTTATAAGCCAATGCCAGCCTTCCTTCGTAAAAATAGAAAGCGTCTATCAGTTTTTTGTTTTTTGCGATTTGCACCTGGGTGCGCTGTTTTTCTATTTCCGCTTGTTTCAGCGCCACTTCTGCGCGTTTACGCTGCTTTTGGGCTTCATCGCGTTGCACTTTGGCTTCATCGCGTTGTTTTTCAATCGCATCGAACAATCGGCTGATGGCGTCATCCACAACTTTTGATTGCGTGGCATCGCAAGTGCGGGCAGCGTTGAATTTTTTCAGAGCAGCACGAAAGTTCTGCTTTTCAAACAAAGCTTTGCCTTCTGCCATGAGGGTAGCGAAGTGGCATTCCTTTTGGGCGGATAGTGCGCCGGCAGTTAGCAGCAAGAAGAGGGTGAGCAGCAGGATTCGCATGAGGTGTTTGGTTAAGTTGTTCGTTGTCGGTTGATCATTGTCGAAATAAAGTTGTCCGTTGTTGGTTGATCGTTGTTCGTTCCGTTCTCACATCCACCCGGGTGTTGTTCGTTGAGCGTTGTCGAAACGGAGTTGTCTGTTGGGCGTCAGAACAGCAACGAACAACCAACAACGCTCAACGAACAACGCGCAACACTCCTCCATCATTTCTCTCCCAAAATCGCTTTGCAATCCTTTACTTTTTTCTCGATGGCTTCATCGTTCGGCGTCAGTTCGGACGCGCGAATGTATCGGTGCAACGCCATGTCAACTTCATCGTTCCGCAAAAATTCATCTCCTTCACGGACAAGCTTTTGAGCGCGTTCGCGTTCGTAAGCATCAAGTTTGTTTTGGGCATCTTGTTTGGCGGTCTCAGCTTCTTTTTTTGCAATTTCCAAATTTACCCGTTCCTTTTCGGTCTGGTCATAAAGATACCCCGCCAGCACGGAACTGATCAGCGACAACACGACCATTCCCATGGCGATGTAGAAATTTTTCTGGGCTTTTTGCTTTTCTACTTCCGCTTTGGTTCGAGCGGTTTCGGCTTCTTTTTGGGCGGCTTCGGCCTGACTGCGCAGGGCTTCGGCCTCGCGGCGTTTGTGTTCTTCTTCTTCCGCCTTTTGGCGCAATTCAAGCAGTACTTTTTCTTGTTCCTGCTTCGCCAATTTTGCCTGATGGCGGCGTTCCGCTTCCAAACGAATGGATTTTGCCCGGAGTACAGGCGCCACGAGGGTATCGTGGCTCAACTCGTAGGTGTAGCCGCCGCGCAGACTGGGCTCGGATCGGATGAGGTGGGTGTCGAGCAGTTGGCGCAGCAGTTCCGGGCGGATGCCGTAGTCGCGCAGCACCTGGCCTTCATAGAGGCTGATGCGGCGTTCTTCCTCTTCAAAGATCAGACCGTCTTCGATGAGGTGGCGAGCGGCAAGGCGGTCGGCTTCATCCGGAATTTCGCCGATGCGCAACACATAATAATTTTCGAGGATGTCGGCGGGTTTTTCCAGATCGGCCTGCGTAATCAGCCGCCGCCCTTGTTTGATCACGACATCCTGCTCTAAATGCGAACATAGGATCTGCAACTGGAACGACTCGATGGGTTCGGTACCGCCTTCGCTCAGGAAATCCAGCAACTGGTCCAGCGCCGGGTCTTCGTAGTCGAACGGGGGCGAAGCGAAATCGCCGGGCGCAAAAGCGGGGGAAAGGATCGCCGCTTCGGCCTGCTCCGGATTGAGGGCGCTCAGTTCGTGCATGTTGTCCATGATCTGCGGAAGGAAAGCCTTGAGCCGGTTGAGCAATTCCATGCGGTCTGAACGAATAGCCATCAACACTTTCAGCCGGAAAGGCGTGTGCAGGCGTTCCAGATCAGTGGCGCTCAGAAAACCAGGCTCTTTTTCCATGTGCAACTTGAGTTGAGCACGGTAGCGGTCCGGAATGGTGGTAAACAATGCTTCGCTAAGCTGTTGCACGAAGTGTCTGACGGCGTCTTCGGGGTAGGTAAACAACTCTTCAAACTGGTCGAAAACGAGCAAAAAACCAGATTCTTCCACGTTTTCCTGCGCCAATTGCCGGCTTTTGAGGTGGTACCACAGGCTGTCTTCGTTGTCCGGGCGGATGCGATCCAAAAGGGCTGAAGGGGCGACCACAATCCGCGATTTCGATTTTTCGAGCGGCGTGGCGGAGTTGTCTTTTGTGAACGCGCCAAAACGCACCGTTTGGGGTTCCAGCTTCAGGTTCGCTTCGGCGCGGGGCAGCAGTCCGGCGTTGAGCAGGGAGCTTTTTCCCAGTCCCGATTTGCCGTACAGCACCACCACCTGTTCTAATGCGAGCAGGCGCTCCAGCGCATCTACATCGGCGCTGCGACCGAAAAAGATGTGTTGCTGGGCTGTGTCGAAAGGCCGCGCCCCGGGATATCGGGATGGTTTGGACATGGTTTAGTTTTTTTATTTATTGGGGTTAAAAGTGGGATACGTGTCGGACACCTCGAAGGTGTCCGACACGTATCCCACTTTTAACCCGCCTCGACTTCCTTCAATAAATCCAGCACGCTGGTGCTGATTTG
>JALHRK010000358.1 GCA_022841505.1 Saprospiraceae bacterium | reverse complement strand
GTACCGGATATAGCAGGATTTACCAGCGTTGCGGTTTCCATTGTACCGGTATAGGTACTCAGCAAGGCAGCACAGTTGTTGCAGAAGGTTGGACTCAGGTTGGTATAAGTGGCAGTTTGGTAGACTTTTAATCCAGTTAAGCCCAAACCGCTGATGTCCTGGAAGTTATCAAACACGACGTCCTCCCCGTTACATACCGAAAACGAACCGGTATCGTCCGTACCGTTATTGTTGTTCGTGACAACAACCGTATTGATCGTTGTTTGAAGCACAGGTTGAGCACATCCGGTGCAACTGCCGGAAACAGGTTGAAAACCGGGCGTAACGAGGTCATCGTCTGTTCCGTTTACGAGCCAGGGCTGGTAATTGACATTGCCGGAAATTTGAGGCACTACGTTTGCAGCTGCTGCACTGCCATACCAGTTGCAGGTGGCTTGTATCAACGCGGTTCCGGTGTTTTCAATGGCATCTGTTGAACAATTGACGAGGCTGTTTTGAGTCGCTTCCGTTCCCGGGTTGTACCCCTGCAACCTGATGCCGAACAGAACATTGCTGATGAAATTGTTGTAAATTCCTGCATTGTGAACGCCGCCATTGGGGCTGTTGTTCGGCGCCGGTAAATTCCTCAAACGAATGCCCGTGCCGGTTGCGCCGGGAGCAATGGTGTTGCGCGCAATTTCAACGTCGGTATATTTTGCAGAGCCAAGCCCCGTCAAACCGCCATTAAAGACAATGCCGAATCCATCGTTGAAATAAGTATGAAAATGGTTCTCAAAAATCTGGTAAGGATTGGTGCAATCCACGCCGCCATCGGCGCTGTAAGTCATGGACAGGATACCAACAGGACCGCCAAATGCCGGATTTGCCATTCCCATCTGGTCAATATAAAAATGCAGATTTGTAAACTCATTATTTTGAATGGTAACGGCGCCAGTATCCCAGCCTTCCAGCAACATCCCGTAATAAACATTGGAGAAGATATTGTCTTCGCAAAGCAAAGTGCCATGCGAGTGGTAATCCCAAAAACCATAACGGTTGCCATCGGTGATCCGGTTATTCCTGAAGGTCAATTGAAGGCCGCTTGCGATATGGTCAGTCGCCACAATGCTCCAGTGCAGTCTTTGCGGATCGGCGAAAGTAAATCCTTCAATGGTGACATCCCCGCTAAGAACCGGTCCACCAGCATTGCCATCCACATGCAAAGTATAAGCGGCGGTAGCTGCATGAACGAAGGTTAAGTCTCTGCCGTCGACGCCGGTTATTGTCAAGGATTTATTGACAAACAGGTTTTCGACGTAGGTGCCCTCAGCAACTAAGATTTGATCTCCGTTGGCCGCAGCATTAATGGCCGTTTGTATTTGCTGGAAAGCGCAACTCCAGGAAGCGCCGTTTCCGGCGGGTGCTGCTGCTGCATCTACATACCAGATCGTTCCGGTAGCAGGGCATGAACCGCAATTTTCATCTATCTCTGTATCGCAGTCGTTGTCAATGCCGTCATTGCAGATTTCGGTTGCGCCGGGGTTTATGCCGGGTTCGCTGTCATCACAATCGTTGCCGCCGGTTACCGAAGTTACATAGTCAGGGCCAGGAGAAACACAGCTTTCTACAGGGCTGCCTGTGTAATAATCGTCGCTATCAGCGTCGAGATAATACAAAGTTGTTACCCCTTCATCTTGCATACCATCGCAATCATTATCTAAGAAGTCACAAAGTTCCGGTGCACCTGGATACACTAAGTCGGTAAAGTCGTTGCAATCGCCGCCGCCGAGTAACCCGGCATATTTGTAGCCAAAACCGGGTGGTGATGCGCACTGCGTGATGCCGGATCCGGTGTAATAGTTGTCGTTATCAAGGTCGAGGTACCAGACCGTATTCGGGTTGATGTCCTCATTGGTGTCGTCGCAATCGTCGTCGTTGGCCACATAGCCCATTGGGGCAGCGCAAGCCATCGTGAAGCTGTTGGGATCGCCAAAGCCGTCACCGTCTGTATCTGCATAGAAGGTGGTTTGTACGCCTTCGTCTATCCCACCTTCGCAGTCGTTGTCAATTTCATCGCAGATTTCGGTAGCGGCAGGGTTAATGGCTGCATTGCCATCGTCGCAATCGTTGCCGCCAAGCAGGCCGGTGTATTTGTAACCCGGGCCGGGGGAAACACATTGAGTCATTCCGGAGCCGGTGTAGTAGTTGTCATTATCTGTATCCAGATACCAAACTGTGGTTGGGTTGATTGCGCCATTTGTATCGTCGCAATCGGTGTTGTCGGCTACATAACCCACTGGCTGTGAACAAGCGGTTAAGGTTACTGAAGGATCCCCGTAGGTATCAAGATCGCTGTCCTGGTACCAGGTGGTTGGTGTGCTTACTGCCACGGCCACACTGCCACTGCCTGTGCCCGTACAGTTGACATCGCTAACACTCACAACCGTGTAGGTGCCTACCGGCGCATTGGTTATGACGTAAGGGCTGGTCGCGATGCCCATGACCGGAATGTTATTTGTGCCGTCGTTGTAGGTCAGGTTCCAGGGGCCTGTACCGGTCAGTGCAAAACTGACGTTTGGTAGCGGATCTGTGGAGCAAACGGCGCCGCCGCCGGAGACGGTGGCGGTGGGTAGCGGGTTGACATTCACCGTTACCATTGCACTACTAGTACAGCCTGCGCCGTTAGTGGCAGTTACGGTATATGCCTGAGTAGCATTTGGGCTAGCATATACAGAACTAGTCGCAGTTCCAGTATAAGGAATAGTAGCTCCAGCGTCAGTAAACAATCCCGAAGTTGGAGACCATACCATAGGGGAAGATGAAACTGGAGTAAATCTTATATTTAACCGTGATGTAGATAAAGTACCAGTAGTTGAAGTAGCACCCGGAGTTGAAGATACAAAAGTTAAAGTCGAATTACCACTCATTGTAGTAAATTGGGTCTGAGCATTATTTGTAAGGTCAAGACCGTCATGTTTCATATCGATACAGATGTTATCAATTCCATTCCATACAAACGGGGTAGAAAATATTATATCCTGCCATCCTGACGCTGTATGAGTGTGGGTCACAGGACCATATACACTTGTGAAACCTGCTGTGGATAGAAAACTAGTAGAAGGGAATGTGCTTGTACTACCCACATGTCCGATTGAAATTTCATAATTATTGTTTGAAGCTCCGTCGCCCAAGGATGATACATTGAAAGAAATAGAATTCAGATTTCCTGCCACATAACCAGCGGCAGAAAGTTCAGCCGCAGTGTAAATTTGTTGGCCAATATATTCATCAAATCTATTACAAAACGCAGTTGGTTGACTAGTAGCCCCTACAAATCCAGTGCCAGAGCCAATAATACCATTTGCTGCTCCTCCTGCAGCCGTTACTAATTGCACCCCACCAGCACAAATCGTTGGTGAGGAAGGAGTAAGCGTAATTGCAGATGGTTTTTCCGCAACCGTAATAGTCACCATCGCCGTATTCACGCAGCCATTGCCATCCGTACCAGTCACCGTATAAGTGGTGGTAACCGTAGGATTGGCGCTGACTGTGGCGCCGGTGGTCATGTTCAGACCTGTTGCAGGGGCCCAGGAGTAGGAGCTGGCGCCGGAAGCCGTCAGCGAAACGGCGGTGCCGCCAGGGGCGCAAATGAGGCCGGAAGTAGGCGAAACTGTTACGGTAGGCAGGGGGTTAACCAGCAACGCATATTCCAGCGTTGTCACCGTTGTGGGGCCGGCAGAACAGGTGACGTCCACTATATAATATCGGTTAGCGCTAATGGTACCGGTGGTGTAGGAGGCCGAGTTTGTGCCTACATTGGTGTACGGCCCACCCGGAGCGGTGGCTTCTTTCCATTGGTAGCTGATGCCAGGGCCAGAAGTAGCGCCTGCAAGGCTAAGCACCGCCGAACCGCTGGCACATATCGCTACTGGAATCGAAGAAATCGTGCCTGCCGTAGGCGTACCCACACAAGCATTGGGATTGACGCCGACGAATTCATCGGCGCCGATGTCGGGAGCCGTGCCATTGGGGCGGGCATCGCCGTCAATGTCGGTAGCTACACCTACCGCAGCGCCGCCTGATTCGAGCAGGGTAACAGTGGCTGCTGGGATGTGGAGGTCCGAGGCAGAAGTAAATGGAGCTGCTGTGGTACTGGCAAAGGAGGCATTGTCGTTAGTGCCGGCTGCACTTAGTGTACTGGTATATGCTCGTAAATTTGTAGCCGGTGTCGTCAAAGCAGCGTTAAAATTGGCAGCAGTGTAACCTGTAAATGAACTTTGTAAAATAGCTACATAACTATTGGCCGCTAAGCCTGTATAGTAGGCATTGTTGTTGAGAGTCAGGTTCATGGAAGAAGTACCGCCGCTTGGCAACTGCAAGCAGGCATGGACAGTCGCCGCCGCCCCCGTCATTGTATTCGAGAAAATATTATTCCGAATATCAATGCCTGTCAGTGATGTACTGGAAATCATCAAACAAGTGGTGTTATCGGCAATTGTACTGGCGCCAAGCATAGCTCCAAACAGATTCACACTGTTGTGATATATTTTATGGCCAGTACCTGATGTGACAGCAATTCCTTTGACGGCAAAAGTTGTGCTGGTAGTGGTATTGTTATTGACGGCATTCAGATCCCAAATCATATTATTTTGGACAGTAATGTTATTACCTGAGCTGAGTAATATGCCCCGTGCCGCGTAACCACTTGTATTTCTGGCATATACTCCGGAGATACGATTATTTTGAACAACCCCAGAAGGCCCGCTGGAAGAAAGGCTCATACCTGCATTACTTGCGGAGGCTAAGTTTTGGATGGTTGAAATGGTATTGCCGGAAACCGTATAAGCTACAGTCGCGGAAGAAAGCAGGATGCCAAAAGTGCCGGAACCAGATGAGGAATTATTAACTACCCCATTAATTGTATTATTATTAATGGTAATTACGCCACCACTCGCTCCTATTGAACCGGCCAATTCAATCGCACTCATCGTAGTTGCCACATAAGACAGGATATTCTGAATCGTATTTCCATTAATAGTCAATGATGTTGTACCGTTAACATATATACCCTTCGTGTAAACGGTTGTAGTAGGGCTTGTGTATGGAGGAGCGCCGGAAAGAGAACCCGATCCGCCAATGAGGTTGTTGGTTATGCTAACCCCTGTAGAAACAGAAGCCGCCGCTCCATTAAACACAATGGCTCTGGCACACTGGTTAATGGCATTATTATCAATCACTAAACTATTGATGGTCGTGCCAGAAGGAGCTGTTTGTGAAGTTACGGAAGTAATCGCCGTAGGCGCATCTGTAGCAGTAGAGCCTCCATTGCCGCCACAATAAATACCAAAACTGGAGTTAGAGGAGCTCGAAGAGTTGGTTATGCCACTTGCATTACCTGCTGTCACGTTTCCGTTTAAGTTACAGTTTCTAATGGTGATGTTGTCAGCACTCGTCACAACGGTTGTTGCAGTAGCAATTCTAATACAGGAATTTGCAATAACCGTAGTGGTTGTGGTATTGTTTATGGTGAGGTTGCGATTGGTACCTGCCGTATTCGGGTTATCGCCATCAATGGTTACGTTATCTGCACCTTTGAGTTGGACTACACCAAACCCCGTTATAGGATTTCCTGAAACGGATACCCCATCAGCAGAAGGACGGATTAAAATTGAAGTATAACTCGCACTTCCGGCACCGCTGCTGTTCAAGGTTGCGGGGGTAGTGCCTTCAGTCGTGCTCAGCGCAATATCCATCGTAATCACCCCCGTATGCATGCCCCCATTCACGGCGTCAAAAGCGCCTTTAAGGGTGGTGTAAGTAGCCGCCAGTGTTCCGCCTGTGGCCGTAACATTGACGTTTTGAGCCAGTATCGTCGCGCAGGACAGCATTGCCATCACCAGCGTCAGCGCAAAATTTCTCATCGTGTTAAACTTGAGCATAAGAAATGGTTTGTGTTTAAGATTGAGTTGCAGCGGGTGCGAGTCTTCGCGAAGCCGGTTGGTATGCTGTGTTAGTGTAAAAGCTTGAATACCCATGTGACTATAATTTGGTATTTAATCAAATGTGATGATTGTGAAACAACAAATGAAAACATGTCCTGAAGGCCTTCGCCAGAGGAAGTCGTGTGGGTGACAAGAGGGAAATGCAGCGAATACTTGACAGGGATGAGAAGAAGTGTTTGAACTGCGAACAAATATACAAATAGACAAGAGATTTTATTTTTTATCTCGCGAAACTTGCTGGTTGGTGTGGCGTTTTTTAAACTTCAAAAAATTTATAAGTTTAAGAAAGTGAGGATGAGGCGGACTAAAGCCCGCGAAATAAAAAGCCCGCGAAACGGTGCAAGGCGTTTGCATCGTTTCACGGGCTTTGGTCTGCCACTATATCTCTTTGTTACTCCTGCACCACAATCCGCTGCACACTTTCCACCCCGTTTTCAGACCGCAGGCGGAGGAAATACACCCCGGCCGGTTCGCTGCTCAAATCGAGCGGGTAAGTGAATACCGCGTCTTCGGGCAGTTCAAGGTTGCGTACGATGCGTCCCATCATATCCGTCACTTCCAATTGCAGGTTGCGTTCCGGTGCGCCTGTTACCGACAAGGTCATTTCGCCGCTGGTCGGATTCGGGTAAA
>JALHRK010000357.1 GCA_022841505.1 Saprospiraceae bacterium | reverse complement strand
AAAAACAACATAACCAGCAAAAATGACATTTAAAGTAACCGTTTCTACAATCTATGAATGCTCCCTTGAGCGCGCATTTAAAACGCCTATGCTGTGTGACGTTTCCAAAGTACATACCGGATTTGGTCTTATGCCGCGCGTAACCCATACCACAGACGATGAAAATTGGGGAGCGCCCGGTTCCAATAAAAAAGTGTACGCTGCAAAATCGCTTACCCAAAAAGGTGGTTTTGCTTCGGTTGACACAATCATTGAAAGAATAGAAAATCAATACTGGAAATTCCAGGTTGACGAATTCCAATCCTGGATGCTGGGATTTTCCAAGTTTGTAGGGGAATGGAAAACAACAGAAACCGAGCCCAACAAAATTTTGATTGAATACACGTATGTCCTTCATGCGAATACACCGTTATTCTATCCATTGAATTGGTTGTTTGCAAACACCTTTTGGAAAATCTATATGAAAAGGGTGTTGGAAAATGTCAGGCAAATGGCTTATAATAAGGAGCCCTATCAGTACAAATAACAGACGCGATTTGAAATATATTACTGGTGGTTAAGACCTTATAGGTTTTAAAAACCTATAAGGTCTCAGTGCGCCAAAATGTCCAGGAGTATGGTGGCGAATGTACCAAAGGCCGTTGGAACTCATCGAAAACCAATACAGTTTAACAAACTAAAATCACATGCAATTGATCAAAGAAAAAATCATTTCAGCTTATGAACAAATGGCTGAGCGATACAATGAGCTAATTGACCACAAACCGCACAACGCTTATTACGATCGGCCCAATACCCTCGAATTGATTCCCCAAATCGAAGGCAAAGCAATCCTGGATGCCGCTTGCGGGCCAGGAAAATACGCCGAAATTTTGCTGGAAAAAGGCGCCACAGTAACCGGTTTTGACATCAGTCCCAGCATGGTACAATTGGCCAAAGAACGGAATCCGGAGGTGGGTAGTTTTTTTGTCCACGACCTGACCATGCCGTTTGAAATGCTTGAAAACGAATCTTTTGACGTCGTGCTTTGTGCCCTGGCGTTGCACTATCTTCAGGATTGGAACTTAACCATACAGGAATTTTACCGGGTTTTAAAACCCAAAGGCCAGCTTGTCATCTCCATCGAGCATCCATTTTTTGAATACAATTACTTCAACTCGGAGAAATATTTTGAAGTCGAACACGTCAAAGCGACCTGGAAAGGGTTTGGAACGCCGGTGGAAGTCAATAGTTTCAGAAGACCGCTAAGCGAATGTTTGTTGCCCATAACAAACAATGGTTTTTATATTGACAAATTAATTGAACCGAAACCAACAAAGGAGTTTGAAGCACTTGATCCCAGGCATTTTAAAGAACTGAATGAATTTCCTGGTTTTATGTGTATCAGGGCAATAAAGCGGGATGATTAGAAAACCATTAAATATCTACACCAATGGTTCGTAAAAATGTGTATATCCTTAAACAACTCCAAGTTTCAATATTGACTGTATCAATACTGATGCTTTTATGTGGTTGCTATTCCAATGACCCTAAAAATGCTAATGAAGTTAAAGAAGAAGCAATTAACAATACCACTGACCTCATAGCATTTTTTAATAAAAAAGGCAAGTATCCAAGGTTCAAAAATTCGGACTTAATTTTTGGTGATTCTGTAAACACATGGGTAAAAGAGTTGCTGCAATTTGACGAATCAGGTAAAATAAAAGCATCAGACAAAATATTTCGAAAAAGTGCCTACGTATTCGAAGACAAAACTGATACACTCATATACTTCATGTATGGCTATTCAAGGCAGGATTCAATTCTGGATGAGCTAAGGATGCGATCTTTTAAAAACGATTCGTTAATTGATGATTTTTTGATTATAGATTTTTTGAAATACCCAAATGTATCGTATAATTATCAGATCAATGAAGATGTTCTCATTGTTGTCTCTACAAAAGGATTGGATAAAACGCATCATTCTTTTATCCAATTAATTGACGGTAGAATGAGCGACTGTACAATTGTACCAGATACTATTTTCAGACGACAAGATTATATGCCAATTATAGGACAAAAGGTGAGGATTTATGATAATTTTAAGACAAAAAAATTAGTGTTGGATGAAAAAGAATACCCATTAACAGGTACGATAGTCAAAGGATATGGAGGTGGAAAGTCTTGTACTGCATACATGATGATCCAAATAAAAAAGGCACCTAATTTGAAATATGAATATTTACAAACGGAGCAAAATATTAATAACCAGGTAAGTTTATATGGTTTAAGAAACGATAGTTTAGAATTAAGAGAGCAATACTGTTTTGACCCATCATATTGGCCTGTTGATGAGCCAGTTTTAATAAAATCTCCTGTTTATATTGAGTATTTTGCAGATGTGACTCAATAACCCGGTGGAATTCATCGCTTTTTAAAACCTTTCAACCATGGCTAAATCAGAAAAATTAACAGACACCCAACAAGTCACCGCGCATATTGAAAAGCTTGACCCTGTTGTTGGCGAAATTGTCCAAAATTTAAGGGAGATTATTCTGAGTACGGACAAAGACATCGGGGAACAAATAAAATGGAACAACCCCAGCTTTTACTATACCGGCGAAATGCAACCTTTTGACCCTAAGGAGTATAAAAGAGACATCATTGTTTTTAACCTGTTCAAAAACAGGATCATGCTGGTCTTTCCAAGTGGCGCAAAAGTCAATGACAAATCCGGCCTGCTCGAAGGAGATTACAAAGACGGACGGCGAACAGCAGTCTTCAAGGACCTGGCAGATGTAAAATTGAAAGAAGAAGCCCTTCGGTCGGTTTTGAAAACGTGGCTCACACTGGTAGACAAGTAGCAGACTTTTCCAGTCCCATTGGTTTTGTATTGAGTTATAAGGATGATTAATGTAAATTTCATGAACAACGCGGGCTTCATCTTCACATTAAGTTTGTTTGCAATCCGAACATTCGGTCAAACATTGCCCTGCGATGTCGTCCAAACAACGCCAAACCCCACCAATTCGGTGTTCTATTCCCCCAACAGTTTAAAATATTTCATCAGCAAACAGGATGTTGCTAAAAAACTCCAGATTTACGTGGGCCTTGCTGGCGACACCAACACCGTTTGCATTTCCAATACCTATACCACCGAAAATTCATCCGGCAATAAATTACCACATTAAAAACAACTCCCGTTCCCAGGATTAAAAGTTGTAAAAGGACTTGCAGGTTAAAACTACAATCCGTATTTTTGTTGCGTATTTAACTATTAACATGGAGTCATTTAAGTTTGAAACGTCTTTTGGCAGGGTTCTGGGCATGGCTCATACCGCTATGTACAGACATCTTGGAAAGCTGATGAAGGACAGGAACCTGCCCATCACACCGGATCAGTTCAGGTTATTGGCGCATTTGTGGAAAAATGACGGACTTCAACAAAGTGAATTAGCCTTGTGTACGAACCGAAACAGGGCAAATGTTACCCGTATTATTGACATCCTGGAAAGAGAGGGAATCGTTGAACGGCAAGACGACCCGAATGACCGAAGAGTTTTTAGAATATTCTTAACCGACTTAGGGAAGCAACTGAAAAAAGAGACCGCAAAATGTGCGCATCAATCTATTGAAGATGCTTTGATTGGTGTCTCTGACGAGGAAAGAGCCATTGCCATTCATGTGCTAAAAAAGATTATTGCCAATGTAGGGTAAAATTTTTTGTGCATAATGTTGCGTATTTATCAATATACTATTTAACCATTAATTTTAAAAACCGCATGCAATGAATAAATCAATTCATCGAAGAACTGAATTTCAGTTCAAACAAGCCTTTCCCGGGCTAAACGGGGTGGACATCATGGCGCATTCCTTTCCCATTGAACCCATTTTGGTTTTTACAGAATACCATATGAATCAGGCCGTATTTGGTCCACATCCGCACGCAGGCATTTCGGTAATGACCTATATGCTTCCTGATAGCCCGCAAGGTTTCATCAACCGGGACAGTTTAGGCGATTTTAGTTACATCGAACCCGGAGGATTTCATATTTCGCAGGCAGGAAGCGGCATGTTTCATGATGAGTTTCCAAGAGAATCCGGTGTTGATACACACGGATTTCAAATATGGTTTAATCATAGCGAAGCCAACCGTTGGGTCGCTCCAAAGGCGATCCATGCCAATGCGAATGACGTGCAGGAAGTTATAACCGAAGACTATAAGGTCAGGATTGTACACGGCAACTTCCAGGACAAAGCCTCCCCTTTCCAAATGGTAACAGCCGTAAATTTGCTTCATATTTACCTGAAACCCAATAAATCCATTGAATTAGATGCAAAAGAAATGGCATTCGTATATGGGTTGAATGGGCGTGGAAAAACAGGAGGCAGCGAAGTGAAGGGACAAACCCTGATCAACTTCAGCCCGGAGGGAAACCTTGTCCGGATAGATTCAGGTTCAGAAGGCTTGGAACTGATGTTTGCTACAGCCGACCCAATCAATGAACCGCTTGTCTATGGAGGCCCCTTTGTAATGACCACGAAAGAACAAATGGAGGCAACTCAAAAAAGACGCGCCAATGGTGAAATGGGTGAATTGAAACCCTATCAGGTCAAATAGCAAGCATTGCTGTCCCTGTGTGGCAGGATCAGATCAAATACCGCGCAAATTAGAGCTTGTTCAGGAATCCCGAACAAGCTCTAATCCGCTACTTCATCAAACTCACCCCGCCTTTCTCCTGCCGAACCTGCCCCGGCGGATCCGTCTCCAATTGATACATCGCCTGCCAGAGATAATGCCCCGATGGCAAAAACTGGTTGCCGGAGCGCCCGTCCCAGCCTTGTTCCGGGTCGGTTGTTTCAAAAACCAATCCGCCCCAGCGCGAAAAAACCTGCAACCGGAAGTTGGCAATCGGGCACCGGAAAGGTTCCAGCCGGAATACATCATTGATGCCATCCTGGTTAGGCGAAAAGACATTGGGCGCGTAAATGCGGCAACAGTGTACGGTGGGCCAGCTCACTTCGGCAGTTGCTTCCCCACAGGCGTTGGTCGCCGTGACCCGGAAATCGCCGCCTTGAAAAATCGAAATACTGGCCGTCGTATCGCCGGTTGACCACAGGAAACGGTCTGCGTTGTCAGAGGCAGCGGTCATGGTCAAAGGCAGCGCGGCACAAAATTCGGTCACCTGCGCGTGCGCAATGCGGGCAGCAGGCGTTGTGCCGGAGCGAACCAGAATCGTTTCCACGCCGTGGAAGCAGCCATTCGACACGCTCACGCGGTACTCGCCCGCTTCCGCCACCACTATGCTGCGCGTAGTGGCGCCGGTTGACCACTCGTAAAGGTCGCCCACCCCTTCAGGCTCCAGCGAGAGCAGTACGCCGGGGCACAGCAATTGTTCAGAAGTATCCGTTTCCAGCATCAACTGCAGATCGTCAAACCAAAAATCGGCCAGGTTATTCAGTGCATTAAACCGTTCCCAACTGCTGATGATCGGAAAGGTAAATGCACTGCGTTCTACGGTCGGCTCGGGGTTGTCGGGGCAATGTACGATGGAGACCTCCACAGACGGGTTGGAAAACAGGTACTCCGGGAAATAAAGGCTGCCATCGGGGCCGATCTGCATTTGGCGGATGAGCCCATTCCCCAATTCAGCAATCGTATCTAAGCTGCCGGCGATGTCTGCCGCCTGCAGGTCGTAGCGCGTCAGAAAGTGGGGCAACGCATTGCTTACCGCAAATAAATAGCGGCTTTGCGGCGAAAAAGAGAAGCTGTAATTGAAGACGCCGGGCAAAATTGCTGCCGGGGTAATCGCCGAAGTGGCCGCATTGAAACGATACAAGACCTGGCCGTCAAAGAGAAACCGGCTGTCGGGCGAGGTTTTGAGGATGACCGGAAAATGGTTCAGCTGGCGCGTATGGCGAATGGGGGCGAGAACGCCCTGATCGGTGACCGGCACGGCCAGCAGGTCGTTATTGGTAAGGTCTATAGTCAATATCCAGTAGTCGCGGCCATTGCTGTGTCGGGCCGCCGTGAGACATTCCACCGCAGGTGCAAACACGGGCGTCTCCTCGCTGACCACCTGCCCCAGCCCGCCATTGGCATTCATGTCTATGACGAAATAAGACAGATCGCGACCCAAGGAAAGCACTAAGCTGGAATATTGGCCAATGGTAAACAGGTAATATTGCTGCGGATTGGCAGGCGAAGGCAGCGCCATTGCGCCCTGTGCGGCACTTAACCCGCCACCGGAAACGATGTCAAGATCGAATAGGATGTCCCGGTTTCGGTTCCAGATGCGGCCCAGTTCCAGGTCGTTGTACATAAAACCGGCCGTGCCGCCGCCGTTGGAGTAAAAAAGCACTTCGCCCTGTTCGTTGCAAAGGGTGGTTATTCCCTCGATGCTGTTGACGCGGGCGTTGGTCGTTTTTACGGGCCGCCCGTGTGTGAAGTCGAGGCCGTTGTTCCACCCAAAGTACCAGATATTGCCCCGGCGTTGTGGCTGCGCGGTGGTTGCGGTTTGGCTAAAGCCAAAAATCAGCAACACGAACAGCAGTTTCCAGGCAAACGCGGGACGTGGCGGCGTCTCGGGTAACGTTTTTTTCATACGAGTCCGGTTTATTGTTGATCTTAGAGCTACGAAATAAGCCTAAACCATGGATTTAAAACCGTCGT
>JALHRK010000356.1 GCA_022841505.1 Saprospiraceae bacterium | reverse complement strand
CGTCCTGAATTTCAATTTCAGTCCGCAAAACCTGACCATCCAGGTTGGGGAATCAGTCACCTGGAGCAACAACAGCGGCGTTCACAACGTCAACGGCTCACAAACAACCTTCTCAAACAACCCCGAAAGTTTTTTTAGTGGAAATGCTGCCTTCGGTTGGACTTTCTCCCATACCTTTAATACGCCGGGAACGTATAATTACCGTTGCGATCCGCATGTTGGACTCAATATGACGGGAACCATCACTGTCGTAGGTGCGCCCTTGGCGAACGACATCGTGATTTCCGAAATCATGTACAATTCGCCCGAAACCGGCACCGATACCCTGGAGTTTATCGAATTGTACAACAAAAGCGTCACAAACATCAACCTACTTGGCTATACCTTTACTTCCGGTGTCGTGTACACCTTCCCGGGGTACAACCTCGGCCCGGGCGAATTCGTCCTGGTCGCAGTGGATTCTGTAGCTTTTGAAAACGTCTTTGGCGTGCCGGCTTTCCAGTGGACAGAAGGCGCCCTGAGCAACGGCGGCGAAATAATTACCCTTTCTGATGCTTCAGGCAATGTAGTGGATATGGTAGACTTCAGCGATGGCGGAAGTTGGCCCAGCGCCCCCGACGGCGGTGGCTCGTCGCTGGTACTGTGCGATCCGGAAGCGGATAACAACGATGGCGCTAACTGGCAGGCAGCCAGCACGCCGGTTGGCGTCTCTGTAGCTGGTTTCGAGCTGTTTGCCAACCCTGGCGGCGACGCGCAATGCCTCAACGGCTCGATTATTGGCTTTGTTGGCTCGCAGGTGGAAGTGAATGAAGATGCCGGTGCTGTAAATGTGCGCCTTTTCCTGACCAATGGCGACGGCGCTGCCCACTCCGTGCAGGTTTCAGTTGCCCAGGCATCTTCGGCTGCGGCGGGAAGCGATTTCAACTTTGCGACGCAAACCGTTACGTTCGCCGCAGCTACTGTGGACACCCAAACGATTGTCGTTACCATCCTTGACGATTCAAGCCCGGAAACGATTGAAAACCTGATTCTGGAGCTCTCCAATCCCGATGGAGGGTCTTCGATAGACCCTACCCGCATCAACTACTCCATTCATATTACAGACAACGATACCGAGATTCCAAATATCGTGATCACGGAAATTATGTACAATCCCCCAAGCACTGAAGTTTTTGAATACATCGAATTGTACAACAACGACACGGAACACGTACACCTCGCAGGGTTTAGCTTTGCGCAGGGGATCGTGTATACTTTCCCCTCCAACGCGTTTCTGAACCCTGGTGAATATTTAATCGTAGCAGTAGACTCTGTCTTGTTCGAGCAGGAATTTGGAATTCCGGCCTTCCAATGGACGAGCGGCGCCCTGAACAATGCGGGTGAAACGCTGGAATTGCGCGACGCTTCGGGCAATGTCGTGGATATCGTGACCTATTCGCCAAATGCGCCATGGCCTGCGGCTGCCGATGGTACCGGCCCATCGCTGGAATTGTGCGACGTCAATGCAGACAACGATGCGCCTGCTAACTGGAAAGCTTCCATTACGGAATCCGGCGTGTTCAATGGCGGGCTCCAATTACTGTCTACCGCAGGTGCAGCCAATGACTGCAGTACCCCGCCCGCGCCTACTTATCCGCAGTACAGCATTAGCGCCGTCACGGCTTATAATCCAGGTGGCGTTGCCGATTCACTGGGCGTAAAATGCCAGTTGCAGGGCATTGCTTATGGTTATAACCTGCGTCCGGGTGGCTTGCAGTTCACCATTATTGACGGACAAAACAATGGGATTGCAATTTTCAATGCCAACAACAGCTTCGGTTATACGGTGAACGAAGGCGACGAAGTCATCGTGCGCGGTACCATCGCACAATTCAATGGACTCACGCAGATCAATGCCGATTCCGTTTGGTTCACTTCTGCCGACAATAGCTTGTTTGCACCAACGGTCGTAAACGGCCTGAACGAAGACAGTGAATCGCAGCTGGTAAAAATCAACAACCTGACCATCGTTAATCCGGCGCAGTGGACCAATACCGGCACCGGTTTTAATGTGGATGTAACGGATGGCGTCAACACCTATGCCATGCGTATTGATGCGGATGTAAATATTTTTGGCACAACGGTTCCGGATTTCACCTTCAACCTGACTGGAATCGGCGGCCAATTCGACAGCGGTGCACCATTTTTGGAGGGCTACCAATTGCTGCCGCGTTACCTCGAAGATATAGAAATGGTCGTGCCCTCTGAAGAAGTGGATTTTAAGCGTTCCGTAAAAATTTACCCTAACCCGGCTACCGATCTGTTGAGCATTGAAAGCAGCATCGCGTGGTCGCAGGTACGGGTTTTCAATAGCCTCGGCGCCTTGATCCATACTGCTGACAACGAAACCGGTACGCTTCGCCTCAACGTTCGTGAATGGGCTGCGGGAGCTTATGCCATCGTGCTCTTCTATGAAGGCGGTTCGGGTTCGTTTCAGTTTGTGAAACAATAAACTTGTTGTACTGAAAGCATGAGTCGGGGTGTAAAAAAAAGGCAAGGGGCAAAAGGCAAGGAGCAATTTGATTAACAAAGTATCAAACTTTATGAAAGTATTGCCTTTTGCCCTTTGCACTTTGCATCTTATTACACCCCCGGCTCATGCTCTTCCTAATAAAACATGAACCAAATAAACAAGCCAAAAATCGGCATTGCCTTTTCAGGGGGCGGCGCCAGGGGAATCGCCCATGTCGGCGTGCTGAAAGCTTTATTGGAAAACGGCCTCGAGCCGCAGGTCATTTCCGGTTCCAGCGCAGGATCCATTGTGGGCGCCTTGTACGCCGCAGGGAAATCCCCGGAAGAGATGCTTGCTTTTGTAAAAGACAGCAAGCTCTTTAAACTCATCAAAGTTGGGTTGCCCAACCGGGGGTTCACAAAACTGACTTATTTAAGGGAGCGATTGGCACAAACGATAGCAGAGGACAGCTTCGAAGCCCTGGATAAAAAACTTATTGTGGCCATTTCCAATCTCCATACCGGCGTCTGCGAAATGGTGAGCAGTGGCCCTTTGTTCGACGTCATTGTTGCATCTTCTTCTATCCCATTGGTTTTCAAACCAGTGGAACTCAACGGCCAACTCTACGTTGACGGTGGTTTGTTAAGTAACCTGCCCGCTACACCCCTGCTCGAAGAAGTTGACTTCATTATCGGTGTAAATGTGATGCCCCAGGTTGAGTTGCGCGATACCTCGCTGCAATCCCTGATCGGCGTAGCTGCCCGCTGCTTTGAATTGTCAGTAGTCGGCAATACCCGGCCCGACCTTGAACAATGCCATTTCGTAATTGAACCCAAAGCGGTACACAACTACCACATTTTCCAGTTCAACCAGTACGAAGCGCTCTACGAGATTGGATATGAAGCAACTCAGGCATTAATTCCAACCTTGATGAACCAATTGAACGAAATGAAAAAATAGTGTTATATTGAATAAAAAGAATGTAAAAAAAAGTACTGCCTATTCCTAAGGCGCCCTATCTTTGTATATAGAAAGCGATAACTACACACAACTTTCCTTTCAGCTTTCCCTCTTGCACATTCAAATGCCGTAACTCGGCTGGTCATCGCTATTCCAACAACTTTGGTCATACTAATTTTTTGAGAAAACTATATTCCATCACATCAATGGTAATCCTATGAGAATTTTGACAACGACACTTGTCTTTTGTTTGCTGGTGTGCGCAAAGGGGGCTTTCGCGCAGCCAATTTGTACCGGAAATTTCACGGCTACAAACCAAACCCAGATTAATGGCCTATTAAGCACCTGTACTGTGATTACAGGAGACCTCCTGATCATAGACGACGGCGATTTAATTGATCCCATTACCAGCCTGGCTCCTTTATCCGGCCTGACTTCCATCGGCAGAGATTTCCACTTGCTGAACACTTCCGTTGCTGATTTATCTCCACTTAGCGCCTTGACCGCTATCAGCCGTGATATC
Source organism: Saprospiraceae bacterium (assembly GCA_022841505.1). GTDB lineage: Bacteria > Bacteroidota > Bacteroidia > Chitinophagales > Saprospiraceae > JABWAJ01. The sequence goes on along the minus strand of JALHRK010000356.1, from coordinate 2,683 downwards.
TACATCAACAACAATGACGACCTGATCAACCTCAATGGCCTGGAAAATTTAGGGATGTCGAGCGCACGGACTTTGCAAATCCAGGGCAATGCCCTACTAGAGGACATTGACGCCCTCTCTTCGAGCGGCCTCACCTCCTTCATCAGTAATGTAAGTATACTGGACAATCCAGCCTTGACGAATTTAAATGGCCTGGCGAATATTGAGACCATTGGCAATAATTTCTCGGTTAATAACAATGATGCGTTGACCGATCTGACCATGCCTTTACTCCAATATACCGGTGGTTCATTTAACCTTCAGCAAAATGCCATACTCTCTGGCTTCGATTTTGCCAGCCTTGCCGTTGTAGGGAATAACCTGAATATTAGTAATAACGATGGCCTGATCAACCTCGATGGTTTTCCTGTTTTGATAATTGTTGGAAATAATCTTATCATACAGCAAAACGATGTGCTGGTGGACATCAGCTCGCTGGAGTTTTTAGCCGCCATTACCGGGAGTTTAACCATTCATAATAACAATGCCTTACCAAGTTTGGATGGTCTCCAAAATATTGGCCTCATAAGTGGTAATTTAACCATAACCAACAACGATGTACTGTCTGATTGTGAAGCGATTTGTACAACCATCAACATGATGAGTGTGGCAGGCACGACCACAATTTCGGGCAATGCAGGGCTTTGCGCAAATGTTATCGTTGTAGATTTTGTTTGTTTGGTGCTCCCCATCGAACTCACCCGCTTTTCTGCCACTGCCGCCCGAGATCATATCCTGCTCAACTGGGAAACCGCGACAGAACTGAACAATGCAGGGTTTGAAGTGCAACGCAGCAGCAACGACGGGCGGGATTTCAGCAAAATCGCCTGGATAGAAGGCGCAGGAACCACACAGGAAGCCCAAATTTATGCTTATGAAGATTTTGATGTTAAACCCGGCGTTCGCTATACGTACCGGTTGATGCAGCTCGATTTTGACGGCGCTTCTACGGCTTCGCCGATAGTGTCCGCTACGCTAACGGGAGATAAATTCATCGCGGGCGCTCACTATCCGAACCCAGTTAGCACAGGCAACCTTCTTTCGGTTCCGGTCTACCTTCCGGCAGAAACCGTCTTGCAATTAGAGGTCATTGACGCCCTCGGCAAAATCATTTCAAGGAAAGAACAGGAATTTTCAGCAGGCAATCAGGTGTTGGAAATTAACACAGATGCTTTGTCTTCCGGTATTTTCCGGATCAGGATCAGCAGTGGCGGTGCGATGCTGGCCTACCAGAGTTTTGTAGTAGTGGAGTAAGTTGTGATAGCAAAAAAACTTATTTTAAACAAACCGCCTTGCTTACCTTTCCGGCGGTTTGTTTAAAATAAGGTGTCCTTATGAAAAAAATTGGCCTGCTCCTGGTCTTTGCTCAGATTTTGTTGCTCCCCATTGGGTTGTCTGCCCAAAACGGCTGGTTCGACAACAACCCACAATGGGTCAATTACCTCAATTCGTCCTGGCGAGGTGAAGGGGTAGAATATATCAGTGTCCAGGGCGATACGGTCGTCCAAGGCTATCCGGCAAAAATACTGCGGCGGTTCGAAGACATGAATAATTCTGCAGATCAAACGCGGGTGCGCATCGCCCGGCAAAGTGGCGATACCATTTGGTGCCTTAACCATCCCACCCCAAACCTGAACCATTTCTACATTCACTACAACTTTTCACTTGGTATTGGCGATTCCATTGCCGTTCCGACCTACTACGGAGGCGGGTCGCTCCGGATAAAATACATCATTACGGACACAGGCTCACTCACAATAGGCACGCAAAACCTGCGCTTTCAGGAAGTTGACTTGTTTTTCGACAACGCCTACGTTTGTAATGCCCGCATTATAGAAACCATCGGAATGGTGAATACCGGTTGTCAATACAATGGCCCGAATCCCTGGTTATGGCGTTGGGAACACTTTTTCATAGACGAACCCAATGACGTTTTTATTGATGGCCAAAACTGGTTTTTTTGCCAGTTTCAAAATGACCTGATAGAATTTGAACTAGACGACAATACCTGCGAAGGGCTCACCAATGTCATTGGGCCGGAAATTACTGAACCTGTTTTTACGATTGCCCCCAATCCATTTCAAGAAACCGTATTCCTGCGCTCGGAGCCCTCAGTAGCCATCCAGTACCTGCGCGTTTTTAATGCTGCAGGACAGATTGTCCTTGAAAAAGAACAGCCTTCCGGCGCAGTTGACGCGGGAAGGCTGATTCCTGGTATTTACCATTTTCAAATTATCTCTAAATCTGGCGAACAGTTTTTTGTCCGTGCAGTTAGGCAGTAAGCTCAATCAAACTTCAGCAATTCCCGCACCTCCGCTTCATTCGTGATTTTTCGATCCACCACGGTAAACTCGAAAGTGTGTTCGTCATTGTTGCCGATTTGCCGGAACTGTCCGGGGTTCACAAGGGCCAATTTATCGTCTTTCGTAACCATCCAGAGGAGGTTATCGGAATCCGCGTCAAAGTTCATTTTTGCACCTTCCGTCACTAAGAACCGGCGCAGGGTATTGCGGTTTTTATCGGCCACATAAGCAACCATACCTTCAACCGCTTTGCCTTGCTGATCCGTGAATTGTGCACTGACTGCTTTGGGAGCGGGCGGAACCGGACGGTCGCAACTCCAAACACCCAGGCTTGCCACCTG
>JALHRK010000355.1 GCA_022841505.1 Saprospiraceae bacterium | reverse complement strand
CAAACTGCCACTTATACCAACCTGAGTCCAACCTTCTGCAACAACTGTGCTGCCTTGCTGAGTACCTATACCGGTACAATGGAAACCGCAACGCTGGTAAATCCTGCTATATCCGGTACCTTAGTGCTGCGATTCAGGGCATGGGCCGATGCGGATGGCAACAACATGGTTGATCCGGAGGAATGTTCAGGCGATTGGATCCAATATACCATCACCGTACTCCCCTCACAACTTTGGTATGCTGATGCCGACGGCGATGGTTACGGCGCAGGCGTAGGACAGTCGCTTTGCGAAGATCCGGGACCGGGTTATGTAACCGACAATACCGACTGCGACGACAACGACCCGCTTGAAAAACCAGGCCAGCTTTGGTACAAAGACACCGATGGCGATAACTATGCTGAAACCGGCGCTGCCACCATCACGCAGTGTCTGCGGCCAGTCGGCTACAAAGCGGCCATTGAATTGACATCCATCACAGGGGATTGCAACGACAACAATGCCGCCATCAACCCGGCCGCTACTGAAATCTGCGATGGCGTGGACAACAACTGCAACGGTTCTATTGACGAAGGCGTGTTGACAACCTACTATCAGGATTTTGACGGCGATACTTTTGGCAATTCGGCGGTGACGCAACAAGCTTGCAGCCAACCCGTTGGTTATGTGGCTAACAGCACGGATTGCAACGACAACAGCGCACTGGAAAAACCAGGTCAGGTTTGGTATAAAGATACCGATGGCGATAATTACGCTGAAACCGGCGCTGCGACGATTACCCAATGTCTGCGACCACTTGGTTACAAAGCGGCCATTGAATTGACGTCTATTACAGGGGATTGCAACGACAACAATGCCGCCATCAACCCAGCCGCTTCTGAAATCTGCGATGGCGTGGACAACAACTGCAACGGTTCTACTGACGAAGGAGTGTTGACAACCTACTATCAGGATTTTGACGGCGATACTTTTGGTAATCCATCGGTGACACAACAAGCTTGCAGCCAACCCGTTGGTTATGTGGCTAACAGCACGGATTGCAACGACAACAATGCTTTGGAAAAACCAGGTCAGGTTTGGTATAAGGATACCGATGGCGATAACTACGCTGAAACCGGCGCTGCCACCATCACGCAGTGTCTGCGGCCAGTAGGTTACAAAGCGGCCATTGAATTGACGTCCATCACAGGTGATTGCAACGACAGCAACCCGGCCATTAACCCGGCTGCAACCGAAATCTGCGACGGCGTGGACAATAATTGCGATGGGTCAATTGATAACGGAGTGCTGATTACCTACTACCGCGATATGGACGGCGACGGATTCGGAAATCTTTCCGTGACTCAGCAGGCTTGCAGTCCGCCGGTTGGTTATGTAGCCAACAATACCGATTGCAACGACAACAGTGCGCTCGAAAAACCAGGCCAAACCTGGTATGCAGATGCCGATAACGACAATTATAGCACCGGCGTTTTCCTGGTTCAGTGTCTGCGCCCGGTAGGTTTTAAAGCCGCTTCAGAATTGATTGCCACCATTGGCGATTGCAACGACAGCAACGCGGCCATCAACCCTGCGGCAAGCGAAATATGCGACGGCATTGACAACAACTGCAACGGTTCCACAGACGAAGGCGTGTTGACCACTTATTATCAGGATTTTGACGGCGATACTTTTGGTAACCCGGCGGTAACGCAGCAAGCCTGCAGCCAACCCGTTGGTTATGTCGCCAACAACCTGGATTGTAACGACAATAGTGCATTAGAAAAACCAGGCCAGGTTTGGTATAAAGACACCGATAACGATGGTTATGCCCAAACTGGCGCTGCCACCATTACTCAGTGTCTGCGACCGGTCGGTTACAAACTTGCCGGCGAGTTGACTTCTACAACCGGAGATTGCAACGACAACAACGCCAACGTCAACCCTGCGGCGACGGAAGTTTGCAATGGTATAGACGATGACTGCGACACCCAGATAGATGAAACCGGTCAGGCGGCGACCTTCTATGCCGATGCTGACGGTGACGGGTTTGGCAATCCGGCAGTTTCGCAACAGGCGTGTACAGCTCCGATGGGATATGTCGCCAACAACACCGATTGCAACGACAACAATCCCAACATCAACCCTGCGGCCCCTGAAATCTGCGACGGCATTGACAACAACTGCAATGGTCAGGCAGACGAACCCCGTCCGATAGGCAGCCCGTGGTCGAACAGCGACGTAGGCATGGGTGTGAATGGCAGCGCAAGCAACAGCTGCTCGGGAGGTTCCAATGTGATCAATATTTCAGCCAGCGGATTCTCTACAGCCAGTAGCGACAAACTGCACCTCGTTTATCAAACTTTGTGCAGCAATGGAGAAATCACCGCTCGTGTATTGAATGTTGCATCCGGCGGCTGGGCAGGCATTACCCTGCGTGAAAGCCTGATGCCTGGCTCGAAAAAAGTGGCGCTGAAAACGCAACTCTCCAGCGTGATCCGCCGCGAAATCAGAAGTGCCACCAACGGCCCTGCAAGCATTTTGAACTTCAACCGGCCAGCCCACGTATGGCTGCGCCTCGTGCGCAACGGCAGCAACTTCACCGGTTACACCTCAACAAATGGTTCAGACTGGGATTTTGCCTTCGTGGCAACGGTCCCCATGACGGGATGCATCTACGCAGGTTTGTTTGCAGAAAGCATCAACAACAATGTGGAAACCAACGTCTCTTTCGACAATGTGAGCATCACCGGAACGCAAAATCTGGCAGGAGGCACATCGTCTACTCCTGCACTTGATGGCCTCCGGGTCTCCGTTTATCCGAACCCGGGCAATGGGGAAATGACCTTGTCGGTAACAGGCGCACCGGATCGCAACCTGCAATTGGAAGTGACGGATATGATGGGTCGCATCGTACGCAACATTGAACTGCCCGAAGGCGCGGTATTCAATTACCCGCTCGATTTGAGCAGCGAACCAGCCGGGGTTTATTTCCTCCGTCTGCGCTCTGAAAATGGGGTGGAAAATGTACAACGCGTGGTAGTGCAGCAGTAATTAGTAAGTTTTTAGATTACAAATAAATAACAGAAGATATTCCAATCATTGGGGTATCTTCTGCTTATTTATGGGATATATATCCATATATTGCAGCCGGAATTTAAATTCATTGCCCGTAACAAGTTACAACATTTTCTCATGAAAAAAATGCTTTACTTTCTATGCATTGTGGGTGCGTTATTTGCCTTTTCAGGCAATGCATTCGCACAAAGCGCCCGACATTGGGAAATCGCTAAAGGCGATTTTAATATTCCCAAAAACCAACTGCTGGTCGGGCAGCTTCCTGATGCTTACAAATTTGCCGTGCTGGATGTGCCTGCGCTGTATCAGGAGTTAAGCAAAACTGCTGCCACTGATGTTTCGCCGTTGCGCATCAGCATTCCCACTCCGGAGGGCAATTTTGCTGAATTTTTTATCACCGAAACTTCAGTGGTAAGCCCGGAGGCAGCGGCTCTTTACACCATTAAAACCTTTAAAGGCTATGCTAAAAATTCGCAGCAAGTGACCATTCGCTGCGACATCAGCCCTACGGGGTTTCATGCAGTGGTTTTTCATGGCGACGTTAGCTATGTAATAGAACCCGTTTCTAAAAGCAATGTGTCACAGCATATTGCCTATTATAAATCCGACCTGAAGGTACCCGGTTTCAAATGTGGTGTTGATGACACTCACCGGAAAGGCGGATACAAGCCTTCGCCTGAGGACGAAACGCCCAAAACGCCGACTAACCTGCGTACGTACCGGCTGGCGATTATCGCAAATGCAACCTACCGTACACAATTCGGCGGTATGCCTTACAATGAGACCAACGTACTCAACTCTTTTGCCTCGGGTATGAATATGGTTAACGAAGTATACGAACGCGACCTGGGGGTACATTTAACGTTAGTTTCAAATGCTGCCTGCGCCAATGCGGTGCTGACAGACCATACAGATATAGATGAGGTGCATGCCTTTATCGTAACCAGCAGCGGCTTAGGCTCGGGAGGCTTCGACGTAGGCCACTCCCTGCTCTGGTCCAATACGGGCGGTGTAGCTTATCTGGGCGTGGTGTGTAACAACTCGCTTAAAGGTGGCGGTTTCTCGGGCGCTACTGGCTCCGTCACACAACTCTATGTAGATTATATGGCGCATGAGTTAGGGCATCAGTTTGGTGGTGATCACACGTTTGCGTCTTCTGAATGTGGTACTTCAGAGCCCAACTTCCGGTATGAAACCGGCGAAGGCTCTACCATTATGGCTTATGCTGGCGTATGCGGCGCACCACCGAGCTATCAGAGCTTCAGCGATCCCTACTTCCACGCGGCCTCTATTGCGCAAATAAACACTTATATTTCATCAGGTGGAACCTGTGCCGCCATTTCAACCCCCGGCACTGGCAACAACGCCGCTCCAACGGCCAATGCACAATCGGACATTACCATCCCAAAACAAACGGCTTTCATCCTTGTGGGAAGCGGTTCTGACGCCAACTCAGACCCCATTACTTTCTCGTGGGAACAGTTCAACGGAAGTGGAGGAGCAACGACAGGGTCGCCCAATTGCAATTCTACGACCCAACCTTTGTTCCGATTCCGCCCCCCGGTAAGCAACAACTACCGCGTATTCCCCCAGATGAGCGATGTCTTGGCTGGAAACAACAATACCGCCGCCTGGGAAAAGCTGTCTTGCGTAGCCCGTACCCTGAATTTCCGGATGACTTCTCGTGATAACAACACCAACTGGGGCCGTACGGCTTCCGATAATATGGTCGTCACCGTAGCCAATACAGGTCCTTTTGATGTTACGGCGCCCAATGGCGGCCAATCGTGGGAAGGTAACACGACTCAGGCAGTTACCTGGACGGTCAACGGCACCGACAGCCACTGTACGAATGTAGATATTCTTGTATCCACTAATAACGGCGTTTCCTACACCTTAGTGGGTACTTTCCCCAACAACGGCTCTGCCAATATTACGGTGCCCAACACGCCCTCTACCTCGGCGCGGGTACTTGTACAATGCAGCGTGGGCGGCAATTTTGGCTCTGCTTCTACTTTCTTTGATGTATCCAACGCGGTGTTTACGATTGTAGAAGAAGGCTGCGGCAGCGCTTACTGGAATATGACGGCTGCTTCGGCTGCCTCTAATACCATAGACAATACCTCTTTTGGCAATATCACACAGGGTAATAGCAATGGTGCGGTTACCCTGATTTCAGCCACCAGCCCTTCTTCAGGCTATACCGGAGTATCCGGCGGCAACAATGCAGCGGTAGCAGCACGTATCGGAGCCTTAAGCACAGCAGCCAACGGTAGTGCCTATTTTGAAATAGTTGTTACGCCTAATGCCAACACAATTTTTACACTTAATGGCATCAGCTTTGGCTCGCGCTCTACCAGTACCGGCCCACAGGCATACAGCATCCGTACCAGCGCCGATAACTATGCTGCTCAAGTGGCAGGAGGAACCTTGTTGAATAACAGTGCCTGGGCATTACAGTCAAATACCGGACTATCTTTGGCATCATTGGCAGGAACGCCAATAACCATTCGCATTTACGGGCATAGTGGAACAGGTTCTCCAACAGCAGGCCAAGCCAACTGGCGCATAGACGACCTTACAATCACTGGTTGTAACGATCCTGTAGTCGTCTGCCCTACTCTCAATACAGCACCCGGCGAAGTACAGATTGTCAATAGCACCTGTACGGCCAACTGTACCGTCACAGGTGGCAGCATTGCTGCACCTACGGTAGGCTGCCCGATGGGTAGCAGCCTGCAATACAATGTAAATGGCAGCGGCTGGACCAATAACCTTCCTCCCTATAACACTACTGGCCCGGTACAAAACATCCAGACTCGTTGTTCCTGCGATGCCGATCCCAATACCGTAAGCCCTGCATCTACCGGCCTTGCAACAGTACCCGGTGCATGCACGACGCCTTCGGCACCGACGGGCATGCTGGCTATTGTCAACAGCACATGCAGCAACTGTACGGTAAGTGGCGGCTCCATCGCCATTGGCACAGTAAGCGGTACGGGTGGAACGCTCGAATACTCAACAGACGGTGGAACAACCTGGAATGCAGCCTTGCCAATGTATAACCAAACCGGCCCTGCGCAAACCATACTGGCATCGGTACTGGGCGCCAATGGTTGCCGTAGCAACACCACTCAGGTCGGCCAAACCAACCCGGGTACCTGCACGACGCCTTCTGCGCCAACGGGCAACTTAGCCATCGTCAATAGCACCTGCAACGGTTGTACACCAGCCGGCGGCTCCATCGCCATTGGTACGGTAAATGGCCCGGGTGGAACGCTTCAGTACTCAACCGACGGCGGTACAACCTGGAATGCAGCCCTGCCAATGTATAACCAAAGTGGCCCTGCGCAAACCATCCTGGCATCTGTACTGGGTATCAACGGTTGTCGCAGCAACACCACCCAAGTCGGGCAGACCATGCCTGCTACCTGTGCCGGACCTACAGCACCGACGGGTATGTTGGCCATCGTTAACAGCACGTGCAGCAACTGTACAGTCAGTGGAGGCTCCATTGCCATTGGTACCGTAAGTGGCGCAGGCGGAACGCTTCAGTATTCGACCGACGGCGGTACGAAGAGGAACTCAGACGTGGCGAGAAATAT
>JALHRK010000354.1 GCA_022841505.1 Saprospiraceae bacterium | reverse complement strand
GCTCTTCCGATCTCTGATTGGCGCCAAGCCCCCTTGAACGCTGGCGACAATGCGGCCATTGTCGGCGCCGCAGGAAGTGGGCGTCACGGCAAGCCCGGAAATCACGGGCGCAGCGCCGGCAGGAACCACCGCCGTCGTGGTGACGCTACAACCTTCTGTGTCAGAAAGCGCCAATTGGTAAGATCCAGGCGCTAAATTTTGCAAATTGAGGTTGGGAACTGCCGGAGCGCCATTCACAGAAACCGAAAAAGGCGGCGCCCCGCCTGCAACCACAATGCTGATGCTGCCGTTGTTTTCCCCGCAAGTCGCCGGTGCAATCGTTAGGTTGGTTATGTTGGGAAAATCTACGCCAAGGTCCACTGCAAGGGTCACAATGCAACCAACTTCGTCCTGGACGTAAACGTTGTAATCGTTGACCGGCAGTCCGGAAAAACTGGCGTTTAACTGGTAATTTTGGCCATCCAAAGAATAGCTCAACTGCCCGATTCCGCCCGAAGCATCCACGCTGATTGCGCCGTTGCTGCTAGCGCAATCGAATCCTGAGGCCGCTACTTCCGCGTCAATCGGGTTCGAGCCGAGGTATTCAAACATGCTGGCGCCGCCGCTCACCGACAACGGAATATTGCAATAAGGCACGAGCGCCGCATTGGCATAATCCACAACGTAAATACTGGCGGCATTGTCTGTAAATGCATAAGAAGAGACGCTGTCGCAGGCCGCAGCATAAGAAACAACCCCAAAAATCCGCCCCGATACATTGCCATTGACCGTGTTGGTGCTGTTGGCGGGGTTATTGATGTCCACGCGCACAATGTCGTCGCCAGAAGCAGCCATGTAGAGCTGGCCATTGTAGAACGTGAGGTCGCCCTCTGCCGCGTAGCCTACGTTTCCGAGGTAAGCTCCGGTGTTGGTGGCTAAGTTATACGAGTAGAGCCTGCCGTTCAATCCGCAGGTATAAAACACCCCGTTGGCGTCGGCGGCTAAGGAGGTATACAACTGGCTGGCGGAGTTTTCGAAGGTATGCACCAGCGTGCCGGCGCCGGTTCCAATATTCACCTGAAACAAACGCCCGTTTCCGCTGACCGAATACAAATAGCTATTCGGGTGAAAACAGATGTCGGTGGAGCCCTGCGGCACATTGCCAACCTGCTGGTAGCTGCAATCGTCCAGGTCGAGCTGGAAGAGCCGGTTATCGAGCGTGCTCAGGAAAATTTCCTGGCTGAAAAGGAAAGCCGGAGCGCAGCATAAACCGAACAAGAGGAAATGCTTCGCAATATGGGTAGAGGAAATATTCATTAAATAAATCACCGCTTTTTCAATTCAAACAAATCAGTCCGCCGATCTTTCAAATTCCTGACACTCCCGAATTGATTCAATTCCCGTAGTAAATCAATATCTACATCTGCAATTAAAATCATTTCTGTGTTGGGCGTCGCTTCCGCCTTGATGCCGTTGGTTGGGAAGGCAAAATCGCAGGGCGTAAACACCATGGACTGCGCAAACTGGATGTCCATATTGTGCACTTTGGGCAAGTTGCCCACGCTTCCGGCGATGGCTACATAGCACTCATTTTCAATCGCTCTGGCCTGTGCGCAATGCCGGACCCTGGAATAGCCGTTTTGGGTATCTGTCAAAAACGGGACAAATAAAATATCCATACCTTCGTCGGCAAGCAGCCGGCTCAATTCAGGGAATTCAGTATCATAACAAATGAGGATGCCAATTTTACCGCAATCTGTATCAAATGCCCGGAGTTCGTGGCCGCCCTGCATGCCCCAGATTTTTGCTTCGTCGGGCGTTACGTGGAGTTTTTCGTAACGTTCGATTGTGCCGTCTCTTTTGCATAAATAGCCTACATTATAGAGCAGTTCGTCCTTTATTTCGGGCATGCTGCCGGTAATGATGTTGATGTTGTAGGAGATGGCCAACTCTGAGAATTTCTGGACGATGGACGAGGTGTGCTTCGACAGTTCCCGGATGGCTTCGGGTTCCGATAAATGGTTGTTTTCCGCCATTAAAGGCGCATTAAAAAATTCAGGAAACAAGGCAAAATCAGAGCGATACCCGGATACTGCATCCACAAAGTATTCTGCCTGCTGCATCAAATCGTCAAAGTTTTTATACGGGCGCATTTGCCATTGGATCAACCCCAGCCGAACCACCGTTTTTTTGGCAGCGGTTTTATTGCTTGGTTTTTCGTAATAAATATTGTCCCACTCCAGCAAAACCGCGTATTCATTGGAAGCTTCATCGCCTTCCAGATAGCCTTTCAGGATTTTAGACGGGTGAAAATCATTGGAAATTTGAAAATTCAGAACTGGATCGTGGATTTCTTTCCGCCTGACTTTTTCAATGTATTCTTTTGGAGAAATTTCATCGGAATATTTGTGGTAATTCGGAATTCGTCCTCCAAAAGCAATGCCTTTCAAATTCAGGCGCTCGCACAATTCTTTTCTGTAATCATAGAGCCTTCTGCCCAGCCTTAATCCGCGAAATTCGGCCTTGATGAACACGTCAATTCCATACAAAACATCGCCGTCCGGAGAATGTGTGCGGAAAGAATAATTTCCGGTAATTTCCTTATACGTGTGGCGTTCGTCAAATTTGCGATAATCCACAATGATGGACAACGCGCACCCTGCAATCTGGTTATTGACTTTAATCACCACCTGCCCCTCCGGAAACCGGCTGATCAATGACTTGATGTGGTGCTCCTTCCAATAAGCATCGGGCATATTGGTATAGGCTTCTATCATCATTTGTTTTAACTCCTGATAATCGCTCAGCGTTAAAAACTCCAGTTCAATATTTTCAATTTTCTTTACCATGCTTGTTTTTATACCTCGCACCGTTAGGTGCGAATCCATTTTTGTCATACTGAACGCTGCGAATCACGTGGTTAAACTAAAGGCCATGCCAAACCTAAGCAGCGTGAAGTATAAGATGTTGAGATCAGGTCCGGTTAAAACCCCGGCTTGTTAAACGCTTTGGATGGGTGAAGGTTGTGCCTCACCAACCATCTTTTGGCAAACCGAAGTTAGGAATTTTTCGGGAATGTGGGGAGTTTGGTTATCTTTACCTGCCAAGCATGTTGCGTAGCAGATGCCCGTACAATCAAAGACAAGAGCGTATGTTATTCGAAAAAAGGCAATAAGATGAATGCAGTGGAATTATTAACCCTGGTGGCAAGTGGTGAAAACAGCCGGGTTCAGTTCAAAGAAAACGTGACCAACGCGGTGAGTATCGCGCAGGAAATGGTCGCTTTCTCCAATAGCAAAGGTGGTATTTTACTTATCGGCATCAATGATAAAAACGGTGCAGTGATGGGGTTGTCTTTTGCAGATATGCAGCGCATCAACAACTTGCTTACTACAGCTGCTAATGAACACATCAAAAGCGCTATTGTCATTGAGACAGAAACGGTAGACGTAGAGGGTAAAAAAGTATTGATAGCCCACATCCCGGAAGGTACCGACAAACCTTATATGGATAAAGAGGGTCTGATTTTCGTAAAAAACGGGTCGGACAAACGAAAAGTCATCAGCAAAGAAGAAATATCGCGTTTGCTGCAAAGCAGTGGCAATCAATATGCCGATCAGACAATCTTGCACCAATCCACAATAAAAGATATAGACTGGGGCCTTTTTCGAGAGTTTTACGAGCGTAAGTATAAGGAAGAGATCACCTTCGAAGATTTCCCCGCCAAGATGGAAAACCTGTCATTGGGAAAAGATGGAAAAATCAATCTGGCCGGGAACCTGCTGTTTGGGAAAAATCCGCAGCGTCTTGCTCCCGATTGTTACATCACGGCCATCTGGTTTCAAGGCAATGATCTGGCTGGCACCAAATACAATTCCAGCGAAAACATCGGGGGCGACCTGGCGCGAATGTTCAAGGATGCCCAAAAATTTGTGATCGGCTGCCTGCGAAAAGTCCAAAACGGCAAGGATTTTAACAGCCTTGGCGATCTGGAAATACCGGAGATTGTTATTAATGAACTACTCATCAACGCGTTGATTCACCGCGATTATTTCATACATGATTCCATTAAAGTTTTTGTATTCGATAACCGCATCGAAATCAAAAGCCCTGGTCGCCTGCCCAATAGTCTGACAACAGAGCAGGTCAAAGTGGGCGTCAGCCGGCGCCGCAATCATATTTTAGCTTCTTATGCGCTGGATGTTTTGCCTTATCGCGGGGCGGGCAGCGGCGTGTTGCGGGCGTTGCAAGCCTGGCCCAATATCGAATTTCAGCACCTTCCGGAGGCAGAGCAGTTTAACGTGGTGATTCATCGGGCGGTGGAGGTTGGGTGATTTGGCGTTTCGGGGTTTCGGAGCGTAATAATTGTGCCCGGGAAAACGTTACCCTCAACGTTCAGCGTTTCTGAACCCACACCGATCCATACAAAGCCAAAAATCATCTACTTTAAATTTCAACTCGAGATGCGCACAAGCCATTTTTTCTTTTGCCTCCTGATCAACATTTTTTTCATTTCTACTACCATTTCTGCTCAGACGGTCAACTTTGACCAAACCTGGAAGGAGTTTTTGGAAAACGACAAAATTTCCAAAATGAGCGAGTTGGCCAAGCCGAACAAGCTGTATGACCAACCGGATTATGCCAAGTACTTATTGATGAATACCAATACTTGTTTCTGCCAAAGCGAGTTGGACGATGCAGAAAAGTTGATGGCAGAAATCCAGACTTTGGACGCAGCCGTACTTAAGGCGATTCCGGGATATGTCAAAAAAAAGGATGACCTGGAAACCAAAATCGAAGCCTATCATACCATGGATGCGATTTGGAAGCGCTTTTTGCAAACCAAAGCAATCACACCGGAAGAATTGGAAGCAGTCACCGCAGCCAAATCGCTCTGTGAAAAAAGAACACTGGCGAAGTATTCCTTCATGATGGCTTATGACCATTTTTGCCAGGGGAATATCCCGAAATCAAGGGACATTTTTGAAAACCGCACCCTTAGTCTGACGGAAAAAACCACTTTACGGGTCAAGGATGTCGAAGGATTAGGGCCAGAGGTCGCCAAAATGAAATCCATGTTTCAGGATTTGGCAAAATTGGATGTGGCCTGGAAATCCTATATAAAAACCGGCGTTTCTCCCGGCTTTGATACTGAATTACCACTTTTTGCCTGTAACCCCACGCCAAATATGCGGGCATTGGTTTTACAGGGCGCCGTGGATCTGTGCAATCTGGCGCCGGCTAAGCTGGACAAAATCAAAAAAATGCAAGCCGAAAGCAGCGTAGCGCCCGATGCGGAGTTGGGAAAAAAAATAAAAGAACTGGAGGCAGGGGCTGAACAAAAGCAGAGCGGTCTTGCTGTTTTGAATGAGGAGTGGGCAGCCTTTATTGTCAGCAATAAGGTGAACGGCAAATACGGTTATGACTATTGCAGCAAAGAGCCTTTAATTCGGGCATACATTATGGATGGTTTTGCTTTTCCCTGCGAACTGGCAGAAGAAAGGCTTCAGAAAATTGATTCCCTCCAAAGGGTGGAGCGCACGCCATTAGAGCAAATCACGATGACCAAAATCAATGAACTGTCCACATTAAACGACCAGTCCCAAACCAATGGCGCGAAAATTGAAAAGCTCTGGAACAAGTTTGTTGCACAAGGCGACAAACTTCCAAAAGACTACCAGTCAGCCGATTTTTATTGCGACAACATCCACCAGGTCAAAGACTGGACCATGCAGGGACTTTCGGCTTCCTGCGAGGAAAGCCCTGCGTATTTAGAGCAAATTGAATCGTTTCAAAGCACTTTTGAGTTCCAGTTTACACCAGACTTAGAGTGCCGGGTGATCAATTTACGGATCAAGATCTGGGATTGCCGCAATGAGGCCTTGCAGAAATTGGCCCGGATAGAAGCGCCAGATGCTTTTGAAGAAAGGTTGAAAGAACTCAGGACGGAGTATGGGATGGAGGAGCGGCCGGAGGCTTGTTCGGTGGATAAATAAACTATTCTGGAGCGGGAAGAGCTGAAATGCTTTGAAGGATATTATTTTTCCTGAAGGTGAAGAAATCAGGAGTTTGGTTATTGTGGGCACCAAAAAAAGCTGGGCCAAGATAAAAGTCCGTTGTTGATTAGGAGATTTAAAAGTTTGGGTTACATTTACATGGCAAACAACCACCATATGAACCTTATGTCTTTCCTTTCCTTTCCTCTATCGGCTCAGCAGTTGCGGAAAGCCAACCGTTTTGGTTGGCTTTCCGCAATTGGGGGTTGCCCATCCACTGATGACAAAGTGAGTTTTGACGCAATAGGGCCTATAGGAAGAGTTGACGATTAACCATAGTTAGCGGTTATTAAAAAGTCAATAATTGGTAATATAAATAATTTCTTTTGGTAGTACTAAAAATATAAAAAAATGAAAGTTATTAATACAATAAATGGGGTTTGTCAAATTGAGGAAGAACAATACTTTTTTGTTTATCCTCATTACAGTAGAAGTTTAAATTTTCAGAGAATCATCTTATTTATTGTTTCAGGAATATTTATACTGTTTTCTCTTTTTCATTTTAGTATTGGCATAAGTATATTTACAAGAAATGAAGTAGAACTTTATGATAATAGGAGTTATTATATAGAACTAATGCATCTTGGTTTTGGAATAATTTTAACATTATTTGGATTATTTGTATTTACTTA
>JALHRK010000353.1 GCA_022841505.1 Saprospiraceae bacterium | reverse complement strand
ATAATTGGCTGGGCGATTTCAGGTGAACGTAAACCCGGTCGTCGTCGTCAGCAGTAGGCATTTTGAATTCAACGTAGCCAGTCACGACTTTATTGAAGGATTCCCCGT
Organism: Saprospiraceae bacterium; assembly: GCA_022841505.1. GTDB lineage: Bacteria > Bacteroidota > Bacteroidia > Chitinophagales > Saprospiraceae > JABWAJ01. The sequence goes on along the minus strand of JALHRK010000353.1, from coordinate 6,565 downwards.
TCATGCTCACCAGCCCCAGGTTGTTGTCTGTAGTCACAAAAGACTGTAAATCTCCATCCCAGCGCATTTTCAGGCGACTGAACAGGAAGGTGTAGTCGTTGTATTTTTTCGGAATATCCAGGTAACCAGAGCTGATGCCGTTGATGGCGTCCTGCGCTTCCTTATCCTGCGGAAAAAGTTCGTTGGCTGCTTTTTTGTAAAAATTGATGTCGGTCAGGTAGGTAATGATGCGCGCATCGAAGCCGGCAGACTTGAAGTCGTTGATCATAATGCTCATCAGCTTTTCCGGTACAATCATTTTCACCCCGCTCATCAATTCTGCCGTCACCGGAATTTCTATTGCCGGCGCTTTGGGCTTGGGCATGGCAACGCTGTCCGGTTCTGCGGACATGGTCTGTTCGGGTTCTGCCGACATGATCTGGTCTTCCGCTCCTGGTTCTGGTTCCGGCGCAGGCTCGGGAAAAGCAGTTTGGGCAAAACCAGCCGCATCTACCTTGATGTATTTCAGCCCGGAACCAATATTGAAACGCCCTTCGGCTTCTACTTTTCCGTCTTTGTTTTTGAAAGTAAAAACATTGCCTTTCAGTTCATTGCGAATGATTTTGGAAGAGTCTCCGAAAATAAAATGATCCAATTTTTCATCGTATTTAAAAACCCCTTTCACCGGCAGAATCGGGCGGTCTTTCCGGAAAGACAGTGGCATCATGGCACGCGGATAAATGCGGGCCGTTTCTTTGCTCAGAAATAAACCGGTAAACAAAGGTTCTCCTTCAATGCTTTTGGGGGAATTGAAGGCAATGTGCAAATCGGTTTTATCCCCTTCACTGCTGACAGTGAACCAGGGCTTGAGCGGCAATTTTTCGGCTTCCAAATGGGCAAAACCATCAAAAGTCAGGTTTTTAGACTGTGCGTTCAAACTGATTTTACCCTGAAAAGTCGTTTTATGGTCAATATAGAAGCTGTCTTTGGCTTCCACGGTACCCGAAGCGCGGGTTTCGACGCGTTTTTCGTCCATTTGCCCTTTGCCGATGCGCTGCCCGATGATTTCCTGAAACAAAATTTCCTGATCCCGCCCGGCGATGTTGTATTCGTAATAACCGCTGGCTTTGTACAGCTTACGACCCAGGATTTCTACCTTGGCTTTGTTGATGACGTGCTGCTTGTTGAGCGTATCGGCTACGATTTTTGCATCTTCAAATTTTTTCATCACACCATTGGGGCCAATTTCAACGTAGTTGCTGTCGGGGTAAATAAAAGCGTCTGCTGCAACAATATGCGGGACGTGGCTTATTTGTAAAAGGCTGTTTTTTAAATCATAACGCGCGCTGCCTCCTTCAAATTTCAGAGAATCCTGGTCGGGGTGAATAGAGAGAAAGGTGGCGAGTTGGGTGGTGTCTTCCTGAAATTTGATCTCCTCGGTTTTCATATCCCACGTAAAATCGTGGAATGAGGTTTCGTACTGGTTGTAAGGCAGGGTGGTGAGGACATAATCCCCGTTGGCTTCAAACTCGCCAATTTTTTCATCAAAATCCACATAGCCGTTGACGTTCTGGGTCTGAAGCGCCATTTTTTTCGGGTCAACCGATTTGATGCTAATGGAAGTGGTATCTGCTTTTGCCGAAAAGGCGCCAAAAGCCATCAGTTTGGAATTCATTTCGGCCTTGCTCCATTCAAAAAGGCCATTGCCTTTCAAACCGCCGGGCGTCAGAATCAAGGTTCCTTTCAGGGTATGGTCGTTGCTTTTGTAAAGTGCAAAAGGCGCTTCTTTCGAACGCACGTACATGCTGTCCTGATAGGGCCGCCAGTCAATGCGCACATCAATACCGCGCACCTGTGGCACTTCTTCGGCCTTGTTCCGGTTTTCTTCTAAGTTGAATTTTTCGGCACTGGCCAACGCTTGCTTGGGTTTGAAAACAATATCTTCCGAGTTGATGGAAGCTCCGAGATATTTTATGTCGCCTTTGCCCAAAAGGCCCTTGTTGCTCAGGTCAATTTCCCCGATATAATTGCCTTTCCCGGTATAGGCAGGGTGCCCTTTCACCGGCGTTTTAGTAACAAATCCCAGCGACTGGTCTTCTCTCAAAACGATGGTTTCCTTAAATTTTGGGAAAATATTGGCAGAAACCAGGTTGCCGTTGAACTTCACATCGGCAGCAGTATATTTGTCTATATGATTGAAACTGAACGGATCCAATGCAAAATAGAAAGAATCGCGTTTGTAAGCCCGGTTTTGGGTACTGTCGTAATCATAATACACATACGACAATTCTTTGCTTTGTAGGGATGGGAACATTTCAATGTCTTCGCGGCTCGATTTATTGGATGGCGCATCAATGAGCAACACGCCTTTCAGGTGTTCAATGCGCGAAGCAATCGAATGCGCAATGGGTTGCTGTTTACTGTCCAATTGGCCAGTTGGCACGTAAAGGTCAAAAAAGCGGATCGAATCGCTTCTTAACTGAAATTTATCGTATTCAAAATGGATGTCTCTGCCTTCCAGCATGCTGAATCCGGCAAATACGCGCCCATCCATATCAATGTTGCGGTTTTTGCGCATGACGACCTGTTTGCCCAACGGCTTCAGGGCAACCCGCTGTTTGCTGCTCAATTCAATGTTTTCAACCCCGTCAACCATCATATAACCGTTTCGGGTATTTAGGACCGCATTGGTGTTATCGGTCAGGGATTTTACGGCCAGCACGTCGTAATCCACCTTGTTTTGGTCAGCGTTGGCATAGTGGAAAACCTTCTCCTTTACCTCAACCAATTGTTTGTCGCTGTCGTAATTGACAAAGCCTTTAGAAACAAGGTCGTACAGCAAACTCTGGATGTTTTCGACAGAAAATTTGGGGTTGATGCGCGTAGCCAGTAGGTTGGCGTCAATAAAATTACTGCCTTCCCGCTCGGCTGTCACTTTCATGATGGCAATGGGATTGTTGTCGGCGAGGTTCTGGATTCGGTGGTATTCCGATCGCTTAAAAAACTCCATGGATTCAAAGACGACATCGCCCTTATTGGATATGCTGATCGTGCGCTTGCCAATCACGATGGAGTCGGAATCCATATAAGCCACAATGTTCTCAGAATCAATGTTTACTTTGTGGTAAGAGTCAAAAAACGGGTTCCGGTCGGTGGCGCTTTGCCCCCGGGTCAATTGCAATTGCCGCGTTTTGATGTCGTAGCGCAGGTCAATGGAAGGGTGGTAAATGGAGTCTTTGCCAAAATAAAGCGCCCCGTCTACTTTGTTGCTGGAAATGCGCTCTTCCCGGCGGATCGTGAAGAGTAGGGCCTCACCATAAAAGACGCGCTCCTTTTGCAGGTTGGTAATTTCCAGCTTTGCTTTGGAATCTTTACTGCCATAACCATACAGGGTTCTGCCGTGCAGGCGGAAGCCGCCTTCGTATTTTACCCCTTCACCGATGTTGTTGATTTTTAAAACTTTATTATCGGATTCAAAACGCGGGAAAGAAGCAGATTCTTCGCTTGATGCAGTCACCAATTTATCCGAAAAGCTTCCGGTAATAGCCGTGTTGCCAAAATAGAGCGGGTAATAAAACCGCACTTTGGGCAAATCGTACAGGCTCTTTTTTAATTCAAATTCGTACTCATCCAACTCTGCAAAAGCGCCCATTTCCGGGCCAAAACGCTCTGCCCAGCTCACCGTGCCTTTATTGCCTTTCCAGCGCTGCTCAATCGGGAGGTAAATCCCCGAAGTTTTTCGGATGTAAATAGAGTCTTCTTTTCGGCCAGCCATCAGGTCGAGGGCATCGAACTGAACCGCAGGTCGGGTATCTTCGAACCGGATCTGAAAGTTATCGGTCATCGCATACCAGGAAGTACCCGTTGGCGCCGAACGGATGGCTTTTTTTTCAAAAAACGGAATTGAAAACTCCATGAAGTCTTCGCAGGCTGTATTTTTATAAGCGGCGTTGGTCAGCAGTGTTTCCAGCACCGCGTTCCAATCCTTGAAATGGCGCTCGCCGTTGGGGATTTTTTTCACTAAGATCAGCGCCCCGAGGAAGTCTCTGAAATGCGGGCTGGCGCTCATGCGGCGCTTTAGCAGGCCGTTGCCGGTTTTGATAATCTGTTGTTGTTCAGCTTCCGTAAAGGTTCCGCCCTGGAAAATGGACTCAAAGTCTTTGAAGGTCGTTTCCAGGTTCTTTTGCTTGCTGGCGGTCATAATGGCGCCGAGTTGCGTCAGGAATTCAGCTGGTTTTTCTGAAAATTGTTCTAAGCGTTGGGCGTGCAACGCCGACAGGGGAAGCAGTAAAGCTGCCATGCAAAGGGCCAGGAGACCAAAATTTTTCATGCGTTGGGTTGGTAATGTGTGCAAAAAGGAAGCGTTTTTGTGCGCCTGTGCATCAGGCAAACCTAATAACGCTCAATAAGGCACAAAATTACACATCCTAATGCAACGAGCGGGATGTTGTTTTGGGGGAATGCTACTGTTTTACAAATTTTTCCGCGCCCAATACCTTGCCATCTTTCATGCATTGCAAGACATACAAACCTGCCGGCCAAGCTGTTACCTGCAAAGAAAGCGAGCCTCCTGCCAATTCTTTTTGAATGTCCTCCACCAACCGCCCCCGCGCATCAAATACGCGCACCTGAATCCGGCCAGGGAGTTGTGGGGTGAAACGAAGCTCCAATTCGTTTGAAACGGGGTTGGGGGAAAGCTTTAGCTGAGGCGCAAGCAAAGTGGGATCTTCGGTGGGGGTGGACGAGAATTGATCACAGGGAATTTCGCCTCTGAAATTGAAAGTGCCGTGGGTGGGGGATTCGTAGCAGTTGAAGCTAACGATCATGGAATGGTTTAATACTCCGCATGGATGTCTGAAGGCAAAATACATAACAGGAAAATTCCCGATGCCTTCATAAATGATGCTGTTGGTAAGAAATGGCGTGCCCCAATGCCACGGATATTCCCAGGTTACGTGTTGCGTTCGGACTTGCATGCCGTTGATTTCCGTCATGGAAATGGAGTCTACCACGATCTCAATGGAGTCTGGTTCGCCGCAAAGTTCTGAACAAATGGGCATCACCCACGATTCGCCGGGGCCTTTATTAAAATCATACAACAAACTGAAATCCTTAATTTCACTATTGTAAAAATACACCCGTCCCTCCTCTTCGTAGGTATACTCCATTCCGTAGCAGAATGCGCCCAATAAATAAGCCTTTGAAAACCGTTTGCAATTTTTACCTGCTATTATCGTCTCTTCGATTACCTCCGCGATTTCTACATCACAGCCAAACGATTCGTCACAAAATGCATAATAATACTTCGCCCCCACCGGCGCCCATTCCAATTGTGCTTTTGCGGTGCAAAAGCCCATAACGACAAAACAGAGTAAAGCGATTTTTTTCATGATGGTGTTTTTTTGGTTGTTGAATCAAATACTTATGATCAAATATACTGAATTCGTCAATACGATTCTGTGTAAATTAGATATTGGTAATGAGGGTTTTGTATTCTGTCTTTCAAAAGACAAAGCACCTTGGAATACATAGGAAAATCAGGGTAAACCAAAGAACCGGATTGGCCCTGAATATCTGTTGACGCTTACTAAAAATCACTATTTTTGCGATCCTGATTAGTCTGTCCATTTAGTCTCGTTTCTGTTCCTTAGAGTTCGAGAGCAAGGCATGTGGAGGCCCAAAAGTGGGAGTCCCGCTCGGGCGGGGTGACCGGTTTTTGTTTCGACTACGCTCAACAACCGGTCATTGAGCTGCTGGCTAAGCCCAGTCGAAGCCCAGTCGAAATGAACGCAGCTATCGGACTATAAAGACAGACACTAATTAAGTAAAAATCAACCATGACACTATTCCAGCAAGCAATACTCGAAGGCATTCCATCTGAGTTACCCAACGCCCTGTTCTACGACCATTCAGTCGCCCATGCACCGCAGCGCGTCATCGAAGGGGTATTGTCCGAAAAAGAAAAAGTGCTGGCCATTCAGAATGCCCTGCGCTATTTCCACCCCAGGCACCACGCCGTGCTGGCGCCAGAATTTGCAGCAGAATTGAACCAGTATGGCCGCATTTACATGCACCGATTCCGGCCAACCTACCCCATGCACGCCCGCCCGATTCAGGAATACCCGCACCACTCCAAACAAGCCGCAGCCATTATGCTGATGGTGCAAAACAACCTCGACCCTAAAGTGGCGAAATATCCGCATGAGCTCATCACCTACGGCGGCAACGGTGCAGTTTTCCAAAACTGGGCGCAGTATCGCCTGACCATGAAGTATTTGGCGGAAATGACCGACGAGCAAACGCTGGTGCTATATTCCGGCCACCCGCTGGGCTTGTTTCCATCGCATAAAGACGCGCCGCGCGTAGTGGTCACCAACGGCATGATGATTCCGAATTATTCCAAAAAAGAAGACTGGAATAAATACAACGCGCTGGGCGTCACGCAATACGGCCAGATGACCGCCGGCTCTTTTATGTACATCGGCCCGCAGGGCATTGTGCATGGCACGACCATTACCCTGTTGAATGCAGGCCGGAAAATGGGCTTGGGCGATAACGACCTCAAAGGCAAGGTCTACGTCACCTC
>JALHRK010000352.1 GCA_022841505.1 Saprospiraceae bacterium | reverse complement strand
AATGACGCATTTAAACTGGCGCCATTCCGTTGCCCAATGCTCAATTTCCGGCTAAAGGTTTTTTCGCGCTGGGGCGAATTGCTGTTTGAAACGGACGACCCGACGCGGGGTTGGGACGGTCGCCTGAACGGACAATTTTTGCCGCAAGGCCACTACGTCTGGCTGGCAACCTACCAATTGACGACGGACGCGCAGGAGCGGGTTCGACTTGAAAAGGGTGGAGTGAATTTACTGCGGTAAGGGCATAAAATACGTTGTACAAATCAAGTCAAATATGCTTGTAGATGCGTAACTTTACTTTACTATAAAAGAAAAGACCGCAAATGCAACTGCTTCCCTTTAAGGTCATCAATCGCCTCCCTGATAAAATCCTGAATTTTAAGGTAGCATTATGCATGCTGGGAATCGAAATGATCATTGGCGTTGCAGGGTATATGCTGCTGGAAAACTACGACTGGGTGGAGGCGGTTTACATGGTGGTCATCACGATCTCAACGGTTGGTTTTACGGAAGTGGAGCCGCTTTCCGCTGCAGGCCGTTTGTTTACTTCTTTTATTATTTTGCTCAATATCGGCGTATTCGCCTACTTCCTGGCAGTCTTCTCCTATTATGTTCTGGAAGGTGAATTTTTTAAAACCTGGTTCATCAAACGCATGCAAAAGGCGATCAATTCCTTAGACAACCATGTCGTGCTGTGTGGGTATGGTAAATATGGCAAGGAAATTTCTCTCAACCTGCTAACCCACAACATTCCATTTGTAGTCATTGACCATGCTGCCGACAAAATAGACCGCTTGCAGCACAGTGATCAGCAACTCCTATGCCTGGAAGGGGACGCTACTCAGGACGAAACCCTGATGGCTGCGGGTATCCTGCGAGCGAGGGCCATCATTACGGCATTGGCCGACGACTCCGACAATTTGTACATTGTTCTCACCGCCCGCCAGCTCAATCCCCGCCTCACCATCATCAGCAGGGCCATTGAGCCCAAAGCCGGCAAAAAACTGATGAAAGCCGGAGCCAACCACGTGGTCATGCCCGAGCAAATCGGCGGTTTCTACATGGCCACCTTAGTCAGCAAGCCGGGCGCGGTTGAGTTCTTTTCTTTCATCACCAGCGAAAACCACGCAGATATTGGATTTGAAGAAATCCGTTACGATCAGTTACAACCACAATTTCGCGCTTCCCCCATTAAAGAACTGCATCTTCGCCACGAAACAGGGGTCAACATCATTGGCTATCGAAATCACGATGGCCGTTATGAAATCAATCCCTCCCCGGATGTTGCGTTAGAGCCTGGGTGCAGCTTCATTGTTCTGGGAAGCGAAGCCCAACTGAAAAAGTTGCATGAATTGCTGGGAACGGTCAGCTGAGACCTTGATGCTACAATGACGAATATTAGCCTTTTGGGTGAGGAAAGTCATGCCCGGTTTCGGGTTTTTACTGCTTTTTTGTAGTATACATTAACAGGTTTGTTGCCGGGAGTTCCATCGCAATAAGCCTAAAATCTTAACTGCTTAAAAGATGCGTATACTACTGCCCACCGATTTCTCGAAGCTCTCCGTCATTCCAGTATACTACGCCGCCAAACTGGCCCGGAAAATCAAGGCGGAAATCATCCTGTTCCACGCGGTGCATGTGGAGGCGATGCCGCGGGCTTCTACCTCATTTCAATCGGGGCAACTGATGAATGCCATGAGTGAAAACGCGTTGGCTGACCTCGAAGAATTAGCTGCCAAGCTAAAGGAAGACGTTGGCAACGACCTTAAAGTTAGTGTGCAAACAGAGGTAGGGCTCCCGATGAGAGATGCCTTGGAAAGCTTTGCTGTGGAGCATAAAATTGACCTCATCATCATGGGCACCAAAGGCGCATCCGGGTTGAAAAAAGTCTTGATGGGCAGCAATACAGCAGCGGTCATCTCCAACACTAAAATTCCGGTTATTTCAGTACCGGAGTTCGCCTATTTCAGCAACATCCATAAAATCGTGTATGCTTCTGATTTGCAAGACGTTGAAAATGAGATGGAAGCCCTGCTTCCGTATGCCCGGATGTTCGATGCCTCTATTCATTTGCTGCACATCGCCCAGCCTGGATCAGAACCGCCCGTAGCCGCAGCAGTCCTGGAAAAAGCGCTGATTGACAATTATCAATACCCCAACATTAAAGTACATATTTTAGAAAGCGACAATGTGATCGAAACCATTGATGCGTTCATTGCGGCAAACGGAGCCAATATCTTAGCCATGTTCACCCATAAGCCAACGTTTTTTGAAAAATTGTTTGGCCAGAGTGTTACCCGGGAAATGGCATTTCACAGCAATGTTGCTTTGCTTACCATGAAAAAAGCAACAAATTAGCCATACGCTTTGATGATTGCAGCCCGCAATGCAGCTTTTACCTCATCAGACGCAAACGCGTGTTCGATGGCCTCCAGGTTGCATTTCAAAAAATGGGCTTTCCCCCAGTCAAATTCCTCCTGAAGGAGCTGGTATTCCCGGGTCAGCGTTGTATCGGATATGGCCCGGGCATCTGTATTGACACTCATGGAAACCCCGCTCCGGTAAATGCGATCCGCAGGGTGGTCTTTGATGGTGGCAACCACATCGGTTTGGACATTGCTGGTCGGGCAGACTTCAAGGTGAATGGCTTCTTTTTTTAAAAATGCCATCAACGCCGGGTCTTCCACACTCCTGACGCCATGACCGATGCGGGACGGGTGGAAGTTTTTCAGCGTTTCCCAAACACTTTCGGCGCCTTTTGCTTCCCCCGCGTGGGCAGTGACGTGCAGTCCGTTTTTTTGGGCATACGCAAACGCCGCCACGTGGTTGTCAATGGGGAAACCCGCTTCATCGGCGGCAATGTCGAACCCCACCACATGGGTTCCGCTGAATTGCGCAACCAATTGAACAGTTTCCATGCTTTGCGCTTCCGTGTAGTGCCTCAATGTACACAAAATGAGGCCCACCGTGATTCCCGTTTCTGCCATGCCTTCCGTTGCCGCTTCATTCACCGTTTGAACGACTTCCACCGGTGTCAGGCCTTTTTCAAGGTGGAGCAACGGCGCAAACCGGATTTCGGCATAAATCACGTGGTCCTTTTTCAACTGCCGGCACAAATCAAGCGTCACCAAACGCAGTTCTGCTTTGGTTTGCATCAATTCCGTTCCTTTGATGGCGCGGGTGAGGTAATCGGCCAGATCGGTACATTTGGGCGGGGCAATGAAGGATTCCCGGTAGGTTTCGTAGCTGATGGACGGGGCGATTTGCTGCACCACGTCATAACTCAGCGAGCAATCCAAATGCAGGTGCAATTCTATTTTGGGTAAGGTGGTGTAGTCCATTTTGCATGCGTATTCCTAATTAGTGATTATCCATTTACTCGGGCTTCAAAAGCGTAAAAACCTCCGGTTTGGCATCGGGAGCGTTGTCCTGAATATACTCAAACTTGTTCGTTTCTGCGGTTAAAACTAAGTAATGCGTCGTGATTTTTGTCGCCAGTGTCATGCAGCAAAGAAACCCACCATTCATGCCTTCGCCCGGTGCTTTGCTTCCCGGGCAGCGCTGGCTGAACTCCACAAAAGGAGATTCGGTACGCTCGGCGCCTTTCAACATGGTGATCATGCGCCCGTCACGGATTTCCATCGTGATGTCCGGATTGGCCTGCGACTGCCATGTTTTGCCGGTGACCATTTTAGCGACTGCGCCTGCTGTGCCGGAAGGGGTCGTTTCATCCGTTGCTACGGGTTGGTCTGCGGGCGGCGCGGTTTGATTGGAATCCGCAGGCGCCTGGTTGCAACCGAAAACCAGCAGGACGAGGAAGAAAAGGAATGGTTTCATGATTTGCGATTTTTGATGATGAGGCAAATTTAGTTATAATTTTTCAGTTAGATCGAACCGGGTAAAACCCGGGAAATAGTACACGCCGAAGCCTCAGCGCAAGCAGGGCTATCGGACTATAAAAACAGACACTTCTTATTTTTTCTTCTTTTTTGGATTTTTCTCAAGACTAGATTGAATTCCAGTCAAAATGGCTTTGGAGGCATAATTAAAAAAAAACCTTTGGGGATCTCTTTCATAATCTATGATCCCTGTTCTCACGGCTTCCCCCGGGAGTGGATTTGAATCCATGATTTTGAGGTCAGCAATCCATGACATTACGCTTTCTTTCAAACCGGTGGTGTCATCCGTTCGCTTGTTTTTCAGGGCAATATCCAACCCTTGATAACGCAGCGTCATGCTCCCTGTCGCTCTATTATTATTTGCTTCAATATTAAAGTTCATGGCATCTATATCGCCTGAAGTAACGAAAAGAAAGGCATTTTTCTCCAATATGGGGTTTAATACTTTTGCATCCATAGGGGCAAGATGCCCAGCCAGAGAAAAGGCATCCAATTTATCAAATAATTTTGCTTTAATTGAAATGATTAGTTTGCCTTTTCCCATCACTAAGGCTTCACTCTTCAGTTCCAGGAATTTGCTTTGGGTTCTGTAAATAGTGTCGTTGGTTATGTTGTAAATTTTAGCCTTGATTTTATTAAAACTGATGCCCCCTGCCTCGTTTGCCCCTTCGGCATGTTCCCTGTAAAAGACATCCCCCCTTAAAACCCCAACTGAATCAACGTTTAACAGGGCTGGATAATCGTAAATGAGCTGTTGGATAGTCGGTCTGTTATTGGGTGGAAATACTTTCCGCTTGTCGCGAAAAACATCCAGGTTCATTTTTTCGATTTCCAGATAGGTACTATTAAAATCTTTTGATTTTAAATAATCAGCTAAAGAAAAATCATGGACTGCAATGTTCACAAACATTCCATCAATCCGATCCGTTTCATATTTATGCCTTGATGTAAAATCATAATCTTTATACTTCGGATGAATCAGAAAGGAGTCTGCTGAAAAAACCGCCATTGTTGCATTGTAATCAACATTTTTGAGGGTAAGGCTATACAGACTGTCGGAGGTAATCAAGAGGGATTCCCTGAAGTTAAAATCGAATTTCTCTGCTATCTTAGCAGATAAGGTATCTTTTTTTGAAACTTGTACCTCATGCAACTTTATTTGGCCATTTTTCAACGAAAAAAAATTAGTGGCGCCAAGATTTTTTACGGTTAAGTCAAGGTTATCGACATGAATTTTGCCAATGCGTACGTTTACCGGCGACACAATGGGTGGCTTTTTTTCTTCCGTGGGCGGTGGAAGCGTGCCGTTAATCTTGGTATCCGAAATGAATATATCCTGAATATCAAAATCGTTTTTGAACAAGGCTTTCAACCGGCTGATGCCAGCTAATTTTATCCACGCTATTTGCCCTTGTAATTTGTGATTAATCCCCGTATCTTGTTTTGAGTATACCTTAATCCCTTCCAAATCAATGCTTCCCAAAAAAACAGAAATATGTACCTTTTCTAGTTCAACTACATAATCGCTGTTTTCCTTATTCAGTGCAGCCTGTATTTTTTGCTCCGCCCAGGGTTCAATCATTGTGATCATGATAAGCTTAACCACTAAAATTAGTCCTACTATCCCAGTTAATATATATAATAATGTTTTCTTCTTCAAAAGATGGAATTATGAGATTGTTCAGAAAGAGCGTTGCGCATGCGGGGATTTTCCAACATGCGCTAATACAATAAAACGCATGAAGGTTTCCATAAATTATCCATCTACCTGTATTGTCTGATTTGGAGGGATTTAGGCATCCTACTGGACATTTCCATTTCGGGGCTTCAGACCTTATATGTTTTAAAAACCTATAAGGTCTCATTACGCAAAAACATCCAGTAGTATGCGTACTGAGACACTAATCTTTTAGCTTCAGAATCACCGCTTCATACGGCTTCAACTGCCCCGATGCCGAAGGCGTCGGGTAATTGCCAATCAAAACCTCCGCTTTGCTCAAATCCAATCCGGTTGTTTCCACCGTTGCAGGGACTGCTTTAAAATTCAGAAGTACCAGCAATTTTTCGCCATTGAGCTCCCGGGTATAGGCAAATACCGAAGGGTTGTTCGCGTCCCACAACTTCCAGTCGCCATAAATCAACGCCTGGTTATTTTTGCGCAAGGCCGTCATTTTTCTGAAATAATTCAGGATGGAATTCGGGTCTTGTTCCTGGCTGGCAACATTTACGGTCGCATAATTCGGGTTCACTTTCAGCCAGGGTGTCCCTGTTGAGAAGCCTCCATTGGCCGTATTGTCCCATTGCATGGGCGTGCGACCATTGTCGCGGGACGATATTTTCATGCCTTCCAGAAAGCGCTTTAAATCGCCGCCTTTGGCTTTCACCTGGGCGTAATTCGTCAGGAGTTCAATGTCATTGTAGTCTTCAACTTTTTCAAATTTGATGTTGCTCATCCCGATTTCATCGCCGAAATAATAAAACGGCGTGCCCCGCATGCTTAAAATAAACGTGGTGAGCATTTTGGACGAAACCTCCCTGAATTCCGGGCTGTCGTTGCCCCAGCGGGTGAGCATGCGCGGCTGGTCGTGGTTGGCTAAGTACATCGTCCCCCAGCCTTTTTCTGCAAAAGCGTCGGTCCATTTGGCGTAGATTTTTTTCCATTCCACCAGATCGTAACCTTTGGGGTCGGGCATTTTATATTCTTTCGGCAAATAGCCGAAATCAATGGCTTCAAAATAGTAAGCCATGTCCAGTTCTTTGCGTTCCGGATCCACAAATTTCATCACCCGTTCCACATCGCCCATGGCTTCAGCAACGGTGGCAACATTATATTTGCTCAGC
>JALHRK010000351.1 GCA_022841505.1 Saprospiraceae bacterium | reverse complement strand
TTGGGCATCACCCGTCCGAATGGCACCGTAATTTTTGAGTTGTGTTTTACGGTAACCGGAACGACCACCAGCACAGTAAGTTTCAGCAATACGCCGACCTCCATAGAAATCTTAAACAGCACCTTGCAGGAAGTGCCGTTCAACAGCACCAGCGGTACGGTAACGGTCAGCGGTGGTGGCGGTGGCGGCAGCAACAACTTTAGCTTAGATATAGAAAGCCTCACAGCGCCACAGGGCCAGCAGGTATGTCTGAATGTAGCAACCCAGGGATTTACGAATATTTTGGGGATGCAGTTCAGCATTCAGTACAACTCGTCGGTTTTGTCGTTTGTGAATGTTTCGAACCTGAACCTGAACGGGCTGTCAGCGGCCTCGTTTGGCAATCCTTCCCCTGGCGTGATTACCATGACCTGGAATGACCCGGATGTTTTGGGCATCACCCGTCCGAATGGCACCGTAATTTTTGAGTTGTGCTTTACGGTAACCGGAACGACCACCAGCACAGTAAGTTTCAGCAATACGCCGACTTCCATAGAAATCTTAAACAGCACCTTGCAGGAAGTGCCGTTCAACAGCACAAGCGGGACCGTAACGGTCAGCGGCGGCGGCGGTGGTGGTGGTGAACCCACAACTTGCGACATTACGGGCTTTGGTCTGGAAATAGAAGACGCCAACGGCACCCAGGGGCAGCAGGTCTGCTTGGAAGTGCGCACGCATGGCTTTAACGATATACTGGGTATGCAATTCAGCATCAACTACAATGCTTCGGTATTGACGTTTGTGAATGTTGCAGCATTGAACCTGAACGGCCTGTCGGCAGCATCTTTTGGCACACCCACGCCGGGCACCATAACGATGACGTGGAACGACCCGGATGTAATGGGGATTACGCGACCGGACGGCACGGTACTTTTTGAATTGTGTTTCAATGTCACGGGGACTACGAACAGCACAGTTACTTTCGGCAACACACCGACTTCCATTGAAATCCTGGACGGGAATTTGAATGAACTTCCATTCAGCAGTTGTTCGGGTACGGTCACGCTTGGCGATGACCCACCGCCGCCACCGCCTACGCCCTGCGACATCACTGGTTTTGGTTTGGAAATAGAAGACGCCAACAGCGCCCAAGGGCAGCAAGTCTGTTTGGAAGTGCGCACGCACGGCTTTAACGATATCCTGGGCATGCAATTCAGCATCAACTACAATGCTTCGGTATTGACATTTGTGAATGTTGCAGCATTGAACCTGAACGGCCTGTCGGCAGCATCGTTTGGCACACCCACACCTGGCACCATAACGATGACGTGGAACGACCCGGATGTAATGGGGATCACGCGACCAGACGGCACGGTACTTTTTGAATTGTGTTTCAACGTCACGGGGACTACGAACAGCACGGTTACTTTCGGCAATACACCGACTTCCATTGAAATCTTAGACGGGAATTTGAATGAACTTCCGTTCAGCAGTTGTTCGGGTACGGTCACGCTTGGCGATGACCCACCACCGCCGCCGCCTACGCCTTGCGATATCACCGGCTTTGGTCTGGAAATAGAAGACGCCAACGGTACCCAGGGGCAGCAGGTCTGTTTGGAAGTGCGCACGCATGGCTTTAACGATATCCTGGGCATGCAATTCAGCATCAACTACAATGCTTCGGTATTGACATTTTTGAATGTTGCAGCATTGAACCTGAACGGCCTGTCGGCAGCATCGTTTGGCACGCCCACGCCGGGCACCATAACGATGACGTGGAACGACCCGGATGTAATGGGGATCACGCGACCGGACGGCACGGTACTTTTTGAATTGTGTTTCAACGTCACGGGGACTACGAACAGCACGGTTACTTTCGGCAATACACCGACTTCCATTGAAATCTTAGACGGAAATTTGAATGAACTTCCATTCAGCAGTTGTTCGGGTACGGTCACGCTTGACGATGACCCACCGCCGCCGCCGACTTGCGACATTACTGGCTTTGGCTTGGAAATAGAAAGCATCACAACTACCCAGCCGGAGTCAATTTGTCTGGAAGTGCGTACGCATGGGTTTAACGACATCCTGGGCATGCAGTTCAGCATTAATTACAATCCAGCGCTCTTGCAATTTACGGGAACCTCAGGATTTAACCTGGCTGGTTTGGTTGCCAACTCATTTGGCAATCCTTCTCCCGGAGTCATAACGATGACCTGGAATGACCAGGAAGTAATGGGAGTTACGCTTCCGGATGGCACGGTAATTTTTGAATTGTGCTTTACCATGTTAAGTTGCACCACTAGTTCCGTTACCTTCGGAAATACACCTACGGTCATCGAAATTCTGAATGGCGATTTAACGGAACTTACTTTCAGCAGTTGCCCCGGCGTAGTAAGCTGTGGAGAGGATCCGGGAGATGATATAGTCACCATCACCAATGCAACGATCACCAACGTTGCTTGCCGCAACGGAAATACCGGCGCCATTACGGTGCAGGCAACCAGCTCAATGGGAGGTACGCTCACTTACGCATGGAACGCATCACCAAATCCAGGCAATACACCGACAATTTCCAACCGGCCAGCCGGAACTTATAGCGTAACCATAACCAGCAGCCTGGGAGGAAGTGCTACCGCGACGTACATGATTACTCAGCCTGCTACGGCAGTGACCATCAACAGCGTTAACGTAACCCATGTAAGCTGCGCCGGCGAAAACGATGGCAGCATTTTGGTGAACGCTTCCGGCGGCACCGGCACGCTCTCTTATGCCTGGAGTTCACCGCCCCCAAACCCTGGCAACACGCCTAACCCGATGAACCTCATCCCATTCAGCTTCTACCGGGTAACGGTTACGGATGCGAGTGGTTGTACGGCAATGTCTATGCTGACCGAAGTGGAAGAACCTGCTCCATTGGTGGTAACAGCAACAAATATCCAGAATGTACTTTGTGCAGGCGCCAGTACCGGTTCTGTGACGCTGGGCGTTACGGGTGGTACCGGACCGTACACTTATAACTGGAGTGGAACGGCCCCGGATACCAACCCAACTACGGGATTGGCTGCAGGGGTATATTCTGTAACCGTAACAGACTCAAGAGGCTGCACGCAAACGTTGAACAATGTCACTGTTGTTGCGCTGAACCCTGCGCTGACGATCACAAACACAGCAGTTACTGATCTGAACGACGGCAACCCGGGGGCAGTGAACATCACAGTTCAGGGTGGAAACGGTACCTATACCTACGTCTGGACAGGTCCGGGCAATTTTTCAGCCAGCACCCAGGATATTTCCAACCTGACCGTTGGCGGTCAATATTGTGTGACCGTAACCGATGGGAATGGTTGTACAACAAATACTTGCGCAACGGTTGGCGAAGACTTAGCCATTACTACATTCAACATCAACAAAGCTTGTTTTGGTACCAATAACGGCGGTGTAGACATTACAGTAGCAGGTGGAACCCCACCTTATACGTATCAATGGCGCAATTCAAACAATATGGTGATCGCCATGACTCAGGACATCATCAATGTAGCGCCTGGCACTTACAATGTCACGGTAACAGACAACAACACCAATACCGTAACGGGTAGTTTTGAAGTGACCAGCCTTCCGCAGATCACCATCGCAGCGAACATTGCCTCTGCAACCAGCGGGAACAACGGTTCCATCGCGCTGAACATCACGGGTGGCGCACCCGGTTATACGGTACAGTGGGGACACGGTCCAACCACTCCAACCATCAATAACCTGGCTGTTGGCCAATACTGTGCGACCATTACGGATGCGAATTTCTGTACGGCAACGGGCTGCTACATGGTAACGGCTCAGCCTTTCGCTTTCGGAACTATCACGTCAACCAACGTGCTGTGCAACGGCGAATCCACCGGAACCCTGTCGGTAACCGTGCTGGGCGGCTCTCCTCCTTATACGCTGACGATCGACAATACACCATATACGAGTGCAACCGGGGTCTTTAACATTACAGGGCTTGGCGCCAATAACTGGACATTTGTAGTGGAAGACAACGTTGGCGCAGAGATCACCAACAGCGCAAACATCACGGGACCAACGGCAATCTCAGCAACTTCCACCGTCAACAACGACACGGAGGACGCAGGCTGCACAGGAAGTATTACCCTGAACGTCAGCGGCGGTACGCCGGGCTATGCAGTGACGTGGAATGTTGCTTCAACGGGACCACAAATCCTCAGCCTTTGCGAAGGGAATTATATTCCGACTATCGTAGATGGCAATGGTTGTCAAGTGACGTTGCCTGCAATCGCCCTGAATACCTTCTCGGAAGATGCAGTGTCTTCAAACGTAGATTGCCCGACAGACGAAGACGGCTCGATTGACCTGACGGTTACAGGCGGCAATGCGCCATACACCTACGAGTGGAAAAACGCAGGTGGGGTAGTCGTTTCGGATGACGAAGACCTGACCAATGCAACGCCTGGGACTTACACGGTTCGGATTACCGATGCCAGCGGTTTGATTTTGGTGCGTCAATACACGGTGGCGGCCCAATCCAACTTCTCGATCAACCCACAGGTGACTTCTAACCACGGCAATTTTGCAGTGAGCTGTGCAGACGGCACGGATGGTAGCGCGGTCGCGAACATTACCGGACAGGGCGATTTCGATGTGGTTTGGGAAAGCAATGGCAATACCTTTGTTGGCGCCGACCTGCAAAATGCCGGCCCTGGCGCCTATACCATAACGGTGACGGACGAACTGGGCTGCGAAATAACGTCCTCGCTGACCCTGAATGCTCCGCCGGCGATTACGCTGAATGCCAATGTGACGGCAATATCCTGCCTTGGCGATAAAAATGGAGAAATCCAGGTATTCGCTTTTGGCGGCGTTGCCGGGAACTATCAGTACGAGTGGAGTACGGGCATTTTTGGCAACCTGGTTCGGAACCTCGGCACAGGAGACTACACCGTGACCGCCACCGACCTGAACGGTTGCGAAAAAGTGGAAACTTACACCATGGCTGAACCGACGCCAATTACGGTTGCATTTGAAATCGAGCCGGCAACGGAAGGCTTCAACGGCACGGTACGGGCGATTGTCAGCGGCGGCCAGATGCCTTACCGCTATGAATGGGTGAACCTCAACGCGAGCGAATTTACTTCCATCGTTTCCAGCTTAGCGCCGGGTGAGTATTTCCTGATCGTTACCGATGACAACGGTTGCCAAACGGCTATGCTGAGTGCTATCGTACCCGACGAACGCTACCCTTGCCTTGAAGAGCGGGTGGTGATTACACCGGACGGGAACGGCGCAAACGATGAGTTTATCATTTTCTGCATCGGTGATTTACCCAACAACAACTTAGAAATTTACAACCGTTGGGGACAATTGGTTTTTGAAACCGAAAACTACGACAATACGTGGGCGGGTACTTCCCAGAATGGCGCGCCGTTGCCGGATGGTCCGTACTATTATGTACTGGAATACACCAATCCGGACGGCACAGCTGTTCAGCATAAGGGCTCTTTGACGATTGTCCGCGAATAAATGAATATCCCGGGGGTCTAAAGAGGCAAACTTGCCTCTTTAGACAACCCAATCAATGAACAATATCCTTTTCCACCAACCGATTCACAAACATGAAAAAGTTATTTTTACTCATCATATTGGCCGCCTCCTTCAGCGCTGTGTCTGCACAGGAAGAAGCCATTTTTACCCATTACCACATCAGCCCGCTCCTGATCAACGCAGGTGCAGCTGGATTCAATGAATCTTATGACCTGCAGGCCCATGCGCGTATTGCCTGGACGGGCTTCCCCGATGCGCCTAAAAACTACGGCGCCCTCTTCAATGGCCCACTTGGCAAAACTTTCGGCATCGGTTTGGGTATTTTTTCAGAGCAGGCAGCCCAGTTGAATCGCCTGAAAGTGCAGTTGAATTACGCTTTTCGCTTTAACGTCAGCGAAAATTTCAAGCTGAGTGCCGGATTTTCTACCGAATTTCAGCAGATGCAGTTGAACAGCAGTGTAATGAATAGCGATTTCTTTCAGGCGGGCGACCAATTGCTGGAAGAGATTCTGGATGGCAAAGGCGTTTTTGACGCTTCGATCGGAGTATACGGCACGTTTATGGAAAACACCTATGGGGGGTTGTCCTTCAATAACTTAGTGCGTTCCCGATTGGATGACATCGTCAGCACCGAAGAAAAGGAGTCGTTTTTTAGTTATTACACCTTCCTGTTGGGGCACAAGTTTGAAGTCTACGACCTGGGCATCACTTTTGAACCTTCTTTGATGGTGCGCAACCTGCGCGATACCCCCCAGCAATTTGACATCAACCTCAAAGCGGGATTTTTGGATGAGCAGCTGATTGCAGGTTTATCCTACCGCTCGTTGGGCGCTGCCGGACTTTTGCTGGGCACGAAACTGCCTTCTTTCCACCTGTACTATTCTTACGATATTTCTTTTCAGCGTTTCCAAAAATTCAGCACCGGTACACACGAAGTTACGCTGGCTTTGTCGTTTAAGAAAAAAGACAACCCGAAAGGGTATTGATACATAAGTATTATCGGTTTTTGGGATGGCCTCTCTCTGCGCAAGTGGAGGGGGGCTTTTTCTTAGCCGGTGACCGGGTGACTCTAAGTCACCCGGTCACTCATGAAAAATACCCTAAACAGGGTATTATTTTTTGCTGCGTTTCCCCTACATTTGTGAAATCATTTTGTGCCAAGAGAGCAAAACGATACAGAGGCTAAAATAAACATCAAAACATGCATTG
>JALHRK010000350.1 GCA_022841505.1 Saprospiraceae bacterium | reverse complement strand
ACAATATAGCCCACCAACGAGCTAAAAAATGCATTGATTTCCTTCCGGTATATTGACCACATAGTTTTGTTACTGGTTATTTGTTATTCGTTATTGGTTCCGTCCACCGTCCACCGTCCACCGTCCACCGTCCACCGTCCACCGTCTACCGTCCACCGCCACCTCCCATATAAAACCCGTTCCGGTCGTCATAAATAAGCAAGCATTTATACAACTTTTCCCGGGTCGGGTCATCGCCCAATTCATTCACCGTATTCCAAAGTTGTTTGTCATCGCCGATCCACTCGAGCATGCGGTCGCGGTTGAAATCCGCAATCCGCCCGTCGGGGAAATAAAAGATTTTTTCCACCGTCACCGAAGACTTTACCGGAACATTTCCTTTCCGGAAAGGCCTTTTTGTCAGCGGGTTGTAGGCCGAAATTTCCACCAATTCCGTGGTATCTGTTTCATAAGAAAAATAGGCAATTTTGCCCCGGACTTTTAAGCCGGCAAAAAGAACGGCCTGCTCGCGCGATGGTGGCTCCACCTCGCGTGCCTGGGCTGCAACCCGCACATACGGCACTCCTTCTAAGCTGATTGCCAGCACCGAATGCAAATCTATGGTTTCACCCGACTTGGTCTTTAGCCTAGCCACTTTGGCCACAAAAGTCCGGGCGCTGGTGGTCAGCAGGGCTTCCAGATCGTCCCATGCATAATCGGGTGCATTGCGGTGCAAGGCGTCCAACGAAAGATAAACGCCATCTTTAAACAGGAAGCTTTTGGTCAGCAGCAAACTGTCGCCCGACTGCGCCGAAAGGGCGATTGTGGTCATCAAAAAGAAAGTCGCCAGGGTTGCTTGTTTGATCATGCGATGTGCGAATCCGGTTAAGTTTTATTGAGTTAAATTTCGGAAAACATCTTCAATACTAATCTCCTCTTTTCTGATTTCCAGCAGCGTCAGGCTGTTTGCTGATGCGAACCGCGAAACCTCCTCCCGAATATCATGTTTGTCGTCGCTGTACAATTTCCAGCGGTTTTTGCCCGAGTTTTCCACCCGGCGCACGTGCGGCAGGGCTTTGAGTTGCTTTTCTGCAACGGTTTGTGAAAATTCCACCGTCACGACGATTTCTTTTTTGCCGCGTTCCCGCAACCGTTCGATGGGGTCGTCGGCAACCAACTGCCCCCGGTTGATGATGATGACGCGATCGCAAAGCGCCTGCACTTCCTGCATAATGTGCGTGGAAAAAATAACGGTTTTTTCTTTGCCAATGTGCCGGATCAGGTTGCGGATTTCTACAATTTGATTGGGGTCGAGGCCGGAGGTTGGCTCGTCCAAAATCAGCACTTCCGGATCGTGCAGCATGGCTTGTGCCAGCCCTACACGCTGCCGGTAGCCTTTCGACAAAGCTGCGATGCGTTTGTGTTGCTCCCGCCCCAGTCCCGTCATTTCAACCATTTCGGCGATGCGTTTTTCCTTGTTCGGCGTCCGGTGCAGGCGCGCCACAAAAGTCAGGTACTCTTTCACGTACATGTCTTTGTAAAGCGGATTGTGTTCCGGCAGGTAGCCAATGCGGCGGCGCACTTCCATCGGGTCTTTTTCCACGTCGTAGCCGCAGACCTCTACCTGCCCTTCCGTTTGGGGAATAAAACAGGTGATGATCTTCATGGTCGTCGTTTTTCCGGCTCCATTCGGACCCAGAAAACCGAGTACCTGGCCCTTGCCCACCTCGAAGCTGATGCCTCCGACCGCGCGCTGTTCGCCGTATAATTTGACTAAATTACTGACAATGACTGACATGAATGTTGTGTGCTGTTTTTAAAAGACCCGCAAAGCTACAAATTTTCCTACATCGCCCAAGTATCTCGACTTGTGAATGAGCCCTGTATTTTTCCGGGCTTGCCGACTGTTTTCGCTACCTTTGCCCTTTTCTTTGACAATAACTCGTTGTCTATTGTCTTTCGTCTAACATCTTGTATCTTAATAATGACCAAACTGCATCCTGTTCTCGTCAAGGCCGTAGTACAAGCCCTGCAAACCATCTTCGCCGAAGGTCGCCATGCCGACAAAGTGATCGAGCAAACCCTCAAATCCAACCCGAAATGGGGCTCACGCGACCGGGCGTTTATTGCCGAAAGTGTGTACGACATCGTGCGCCGATACCGGCTGCTGTACGAAATTGAAGGTGCTCAACCTGCCTCGCTGGCCGATTGGTACCGCATCTTTGGCATTTACCACCTGTTGAATGAGCAGGAATTGCCGCCCTGGGTTGAATTTGAAGGGGTAAAAAAAAGCCGGATTGCCGACAAAACCGCAGCGTTGCAACAAGTGCGCGCCATTCGGGAATCGGTGCCCGACTGGTTGGATGCACTGGGCGCCGCAGAGTTGGGCGACCAATGGGAAGCCACCCTCCAGGCCCTGAACCAACCCGCGCAGGTAGTTTTGAGGGCGAATACGCTGAAAACCAACCGGGAAGCATTGGCGAAACAATTAGCAGAAGAAGGGGTTGAAACGGCTCCTTTTGGCGACGGCGAAGCTTTGGTGGTAAAAAAACGGCAAAACTTGTTTACGACTAAGGCTTTCCGCGATGGCCTGTTTGAAGTGCAGGACGGCTCTTCGCAGCTCGTTGCCCCGTTTTTGGACGTACAACCAGGCATGCGGGTGATAGATGCCTGCGCAGGTGGTGGCGGCAAAACCCTGCACCTCGCCGCCCGAATGCAAAACAAAGGCAGCATCATCGCTTTGGATACGGAAGGCTGGAAACTCGAAGCCCTGAGAAAACGGGCGACCCGCGCCGGCGCTTCCATCATCGAAACGCGCCCCATCGGAAACAACAAAGTGGTCAAACGCCTTTATGGCAGCGCCGACCG
This sequence comes from Saprospiraceae bacterium, assembly GCA_022841505.1. Classification (GTDB taxonomy): domain Bacteria; phylum Bacteroidota; class Bacteroidia; order Chitinophagales; family Saprospiraceae; genus JABWAJ01. Next base: position 3,954 of record JALHRK010000350.1, on the reverse strand, counting down.
GGTTCTGCTCGATGTGCCCTGCACGGGACTGGGCGTGCTGCGCCGAAATCCCGACGCCAAATGGAAAATTGACGCCACTTTCCTCGACCGCGTCCGGCAAACTCAGGCTCAGATTTTGCAACAATACAGCGCCATTTGTAAACCCGGTGGTAAATTGGTGTACGCTACATGCAGCATCCTGCCTTCCGAAAATGAAGCGCAAGTGGCTCGTTTTTTGGAAGCCAATCCCAACACATTTCGCCTGATTTCCCAGCAAAGTATTTTGCCCCAGGATGAAGGGTTTGATGGTTTTTTTATGGCGTTGATGGAAAGGGTGGGGTAGGAGCGGCAACCATCAAGCCTTCCTTTTCCAGCAATTCCCTAACTGAACGGGCAACAGCCACCGCATTCCCCCCATCCCCATGAATACAAATCGTGTCACACGGCACTGCAATCAGTTTTTGATCTATAGTTTCAATGCTTTGTTGCTTTGCCAATTGCAAGGCCCGCTTTGCTGCCGCTTCCGGGTTGTCAATGACCGCACCCGGTAAATTTCGCGGCGTCAGCGAGCCGTCGTTTTGGTAGCTTCGGTCACAAAAAGCTTCCCGGCAAACCCACAAACCGTGCGCTTCCGCAACTTTAAGCAGCACACTTCCACTCAGGCCATAAAGGAACAAATCGGTCTGCTGAACCTTGCAAACGGCCTTTACAATGGCCTCTGCCAGTTCGCGTTGTTTAGCTGCGGCGTTGTAAAGTGCGCCGTGGGGCTTCACGTGGTGCAAAACGCCACCTTCCGCATGGATAATGGCCTGCAACGCGCCAATCTGGTACAACACCATCGCGTACACCTCGTCTGCGGACATGGATAGGTTCCTGCGCCCAAACCCCTGCAGGTCCGGGTAGCCAGGGTGTGCGCCGATCGCCACCCGGTGCGCCAAAGCCAATTGCACCGTATCGCGCATGACTACCGGATCGCCGGCGTGGTAACCGCAGGCAATGTTGGCAGAAGAGATCAACGGCATCAACGCCGCGTCATCGCCCATTTTCCACGGGCCGAATCCCTCGCCCATGTCGCAATTCAGGTCTATGGTTGTTGTGTGCATAAGCGTTTTGTATTGCTGGTGCGAGCCGGTAGCTGAGTTGATGGCTGAGCGACTTGTACTGAGCGAAGTCGAAGCAAGTCGAAGTTCCGCCTCGTGTCCACTATTACTTTTGCTGGCGCGAGGCTCCGGCCTCGTGTCTACTATTTATCAGGCTCTGCCTGATCTAAGCGCTGCCTGATCTATACCTCACCGCCGTTCCCAATCTTTCCAACCCCAATTCATATTCAATCAATTTTTGGCTGGCTTCCGCCAAATCCACCATCCGGAAACGCAGCAACTGACCAGTTTTTGCCTGTGCAATTTTAGGCAAATCCACGGCAATAACCTGCGCAATGCGTGGAAAACCGCCTGTCGTCTGCGCATCAGCCATCAAAATTGCCGGATCGTCGTCGGGTGGTACCTGAATGGTTCCGGGGCAAACGCCAGTAGAATGCAATTCTGCAAAATTATGCCCCAAAGCGGCACGCCCTTCGATGCGAACCGCCTGCCGGGAACGGTCTTTTGAAACCCGCGCCGCGTTGTTTAAAAATGCTTGCTGCTGCGCTACCGGCCACCACGACCACTCCGGCCCCTCCAAAACAGAAATGTCTAACGGCGTGTCCAGTCTGGGCGCCGAATGCCCGTCTGTTCTAAAAAACCAGGACGCCACTTCCATTTTTGAAGGCGAATCAAGCTCCAATGCTCCGTGCAACACATCCCCTTTTTCCAAAGCCCGGCCTTCGTACCCTCCGACCCCACCCGCTAAATACGTAGAAGCGCTGCCAAAAACCGGCGCGAATTTCCAGCCGCCGGCAGCAGCTAAGTAGGAAAAATTTCCACCCGGCATCGGCTGAATCGTCAGCAAAGTGCCGTCAGGTACCCCAATGGTGCGTTCAGGAGGAACTGACCGGCCATCTACGAACAAAGCGCCCCCCGCACCGGATAGCGCCAAATGCCCTCCCTTTTCCACAATGGCATCGAGTTTTCCCCCGGTGCATTCAAGGGTAGCCATTTCGGGGGCGTTGCCCAGCAACAAATTGGCCAGGATGTGGCTATGCGTGTCCATGGCGCCAGAGAGCGGAACCCCGAAACCCCGCGCCTGCGGCCTTCCCAGGTCTTGTAGGGTGGCCAGCAACCCCGGCCCCGTGCTGAGGATGCGGAGCTTCATATTTTTTGTGGAATAAAACGAACCTGCATCCCCGCGCTCAATAAACAAGGCTCAGGGGCAAAGGCATCGAATAATTTTAATTCGGTTTGACCAATGACGTGCCAGCCGGCAGGAGATTCGTTCGGGTAGATGCAGGTCATGTTGCCTGCGATGGCAACACTGCCGGCGGGCACTTTCCGGCTGATGGTTTTTTTTCGTGGCAATTCCAGCTCAGCAGGCAGCATGCCCAGGTATGGAAAGCCTGGCGCAAAACCAATCATCAAGACCCGGAACAGGGTTTCGCTGTGCAGTTGAATGACCTCGGCTTCCCGCATTTGGAGGCGCTCGGCCACTTCGGGTAAATCGGCTCCAAATGCGCCGCCGTAGCGCACCGGAATTTGGAGCAGCGTTTCAGGAAGGTCTGCTAAAGGCGCCAAAGTTGCACTCAGGTTTTTAAGCTCCCGAAGCACCGCTGCTGCCGGAATGCCCACCGCTGGCTGTCGCCGGAATATTTTCATCGGATCGAAATGCACGGTAAGGGTCACAAAAGCAGGCACGGTAGCCAAAAGCCCCGGAAACGGCTGCTCCTGCAAGCGGGCATCGAGCGCCTGCACCCGTTGCCAGACCGCTTCCTCTGGCTTTTCGCCAAAAGTGACGCAAACGGCGGATTCGCTTAGGATGGAATAGGTTGGGAAAAACATGAGGGGAATTTGAAAATTTGAAGATTTGAAAATTTGATGATTTGAAGATATGTTCCATTTTCAAATTATCAAATCATCAAATCTTCAAATCGATTTCCCAATCTTCAAATTTTCAAATCATCAAATCTTCAAATCAATTTTCTACTACCTTAAACTCCGTCCTTCTGTTCAACTGGTGCGCTTCTTCGCTGCACGGCGTGCCGTCGCTGCATTCATTCACGGGTTTTGTTTCGCCATAGCCTTTGGCTACCAACCGGTCAGCAGGGATGCCTTTTGAAGCCAGCCAGGCCACGATCGCGTCGGCGCGGCGTTGCGACAATTGCAGGTTATAGCTATTCGAACCGCGACTGTCGGTATGCGAACTGATCTCCAATTTCAGGCCCGGATTGTCTTCCAGCAGTTTCAACAGTTTTTTTAACTCGCCAAGGCCGTCAGCCCGCACGCTCGACCGCTGGAAATCGTAGTAAATATTCAACAAATATGCGATGCTGCCCTTGTTGTCGGTGTTTTTAGAATTGCCGGTTTTGAACAGTGCCGTTTGTTCACGGGATTTGTCCACCGCCGGAACAATTTTTTCGGTCGCCGTTTCCGTTCGGAAGGGCAACAACTGGATTTCTAAAGGCTTGGCCTTTAAGCTGTCGGCGCAAATGTTTTCATCGAGGGTATAGGCAAAAAAATCGCCTTTTTCAGCCCGCACCTTGTAACAGGAACCCGGCGTCAGCGCGATCGAAAACTCACCTGCGTTGTTCGTGATGCCTGCCAGCGCATTGCCGCCTGCTTCCGGCATCAATTGCACCGATGCACCGGCTAACGGGGAGCCGTCCAAGTGATGCACCACTTTGCCATTCAACACGATAAGTTGCACCACCGGCGCCACTTCAGGTTCAGGAATCACTTCATAAGCAACAGGCATTGCCGCTTTCTTTTGGCTAAAATGGTAAATATCGTCGTTGCCCGTTCTGTCCGAGGCAAAATAGCCTTCGCGTCCGTCGGCGCTCACAATAAAGCCAAAATCGTCAAACTCAGTATTTACCGGGTTGCCTAA
>JALHRK010000349.1 GCA_022841505.1 Saprospiraceae bacterium | reverse complement strand
TCAAAATAAAATTCCTTTACTTTTCCAATTTCACCATCGGTGCCACCAATGGTAAAACCAATCAAACTATCGAGACGACGTTTCATAATGTGTTTTTTTTTGTTAGCAAAATCCTGAACCAACACGAATTAGCATCTGTTTTTATAGCCCGATAGCTGCTTTATGTTTGACCCCAAAATCGGTCATCCCGTCGGCAGGCGGGACTCCCGTTTTTGGGGTCAAACATAAAGCAGCTATCGAACTCTAAAGAGTAGACACTCCACTAAATGGACAGACACTAATTACATTGATCCGGTACTCAGCACGGTTTGGCCGACCGGATACTGAATATTGGCGTTGTCTTCTGCGGTAATAAAAAAGCCGGTAGGCTTAAAGGTGGCTACAGTTTTCAAGGAACTTTTTAGCGAACCGGATAACATACCACTTGATGTTTTCAGCTGCCCAATGTTTACTTTCCCGTTCTCTTCTGTTTCCATCCACACAATGTACATTTCTTTTGCAGGGCTGAGTCTGTTTGACTCTGCCAAACGGTTTACGTGTAATTCAATGTTGTAGTTGTTGTTTTTATCTTTCTTCACCTTTACAGTACCTTCTGCCGCCGGAACTACCCGTGAGGTTGAAAAATTATACTTGGTCGTGGTACACGACTGTAACACTACCATAGCAAATAATATTATAAAGGCTGTATAAACCTTTACACCTGGCTTTTTTAATTTTAGGATGTTCATTTTTTTTGTTTTTATTAAAACCAAAGGTCGCTCAATACGCCCGGTGAGCGTTACATCATTCTGGAAATAAGTTGCATAATTTACATATTTGATCTTAGGTCCATAAAAATTAATGCCCCGGCGCCGCATTTCAAGCACGGTGCCGGGGCAATGTTTGCTATTTTTGAAGCACGACCCTGTCGCTTAACTCATTATTCCCTGTTCTTTCAAAATACTGATGACCTCTTGCTCGTTAATCCCCGCAACAATGGCGATCGTAGGTATATCAAGCCCCAAACGGAATCACAACAACGGCTAAGACAGGACTGTTTTCAATAGCAACTTCAAAGGCTAAACCAACATTTTTTCTTGGGTCTTTTGCCAATTTTTCTTAAAAAAAAGCAAATGGCATTTTATATAGATTTCTATTCTTGGGTTGATTATATCAAATTTAACCCCTGGAATATCTTCAGTTGAAATCACTGGAAAAAGCATTTATAGAAGAAGGGGGAATGCGCGAACGCATGACCAAAGCACGGATTGATTACAGAAAAAAGCAATAGCGAAACCAGCCTCCCCTACTCCACCAAATTCACCAACACCCGATAATCATCAAACATCGCATCTTCCTTTTTCATCTCCAACAGATCAAGCAGCGCATCCCCATACACGTCCTCCAAATCCAACCGGGTTTGCGCACAACGAATTTCAATCTTGCCCTGCGCAATTTGCGCCATGCGCCATTCGTAAGTAGCCTCCATCAATTTCATCATGCGCTCGTGTACTTCTACGTGGTCGCTGCCGGGCACAACGGCGGGCACATTCCGGAAGGCTTCGTTGTTGCGGGCGATCATCCGGCCATTTTCGATGATGAAATAGGCGGTATGGGCGCGGTTTTCGTCGTTGGTGATCAGGTGGGCGTAAAGCGCCAATTGCAGGTCTTCTTCGTTGCGGATGGACTGCTCCCGGTAGCGGGCGCCGCGCCATTTCAGGTCAAGGACCGCCAATTGGCCGTCTTTTTCTAGGACCACGTCTGCGCGGCCATTGAGTTGGATCCCGAGGAAACCCGCCTCCAACGGTTTTTCGGTGGCCAATACTTTCCAGCCGTTTTCCCGAATCAGGGAAACCAAACTCCAGGCAGCGTATTTCAGTTTGCGGACAAACCCGGCGCGCTCCGGTTCCATGCCGTACAGCAGCAAGACCGCGCCTTCTTTGGCCAACAGCCCAACAATTTCTTTTTCCACCCAGCGCTCCAGTTCGCTTTTGCCGAGCGTTTCAATTTCCAGTTTCAGCAAGCGTTCAAAAAGTCGGTGCGCTAAGTTGCCCATCAGGGTATTTGGCTTGACGATGCTGAGAATAGAAGATTTCCGGAGTTTGATCTTGTGCCGGAACACCCACTGGTACGGGTAATACAACAGGTTTTCCAAACTTGAAAAATTCTCTTCGTCCCGCCGCTGCAACCGGTGTGCGGAAGCGATTTCGAGAAAAGGCTTCGGCTTGCCCAGTCGCCGCAAACGGGCGGTTTGCCGCCGGGGCAATTCAAATAAATTGGCCAATGGCCCGCCTTTAAAGGCATCCGTATCAAAAACCAGCGGATCCAATTTGCCGAAGGCCGCTTCCACGTCGCCGAGCAGCGGGTGGGCCATCAGCGCCTGTCCTTCGCTCGATTCGGGGATGGCCAGCACGAGTTGGCGCTGCGCCAGCAGAAAAGGCCGCTGCCGCTGCCAAACCGTTAGCCGGTTTTCGTCCTGCGGCGTATCTAAGCGGATATGTTGGGTGGCCAAATAATTGCGCTCAACCGGGTACCAGCGGGAGAAAAAATGCACCGCTTCGCGCTGGGTAAAATTCCACCACAGGAGTTGTTCCACCGGCGCCGCCAATGCCGCAGACTGGTGGCAATAGATCAGCGCGTCGCGTTCCTGCTCCACAAGCCGGGCAGGCGCCGGTTCGTACACGGTGCGCACAACCCGTTCCAATTCGAGGTGCGTCAGTTGCTTTTCCGGCAAGGCCCGCAGCAGGTCGCGGATGCGCTTGGCTTGTTCGCCCAGCACGATAAAGGACGTATTGCGGCTGCCGCCTGCATCAAAACTCTGGTGCGCCCAAAGGTGCAGGTAATCAAACAGCTCGATCACTTCTTCGATAGGCACGGTCTGGTGGACATCGTAGCGGCGGCGTTCAAACCAAAACCGGTATTGCCGCCGGATTTCCCCAACTCGGATGGAATTGTCCATTTCCGCCCGGGTCTCCAGTTCTTCAAAATAGCGCCCGATGGTATAATTCCAGGAATCGCTCAACATGCCCGGCATCTCGGCCATAAGAGAAGCGATGGCGTTGGCTAACTCTTCTTCTAAGGGTTTCACGGCCAAAGACACAAACTCCATCACCTTAAATGGGTCAATCGGGTTCCAAAGAAAAACCGTGACCAACTTCAACACCTGCAAAGTCGGGCGCGCCGCTGAAGCAGACACGATGCCCATCGCAGGCAGGCCTTCGCGCATCAACGCGTCTTCCAACAGCCTACTTTTGTCCGGAATCAGGCACGCGGGCCGAAAAGTGGTATTTTGTTGTAAAAGTTTGGCTGTAAAAACGGCCAGGTCGCTGTCGCGTTTGCCGCGAAGCAGGAGAAGGCTGCCGTCGCCTCGGGCAGGTCGCCTTTTTATGGATTGGCCGGACAAGGCGCGTTGCAAAACGGCCAGATCCGTATCTTCTTCAGAAACAGTTGGCGGTGGAATGGATTCGAGGGCGACGCCGTTTTCCTGTAATTTACCCAACAAGCGCCGGTAAACCAAAGGCAGAAAATCGAAGGGTTCGTTCAAAATAATTTTGGCAATCGGGTGGCGGCGTTTGCCGATCGCGGTCAATACCGCCTGAATCCGGTCTGCGGTTCCCGGAAGGAAATCCGAAAGTTCCTGAATGCGCTGTTCAATGCCTGCCAGGCAAGCCAGCCGCTCCGGAATGCCGGAGTGCGCTTCAAAATTCCAGCCAGACTGGAGCAATTCATCGCGGCGTTGTAACAATTCGATGGTGGTTGCAAACTGATCCGCTTCAAAGGACGCCCTGAAAAACGCGGTGGCGTCGGCTTCAAGGTGTTCGGTCAGCGCCTGACGGTATTGCCCGATGCGCAAATATTCGTTGTCGGCAGAGTGCCCGCCCATGCCAAAAGCGGCTTCCAGCAGGTGTAATAGCCCGGAAGGGCCGGTCCACGCCTCATCGCCCGTCGCGTATTGTGGCAACGGGCAAACCGCATCGTCCCATTGTAATCCGAAATGGATGGTCATTCAGTTTATTTTCAAATCTTCAAATACTCAAATCTTCAAATCCTCATTATTCTGTTCCAAAATAACATAAAACCCGCGAACGATCGGTAATTTCCCGCTTCAATTTTTATCGAATGAACCTGATTGATTTTTTCAGCTATGCCGGGACTTTTTTGTTTGCCGTGAGCGGGGCGCTGGCGGCCATGGAGAAAAAGCTGGATGTGTTTGGCGCTTTTGTTATTGCATTGGCAACGGCAGTTGGCGGCGGCACCTTCCGCGATTTGCTGATTGGAAAGCAACCGGTGGTCTGGCTGACGGATACCTGGTACTTGGTGTTGGTCGCCGCAGCCGTTCCGGTGAGTCATATTTTTAAGGGCAGTTTTCAAAAATTGCGCAAATCCATGTTCCTGTTTGATTCCATGGGCATCGGGTTGTTTACCATTCTGGGCATGGAAAGAACGCTGGACGCGGGTTTAAGTCCAATGGCTGCGGTATCCATGGGCGCGGTGTCTGCCGTATTTGGTGGGGTGTTGCGCGATATTTTGTGCAATGAAATTCCGATTATTTTCCGGAAGGAGATTTACGCAACGGCTTGTATTGCCGGCGGGGTGCTGTACCTGATCCTCGAATCTTGCCTGGAACAACGCTCCTTCAATATGGTCATTACGGTTTGTTTTATTACCGTGATCAGAATTTTGGCGGTGAAACGTCGGTGGCGGCTGGAGTTTCGGTAAGACCTCTCAAGGTTAAAGAATAAAGTTAAAAGGTGAAAGGGGGCGTCGGGTCCTACTTTAACCTTCTTCCTTTCTACTTTAACCTTCTTCCTACTTCCTCTTATCCATCTCCTCCTGCACTTTTTCATACAATTTGCCGATCCGTTTCGGGTCTTTTCGCAGGGCGCGCATGGTTTGCTCAAAAGCCTCCTGCTCCACGCCATGCTGTTTAAAAACATAGCCGTACCAAAGCTCGGCAACGCTGTCTTTTGCCGTTGTTGGGGCATCCTGGATGGCGACTTCCGCAATATGGACGTCCACAAGGAGGGGTACTAATTTACTTTCCGGAATTTCGGGCGCTTCTTTTCCGCCGCCGCAGGCAAAACCGAGCAGGCAAAGTCCGATGAAAAAAATACTTTTTAAGTCGTACACGCTAATACTGTTTGGGATAGTGAAATTCTGTCAGGGTGGCCACCGGCGCTTTAAATTCTTTCCAGGAATTGACCTTCGCCTCCACTTTAAAAATGCCGCAGGTCGGTACGTTGTCAATGTAATTGCTGGAAAATTGGTTGGCAAGGGTCGTAAACGTGGGGTTATGGCCAAAAAGCAAAACAGTGTCTGCTTCTGCGGGAAGCTTGCTGATGATGTCTGAAATATCTTCCGAAAAAGCTTCGTAAATCCGGGGTTCCAGTTGCACCTCTACGCGGTCTATTTCAAAGGCATCTGCGAAATACAGTGCAGTGGAATAGGCCCGGGTAGCCGGGCTTGAAAGCAACAGATCCGGCTCTACGCCTTTGCTTTTCAAAACCTTAGCCATAAGTGGCGCATCCCGCAATCCCCGCGCTTCTAAGGGGCGTTCAATATCGCGCAGCGTGGGATGGTCCCAGCTCGATTTTGCGTGTCGCACGAAGTAGATCGTTTTCATGTTCAATGAATTTCCTTTTTATAACTTGTATAACCTGCCTGCTGTTGCAAAACAAAGAAAAAAAAATGAGATGCCTTACGGATTTCAAAGTGGATGACGACCTTTGAGGTTGAACAGTAATTTGCCGATTAGTCTTGGGTCTGCTCTTTAGAGTTCGAGAGCAAGGCATGCGAAGACCCAAAAGTGGGAGTTTACTCGCGTAATTGACCAATTTTTGTTTCGACTACGCTCAACAACCGGTCATTGAGCGAAGTCGAAATGAACGCAGCTATCGGGCTATAAAGACAGACACTAAATACAACCAACATGTCTTTTCAAAATAAAGTAGTCTGGATCACCGGCGCATCCTCCGGCATTGGCGAACACTTAGCGTATGCTTTTGCCGCCCGGGGCGCCAAGCTCATCCTTTCCAGCCGGAACGATGCCGAACTGGAACGCGTCAAAAACAAATGTCTGGGCGCGCCACAGGTGCTGATCCTTCCATTGGATGTTGCGCAATTTGACCGCATTCCGGAAGCAGTACAAAAAGCAGTTGCCGGGATGGGACAAATAGACATCCTTGTGAACAATGCCGGCATTTCGCAGCGCGCATTGGCCAAAGACTCCGCTTTTGAAGTGGATAAGCGCATTATGGATGTCAATTTTTTAGGAACAGTTGCCATGACCAAAGCCGTATTGCCCCACATGCTGGCGCGGAAATCCGGACAAATCGTCGTCATGAGCAGCGTAATGGGGAAAGTCGGGTTCCCGGGGCGTTCGGCTTATGCCGCTTCCAAACACGCCCTGCATGGATTTTTCGACACGCTTCGGGCAGAAGTTTATCGGGATAACCTAAAAGTCACCATCCTTTGCCCCGGCTATGTGCAAACCAATGTCACCGTCAATGCCCTAAAAGGCGACGGTACACCGACCAATGTCATGGCGGAAGAAACCCGAAACGGCATCCCTGCCGACGTGTTTGCAATAAAGGCCCTGCGCGTCATTGAAGCCGAAAAAGAAGAAGCGGTGATTGGCGGCAAAGAAACGCTTGGCGTGTATTTGAAGCGATTTTTGCCGGGGGTGCTGTCGGGTATTATTCGCAAAAGGGAAGTGGGGTAATTCGTTTCTAATTTTCATGGAATTCTACAGGCTAAATATGAGTCTCCCGGAGCTTTTATGCCTAGCTCGGTGAAACTCTGTGTTTACTCCGTGAGACTCCGCGTCATC
>JALHRK010000348.1 GCA_022841505.1 Saprospiraceae bacterium | reverse complement strand
TGAAATGAGTGGAGGCTTTTTTTGTTGGGTTTTTCGCACGCGCAGGCTTTCCTTTGCTTGTTTTATTACCCGGGTTCAGTTCGCCTGATTGGGGGTCTGCCAGCTAAAGCTGGCGACCACAGCAGTGACATCAAAAAAAAAGAACCTGCACCCAACGCACCGCTCGTCAAGTACAGATTCCTGTTCATAGAAAAACCGATCCTGTAATGCGGTTCCTCTAACGTGCGAGTTCAAAAGACTGCGTCAGTAGTGTTTGTCCATTGCCGCCCCGCAGGTGCAGGACATAGGTGCCATTGGGTGTTTGTTGGTTCATGTGAAGATCGAGTTGGCCGCTCTCCATTTGTGCAACGCCGCTTTGCACGATCTGGCCCTGCATATTATAAATGGTATAGGCATCGAACTTCGGTGCATCGCCCATCAGTTGCAGCGTCAATTCGCCGGACCGACTGGGGTTGGGAAACAGCAGGGAAGTGTAGGTCGGCTGATCGGGCGTCTCTACACTGGTCGTAGCTACATCCTCGGTCGTAATGTACATCCGTTGAGGCGTCGTAAAATTGTTTTGGCCATAGACCACAAGAGCGAATGGGGCAGAATAGCCTTCGCGATAGACTGCATAGCGGTTAGAAAATTCGTTTTGCTGGCCTTGTGTGATGCCGAAGGCCGCTAAGAGTTGCGTTGGAGCAGGCGATCCATTCAGAAAAAAGCTGTCAACAACGTGTTGCGTGACGCGGTTGATGAGTACATCATAAGCAATGCTGGGAGCACCATTCACATTAATCTGCATTTTTCCCCAGCCGGCGATGGAGTCTGTACGCACCACGGTAAACCGGTGCTGAAAAGGCGCATGATTCAAGCCAAGTGCAGCTACACTAAGATCGAAATTGACGGCCCGACGGCTGTTGGAATGCCAGGCAGACTGATACGTAGCAGGAAATTGCATCACCTGCCGGCCTACTTCGAAAATATACGACTGTTCCTGGAAGCGAATGCTGTCGTTTGGATTGCCGGTGAACGCCCCCAGGCTATAGGCCTGATCCGGAACATAAACGCCTTTTTCATATACCCCTGTATCGTTGAAATCAATTCCGTAAAAAACGAGGTAGCCGAGGGTAGCAGTCAGGAGCTGTATATCACTAAAATAGACATCAATGCCCTCATTCAGGAAAAAAGGATCGAATTCAGGATAGAAGAGAGTGGAGTCTACATCGGCACTGAATTGCGCGCTCAAATCCCAGTCGCCATTGGGTGAAGGACTGAAATTCAAGTTGTTCGGTGTAATCGGGCCCTTATTAAGCTGTTTTTCGAAGATGGGAAAGTTACTTTCTGTAATCGTAAACGGCGATTGGCCAAAAGTAGTCGCGCAAAACGCGAAAAGCAGCACGATAGAGGTGTAAATTTTTTGCATTGCATAAATCATTTTAATGATGAATAAATGAACAATGCAAAGATCCCGGCATTCAGCGCCGTGTACAATAGAGGTTAACCATCATTCGTCCATAAAAAGCGCTTACCATTGCCCCTTATAAAGCATAGCAAATTTCATCAGGGAGTTTTTTCCTTCAAGCTCCAATTTTCGGGCAATGTTGTGCCGATGGTTGTCAACGGTATTGACGCTGATAAACAGCAACCCGGCGATGTCTGCTGAACTTTTCCCTTCTGAAATCAGCTTCACGATGATTTTTTCTGTGGGACTCAGCATCGCGTTGGCGTCATGGACGGCCCGATGCTGATGCGCCTCTGTGTGTTCCGTCAAAAAGTGTTCGATGGCCGCGCTGGTATGGAATTTGCCGGTACAGACGTTTTCAATACACTGCACCAGATCCTGAACCGCATTGTCTTTGAGTAAATAACCATGCACGCCTGCGTCCAAAGCCGCTTTAAAAAAATGCTTTTCCCGGTGCATAGTCAGCAGGATAAACTTTGTCTGGTGTTTCTCACTCAACACTTTTTTGCAAACATCCAGCCCGCTCAGCAATGGCATTTCCAGGTCAATGATGGCTAAATCAGGGCGAAGGGCAACGATTAGGCCGTACGCTTCAGCGCCGTCTTTTGCTTCGCCGATGAGTTCTATATTCCGAAGTTCACTCAATACCTCCCGAACACCGCCTCGAAAAATCGGGTGGTCGTCGGCAATGATGGCAGTGTTTTTTTTCATAGTCTTAAAAATTGATTTTCAATTATTTACAACCCATTCTTTAACCTCAACTCATAGACACCGGAATGCTAAAAACCAGCTTCACGCCTTTATTTGCTGCCGTTTCCATCTCAAATTTTCCGCGCAGCATTTTCACTCGTTCTTCCATATTGATGAGGCCGAAACCGCGTACCGATTTGCGCTCAAGCGAGGTTTTGTCTAACCCCTTTCCATTATCTTGCACTACAAGTTCTACTTTGTCTGGCTGAATGTTCGAAGTGACGCGGATGGCGGTAGCTTCTGCGTGTTTCAGGGCATTATTGAGGCATTCCTGAACGATGCGGTAGCAATTGATTTTGGCTTCGCGATTCAATTTATCATCAATACCCTGTAGGTCGCTGCTGATGAAAACGCCACTGGATTCCTGCGCCAGGCTGCACAATGCATCAATGGCCGAAGCCAGCCCATAGGCTTCTAACTGATTGGGATACAGATTTTTGGCAATCGTGCGCACCTCTTCCAGCGCCTGGTCTATGCTGTTCACCAATTGCCCGTCAGGTGCCGGTGCCAGCCGTTGAAGCCGGTTTTTAACAAACAGAATATTCTGTCCAACACTGTCGTGCAATTCCCGCGAGAGGTGTTGCCGTTCCTCCTCTTGTGCCTTGAGCAATTCGCGGGAAAATGCTTCCTGCAATCGTGCTGTTTTTCGCTGATTTAAAAACCGGATGACCACAACGACAGCTATAATCAAGAGTAGGGCGAGTAGCAACAAAGTGCGCTGCTGCTGAATTTTACCTTCGTTGAGCTGTTGGTCTTTTTCCAGCAGAGAAATGGTTTTTTGCTTCGATTCCAAATCGTATAAAGCAGTCATGGCGGCCATGTTTGTCTCGTATCCGGCCCGGTAGACTGAATCTTTCAGGTGCTGATAGGCGCGTTGGTTTTTTAAAGCGCTTTTATAATCGCCACGTGCTTCGTCTATGATCGCCTGCAATTTATAACACTCATGAATCCAGTCATTCATGTGCGTAAGGGTGGCATATTTCAGGGCTTCCCGCTGGTATTTCTGGGCATTATCCCAGTCTTTTAGCACCACATAAACTTCAGCCAAATGTTCGTACACCTGCGTTTTGGTGATGTCGTCGTCCAGCGCACCCGGTGTGCGCAGCAATTGCAGTTCGTAATCGAGCGCTTTTTTATAGTCGCCTTTTTCCGCCCACAAATTGGCGAGGTGGTCCATGCCGAGTCCCATGTAGTCTATGAGGTTGGCTCGTTTGGCAGCCTCCACGTTTTGCTCTATCAGCCGGATGCCGCCGTCCACGTCACCCATGACAGCAAGGTTGAAAGCAATGTCGTAATTCAGGTCAATGGTATCGGTATACGGAGGACAGGCGATGGCTACCTTTTTCGCTTTTTGGAGGACTTCCTGGCTTTTTTCAGGATGGTGCATGACTTGATGAGCGCGACCAATCAGCAAGCCAAGGTTGATTTGGAATTGACAATGGTTGATGCGTTCTGCCAGTGCAAGGCCTTCATAACTTGTTTTTAAAGACGCTTCAAAAAGTCCCATAAAATTCAGTACTTCTGCCTGCAGCATGATGGCCTGCACAATCAGCGTGTCCTCCTGCAATTGCCGGCCAATGTCGAGCATGCGCCGGGTATGGTCAATCACAAGGGCTGGCGTATCGTTTTTTTTCGCATAGCAAATCGAATCCAGGTGTGCATATTCCCGACGCAGGGTGGTGTTGTCTGATTGCGCATTCGTCCCGAAGGAAATCAGGCCAACAAATAAAAAAAAGCAAAATTGCCTGAACATATATTGATCTGTTAATGAAGTTCTATTGCAAAGAAAATATTTTTGGGGGTCTATCCCGCCATGAATTCAGGCGAATTAATTTTCATTTAACAATCAGGTTAGGTAAAATTTGCTCATTTTTGTTTTATGAAAAACATATCTTTACAAAAAATGAAAATCCAACCCGCCTCTCTCCAATTCCTCAAAGACCTCGCCGGCAACAATACCCGGGAGTGGTTTCTGGCCAACAAAGACCGCTACGAAGCTGCGCTGGAAAATTTAAAACAGTTCACCAAAGCGGTTGAGGCCGCGCTGGAAGAGACGGACCATATAGAAGGCGCCCATCTTTTTCGGATTTACCGGGACGTGCGGTTTTCCAAAGACAAAACGCCTTACAAAAACAACTTTGGCATGGGTTTTACCCGGGCCACCAACCGGCTTCGGGGCGGCTATTACCTGCAAATTGAGCCGGGTGGTTCGTTTGCCGGCGGCGGCTTCTGGCAGCCCAATGCACCCGACCTCAAACGCATCCGCGACGAGTTTGCGGCTGACGACAAGCCCATCCGGGAAATCATGGCTGATCCTACCTTTCAAAAACATTTCGGCGTCCTCCAGGGCGAAGCCTTAAAAAGTGCGCCGCGGGGTTACGACAAAAACAGCCCTGCGCTGGATCTGATTCGTATGAAGAACTTTACCGTACATCGGAATTTTACGGACGCGGAAGTGACCAGCGACAATTTCCTGTCGGAAGTGAAACAGACCTTCGAGGCCATGCGCCCTTATTTTGATTACATGAGCTTGGTGCTGACGACGGATTTGAACGGGGAGAGTGTTTTGGATTGAAGCTACCTTGCTCGCGCGTAGGCTCCGCCTCGCGTGTACTATTTGCCGGGTTTCACCCGGCTTTTGGGGGTCTACCAGCTAAAGCTGGTGACCACTATGCTTTCACTTTCAACAACGCCCGCACTTCCAGCGCCTTTTCCATCGCCGCTTCCGGCGTTACGCCCAACACCGTCACGTGCCCCATTTTCCGGAACGGTTTGGTCATTGCTTTGCCGTACAAATGCACATAGACGCCTTCCATGCCCAAACATTGATCCATGTTTTCGTAGATGGCCGGGCCTTCATAGCCGGGTTCGCCCAGCAGGTTGAGCATCACGGCAGCGGGTACTTTCAGGCGGGTGCTGCCAAGGGGCAAATCCAGAACGCCCCGGATATGCTGCTCAAACTGGGAAGTGTAGCAACTCTCGATGGTGTGGTGGCCACTGTTGTGGGGGCGCGGCGCCACTTCGTTGACCAATAGTTGGTGTTCGGTGGTGAGGAACAACTCGACTGCGAGCAGGCCGCAAAGGTCGTACGTTTCGATGGTTTTGCGCGCCAGGGCTTCGGCAGCAGCAGCGATTTGTGGGCTGATCCGGGCCGGGCAGGCCAAAAAAGTAACCAAATTTGCATCGGGGTCAAAAAGCATTTCCACGGGCGGAAATGCAGCCGTCTCTCCCCTACTGTTCCGGGCCACCACCACGGCAATTTCTTTTTCGATGGGAACCAGGGCCTCCAGCAGACAAGCGCCGGGCAACAATTTTTCAGCCAAATCGCGTTCTGTCCGGATGACAGAAACCCCGCGCCCGTCGTAGCCATCGGTCCGGCTTTTTTGAACAAAAGGCAAGGTCCATTTTTTTTGAGCGACCGCTTCCCGGATGGCCGATTCATTTTCAAACAATTCAAAAGCAGCGGTTGGGATGCCGCGGTCTGCATAAAATTGCTTTTGCAGGCCTTTGTCCTTAATGAGTTGCAACGCGGCCGGTTTCGGGTGGATCACCAGGCCCTCCTTTTCCAACTGAAACAAGGCTTCTATGTTAACATGCTCGATTTCAATAGTTAACGCGTCCACGGTTTTGCCAAAGCGGAGGACATCGTCGTAGTTGTTAAAATTCCCTTCCGTGAAACCGGTACAAAAAGGCCCGGCGGGAAAATCGCGGGAGGTGTCGAGTGCAAAAAAAGGCAGGTGCCAGTTGCCCGCGGCGAGGGCCATCATTTTGCCCAATTGTCCGCCGCCCAGCACACCGAGTCGGGTAGATGGAATCTTCATAAAAAATGCATTTGAGGCGCAAAGGTATGCATGGATTCGTTAATAATTGCCCGATGGTGTATCTTAGTGCCCAAGCCCGCGTTTTGCTACGAGTTCAAAAAACAAAAACCCGCTTATGCGCATCTTTTCACTGCTTTTTGCCGGCTGTTTGTTGCTGGCAGTTGGCGACCTCAACGCCCAGAAAGATACCCTCCGGCTCAGCCTCGACCAGGCCATCATCAAAGCCCAGGGACAAGCCCCGGATGTCAAAATTGCAGAGACCGAATTTGGCAATAATTACTGGCGCTACCAGTCGTTTTTAGCGAACCTTCGCCCGCAAATTACCCTCGACGCCACCCTGCCCGACCTCAACCGGTCCATCGAAGCCATCACCCTGCCCAACGGCAACGCGGCCTTCGTAAGCCGCGCCCTGATGCGGAACAACGTGGGGATTGGCATTCAGCAGCAGGTATCGCTCACCGGTGGCACGCTGTTTGCGCGAACCGGGTTGCAGCGCATTGACATCTTTCCGACGGGTGGTAATGACGGCTTTGTTTCTTACCTGTCCACGCCGGTCAGCATCGGGTTCATCCAGCCCATTTTTGGGTTTAACCGCCTGCATTGGGACCGCCGGATCGAACCGCTGCGTTATGCAGAATCTGAAAAAGCGTATTCTTTAGACCTCGAACAAACGGCGTTTCAGGCGGCCACCTTGTTTTTTGACATCCTCATTGCGCAACTCAATTTAGAAGCGGCTTACCGCGACAAAGCCAACGCAGATACCCTGTACGGCATTTCCAAAGGCCGCTTTGAGGTGGGCCGGATTGCAGAAACAGAGTTGTTGCAAATCG
>JALHRK010000347.1 GCA_022841505.1 Saprospiraceae bacterium | reverse complement strand
CTTCAGCGATGAAGTGGATATTTCTCAAAACGGCCCCGGCGCTTATTTCCTGGAAATCACGCAGGGCGCTAAGCGGCTGACGAAGAAGGTGGTGCTGCAGAAGGTGGTGAACTGATAAATTGGCAAGGGGCAAATTGGCAAGTAGGCAAAAGGCAAATTAGCAAGGAGCTATAACAGAACGCCTGGTTAGTTTGCCTTTTGCCAATTTGCCCCTTGCACATTTGCCTACTTGCCTCTTGCAAATTAGCCTTTCACCCCAGCTCCACGCCTACCCTTTCCAGCAGCGCCTTCGTCGCCCGAATCCCGTCTGCTTCCGAAATTTTACTGCCTTCGTATTCAATGCCAATGTAGCCGGTGTAGCCCGCGTCTTTGACGATTTTCAGCATTTTGAGGTAATCCGTTTGGATGCAATTGCCTTTGTCATCAAAATCGTGCGATTTGGCGCTCACGCCTTTGGCATAAGGCATCATTTCCAGTACGCCCTGGTAACGGTCGTATTCCTCAACACAGGGAGACTCCCACATATCGCCATTTTCACGACGGATGCAGAAATTACCAAAATCCGGTAGGGTGCCGCAATTGGGCATATTCACCTCCTTCATCACGCCGGCGAGCCACTGGCCATTGGAGGAATAGCCACCGTGGTTTTCAACAATGACGTTGATGTCACTTTTTTGCGCATATTCACTCAACTTGCGCAAGCCGTCCGCGCCGGTTTTTGCTACTTCTTCTGCGGTTCCCACCCCAAAACAATTCACCCGGATGGAATGGCAGCCGAGGAATTTTGCGGCATCCACCCACTGGTAGTGGTTTTCCACTGCTTTCATGCGCTTTTGGGCGTCGGTATCGGCCATTTCGCCTTCTCCGTCCACCATAATCAGCACGCTGGTTACGCCGTTGTCATCGCAGCGCTTTTTCAGTTCTGCCAAGTATTTTTCGTCTTTCGCTTTGTCTTTGAAAAATTGATTGACGTATTCCACCGCACTGATCCCGAATTCATTCCTGGCTTTCACCGGAAAATCGAGGTTTTCAAATTCTTTTGCCTGCAAGGCTTTGTGGAGCGACCACTCTGCCAACGAAATTTTAAAAAACATAGTCCCGGGATTTGTAGTGACAACAGTGCTATTATCAGTCGTGGTTTTCTGACCGCAAGCAGCCAAAAAAGAGGCACTGAACGAGGCGCCGAGCGTAGCTACGCCCAGAGAACGAAGAAATTCCTGACGGTTCATAAGTTGTGTGTTTTGTTTGCTGCAAAGTAGCTTTTTTTTAAAAATTTATACCATTACTCTTTAAAGGCATCCAGAACCGGCAGCGCCCGAAGGTTAAAATCCCAAAGCGCCATGTTTTCCCAGGAAGAACCGTCGGTAGCGGCGTTGCCTTTGAAAGCAACCCATTCAGCGCCCCAATAGCAAAAACCGACGCCTTTGGAACTGGATTCTACCGTTTCCCTCAGTTTAAACATAAAGTTCTTTTGGCCTTCCGCAGACGCCGGATACTCCGGGTGGATCTGATCGGCCAACCCGATTATATTGTTGGTCTGGTCGTTCCAGTTCAAGGTGAAGGGATAAGCCGTTTCGGCAATCAGCACTTTTTTGTTGAAGGTGTTCCCCAACTGGTTCATGTTGTTTTCCAATTGAAAAAGGTTTTTTCCATGCCAGAATGGGTAGTACGACAACGCAATGATGTCGTAATCCATACTGCCGATTTGGTTGAAAAACCACATAGCTTCCTGGTGCCCGGCGTAGTGAATCATGATTTGGGTAGCCGGGGATTGGTCGCGAACGGCCTGAATGCCTTTACCAATCAAAGCTTTCATCTGTGCGATGTTCGAAAGATTCCCTTCCGGCCAAAGCAACCCGCCATTGATTTCGTTGCCAATTTGGATGTAGTCGGGCAGGATTTCGGCGACTGCTTTTTTGGTAAATTGATAAACGCTGTCCTGCAAAGCTTCAACCCCAATTCCCGCCCAGGCTGCCGGTTTAGTCTGATGTCCTGGGTCAGCCCAGGTGTCCGAATAATGGAGGCAGAGCCAAACCTTCATCCCTTTGCTTTTTACTTCCGCGGCAAGCGCTTTCACCTGCTCAAACCCGGAAGTCGGGGCGGCAGGGTTGTTCCAAAGCCGGATGCGGATGGTATTTACGCCTGCTTTTTGCAGGGTTGTGAGCATGTCTTCTGCTTGTCCGGCTGCGTTTGAAACAACAACGCCCGAGGTTCTGACTTCCGGAAGAAACGAAGCATCTACCCCCCTGATCTCTAATGGATCCGAGGTCGGCTGAACGCAACAATCGTCATCGTCATTACAGGAAAAGGTCAGACATACGAATGAAAAAAAAGCGATTTTTTTAAAAAATAGCATCATAAAGCGAATTTTGATCATTTTTGAGTTAGCGTTTTTTACCACATAGTTCACAGTAGGTGCTTTCACATAGTTCACAGTAGGCGTTTTCACAACTTGTCCCGACTCTGCGGGATGGAACACATAGGGCTTTACCCGTTTAACGTAGCCTCGCAAACCTACCACTACTATGCTCCAAGGATCCGTATAAAATTACAAAATGTTGAAAAAATCGAGCTATTTCTTTTTCATCGGCGTACTTTTCGCGACCATTCCGATCGTCGGCAAAGGGCAAACCGCACCGGATACGCTGCGCCTGGACACGTTGCCCCTGGTTGAAATTTCCGCAACGCGCAGTACCGTAAAATCTGACGAATCTGCGTTGGCGGTTTCGGTGATTGACGGTGGGCGCATCCGCATTGCGCAGCCTCAACTCTCTTTGGCGGAAAGCCTCCCTGCAATTCCCGGCGTTTTTGTATTGAATGACGCCAATTATGCCCAGGACCTACGCATTTCGATCCGGGGTTTTGGCGCGCGCGCCGGCTTTGGCATCCGCGGAATAAAAGTCCTGCTCGACGGCATCCCGGAGTCAACCCCGGATGGCCAGGCGCAGGTAGACAACCTCGACCCGGCCATGTTGCAACGCATTGAGGTCTTGCGTGGCGGATCAGCCGGTTTGTACGGCAATGCGTCGGGCGGGGTGCTGAATCTCACCACAGAAGCCTTCCCTGAAAAAACGGGGGTTGAAGTTCGGATGGCTGCCGGATCTTTCGGGTTTCGGCAATGGCATGCCAAAGCGGGGTTTCGCAGCGGCCAAACGTCGTTCAGGGTTGGAGTTACCCACGTCAGCATGGAGGGTTTCCGGGCCCACTCCGCCATGAAATCCACGTTAGCAACGCTAAAAATGAAGTGGTCGCCCAAAGCTGATTCCAGTTTTCACCTGACTTTTTTAGCCAACTATACGGATAGCCCACAGGCAGACGACGCCGGCTCGCTGAACAGGGCGCAAGACAGCATCAACCGCCGGGCTGCCCTTGCGGCCAATGTGCTGTACCACGCCGGCGAATCGCTCCGGCAAGGAAGATTAGCAGTGATCTTAGATAAAAAGTTTTCAAAACAAGCCAAACTCAACGTCCGGCTTTGGTCTGCCCTGCGCGAATTCGACAATTTTCTGCCTTTCCGGGTGGGCGGGCAGGTAGACCTCTGGCGCCTGACCGTTGGCGGCATGGCACAGTTTGAGTTGGAAAGCAAGACAAAAAGCCGTGATCGGGAATCCCGTTACCGCTTGGTTGCCGGTTTGGAAATAGACTGGCTGCAGGACGAGCGGCGCCGTTTTGACAACGAAGAAGGGGTGCGCGGGGCATTGGGCTCGCGGCAGCACGAGGTATTCAGCAGCAGCGGCGTTTTTTTGATTGGCCACTGGCGCCCCAAAAGCAAGCTGACGGTTAGCGGTGGCCTGCGCGGCGACCTGATCCGACTGCGGGTGCGCGACCGCTTTTTGGAAGATGGCGACCAATCGGGCGACCGCAACTTCCAGCAAATCAGTCCGTGGATCGGCGCTGCCTGGCGTTTGAAGCCCCGACTGAACGTCTATGGCAACTTCACCACCAATTTTGAAACACCAGCGCTCATCGAGCTGTCCAATAATCCGGAAGGAACGGGCGGATTTGCAAACGACCTCAAGGCCCAGCGCACCTTGTCGGGCGAAATTGGCATCCGCAGCCGCGGGCGAAAACAATTGAACTGGGAAATTGCGGTGTTCCAGGCCCGAACCCGGGGCGAACTAAGCCCTTACGAATTGGCCGACCAGCCTGGGCGTACTTTTTACCGCAACGCCGGTTACACCGTGCGCAGAGGCGTGGAGGCTGCCCTGGGTTTTGCCCCAACTAAAGGCCTGGAGCTTTGGATGAACTACACATGGTCTGATTTCAGCTTTGGAAAATACATTTCGGGTGGCGATGACTTTGCCGGAAAGGCTTTGCCCGGATTGCCGCGCCACAACGGGCAGTTGAGTGCGCGCTACCAGCACCGGGGCGGCGTGTTCGGACAACTTTCAGGCCGCTATACCGGTCGCTTTTACGCGGACAATAACAATGCCGTAAGCATTCGCCCAACGGAATTAATCAACGCCCGCATCGGCTGGCGCGGACTTTTGGACAAGGTCTTTTGCGAAGTATTCCTCGGCTCAGATAACCTCGGCAACGCCCGCGTTTACAACAACATCCGGATCAATGCCGGCGGTGGCCGCTATTTTGAATCGGGGGCGGGCAGGAGTTTTTTTGCAGGGGTGCAGTTGTTTTTTTGAAGAAGGAAGGGGCAAGTTGGCAAGCACGTTAGGACGCCAAAACGGCCGTCCCATCGGGACGCAATGCCGGTAGACAATTTACCTATAATTCGTTTTTTATATGACCATATTCGACATTGCGGCATACCGCCTTCACAACCATCAAATTTCGGCAACCGCCTTCAAAACACCCGCCGAAGTCACCGCCTGGCTCGGCGCGGTGCAGGCACAGGATTATGCGCATTCAAAATGGGCATTGGGGCAACGCCTGCCGGGATCCACAGATGCCGGAATCGAGCAAGCGCTTAACGACAAAAAAATCATTCGAACCTGGGCTTTGCGGGGCACGCTGCACCTGTTGGCGACGGAGGATGTTCGCTGGATACTGGCCTTGATTGCACCGGGCATGATTGCACGGAGTGCCACTTACTACAAAAAATTCGACCTGGATGAATCCAATTTTCCAAAAATCCGCGAGGCCATCATCCAGACTTTGCAGGGCGGCAAACAACTGACCCGGGAGGAATTCTTTGCAAAATTGGAACAACGGGACATTGCCACACAAGACCTTCGCGGTTCCCATATCCTTTACCGCGCAGCACTGGAACGCACCATCTGCCTCGGCCCTTTGGTTGGCAAACAACCCACGTATACCCTGCTGGATGAATGGGCCCCCGACTTTCCGGTTAAACCGTACGAAGAGGCGCTGGCCGAATTTACCCTGCGCTATTTCAACAGCCACGGCCCGGCAACAGTAGCCGATTTCTGCAACTGGTCCGGGTTTACCCAAACGGAGGCCAAAAAAGGCCTGGAAATGGTCAAATCTTCGCTGGTGCAGGCGACCGCAGAGGGTCAGGTTTACTGGATGCCGGAAAACGGGGCTGCTCCCACCAACGGTTTATCGGAAGTTTATTTATTGGCCGGTTTTGATGAATATTTATTGGGATATAAAGACCGCAGCATCATCCTTGACGCTGCGAATCAAAAAGAAGTGGTTTCTTTCAATGGCATTTTCAAACCCACGGTCATCATCGAAGGCCGGGTGGCGGGGATTTGGAGCCGGGCCTTTAAAAAAAATGAAGTGCTGATTGAAACAAAACCCTATTTTCAGTGGAGCGAAATGCATCAAACTGCTATTGCCGCCGAAGCCGACAAGTATGCCCGATTTATGGGAAAACCTGCTGCAATTATTCAAAATCCGGGTTATGAAAAATAGAATTGTTTACCCCACTATGGTGCTGTTAATCAGCTTGATCGCCTGCACTTCTGACCAACCTGATTACTCGCAATGGCGGGAATACCTCGGCGGGCCGGATCGGAATCATTATTCTTCCCTGATGCAAATCACGCCTGAAAATGTACACCAATTAAAAGTGGCGTGGTCGTATGCGGCGCCCGACAGCGGCCAAATGCAAATGACCCCGATCATTGTGGACGGCGTTTTGTTTGGCGTGACGGCAACCGTGCAGGCTTTTGCCTTAGACGCCGCAACGGGTAAGGAGCTTTGGCGTTTCGGCGACCCGCTGAAAGTCTGGCACAGCACCAGTCGAGGGGTTGCCTACTGGGAAAACGGCGATGACCGGCGCATCCTCTACACCATTGGCCCCAGGCTTTACGCCCTGAACGCCAAAACCGGAAAACCCATCGAAACCTTTGGCGAAAAAGGCAGCATTGACCTCCACGATGGCCTGCCTGAAAGCGCCCGCGACAAATTCATCATATCCAATACGCCCGGCACGATTTTTGAAAACCTCATCATCATGCCGGTTCGGTTGTCTGAAGGAGCGGATGCAGCGCCCGGCGACGTCCGCGCATTCGATGTGGTGACAGGCAGGTTGGTCTGGACTTTCCACACCATCCCCTACCCTTACGAGTTGGGCTACGACACCTGGGAAAACAAAGACGCTTACCTGAACGCTAACGTCGGCGGCGCCAACAACTGGGCAGGCATGGCGGTAGATCGCAAAGCCGGGGTGTTGTTTGTGCCAACCGGCTCCGCAGCGCCCGATTTTTATGGCGGTTTCCGCAAAGGGCAAAATTTGTACTCCGATTGTCTGCTGGCGTTGGATGCCCGAACGGGCAAAAAAATCTGGCATTACCAATTCACGCACCACGACATCTGGGACCGCGACCCGCCTGCCCCGCCGAATCTGATTCGCGTCCGGCGTTTTGGTAAAACCATTGATGCGGTGGCGCAAGTCACCAAACAGGGCTACGTCTTTGTGTTCGACCGGAAAACGGGGCA
>JALHRK010000346.1 GCA_022841505.1 Saprospiraceae bacterium | reverse complement strand
ATTCGTCTTCGCAAATGGTACGCCCTCCCCGGGTAGCCATTGCGCCGGGATCAACGCCGCCGTGGCCGCTGGAGATGTAGAACACCCTGCCTTTCAGGCGACTGCTTTCCAAGGGGGTATAAGCATAAGGCGCGCCAAAAATTGGAAAGATTCGGTCGCCTGCTTTGTCTTCTTCAGGATTAGCATACACAGGCGGAAGGATGACAATATCTTCCTCCGGACAATTCAACTGGTGATAAGGCACCCAGAGGATTTTATCCGTTTTGAAAGATTCCTTGCGCAGGCGCTCATCCAGCATCGCTTCATTGTACTTCTGGATACTCAAAGCCCGGTCCCAATCATCAATGCCAACGCTGGAACGGATGGTTTTGCCGTCGAATTTGTAGAGGAGAATGGGCAGGTTATAAGTTTTCCCGGTAGACAGCGAGGCGTTTTTTCTCATTTTATTGATTTTGTAAAACGCTTCGACGTTGCAGGAATATTTGTCGAGTGCAAAGCGGCGCAGCAGGGAATAAACGCCATCACCCCGCTGGGCTTCCGACCGGTAGTATTTCGCGGAGTTTCCCTGGCTGAACAGCGTGCCGGAGACTCCAGACAGCAGCAACAAAATGATTAAACAACGGAACATGTATAGGTATCGCTTTTTTGGAGGCTGCAAATTAGCAAAACTTGGGGAGATTAACGGGGAATGCGATCCGGATAATCGGTGATGATGCCGTCTACCCCCAATGCCATCAGGCTTTTCATGGTCTCCGTTTCGTTGACCGTCCAGGGAATGATGCGCATGCCGGCGCCATGCGCAGCCTGCACCAAATGAGCCGTTACCAACTGGTAATAAGGGCTGTACACATTTGGCGTAAAGCCCAGCGATGCAAGTTGCGCTTCCACTCCGTCCCCGTTTTCGATCAGCAGCGCCATGGTGATTTTGGGCGCTAACCGTTGTACCGCCTGTAGCGCGCGTTTGTCAAAAGACTGAATGCAGGTGCGTTTCCGGATACCGGCGGCATCAATTTCAGCCAGGACTAAGCGGGCGAATTCGTCGGGCGCTGGGGTGTAGACGCCGTCCCATTCCGGCTGGCTTTTGATTTCGATGTTGAACCGGGGCAAAGGACGCCGGTGTTTTTTGCAGTACGCGTCCACTGCTGCGATTACTTCGCTCAACAACGGTTTTTTCGTTGCCATTTTTTGTTGTTCCGGAAACCGCTCATGCCCGCGTTTCCCGCAATCAAAACCCTGAATTTCCAGGTAGCGCATACGGTGCAGGTTGAGCGATTGCGCCTCTGTTGCCACAACGGCACGCCCGTCGGGGTGGCTGCAAATGGTTTCTGACATCCAGGGTTCGTGCGAAACCACCACCTGGCTGTCGGCAGAGATCGCTACATCGAGTTCCAGCGTGGTCACTTCCGGGTATTCCAGTGCCTTAAGAAATGAAGCAACTGTGTTTTCAGGCGCCAATCCGCGCGCGCCGCGGTGCCCCTGCCAGTCGAAATTTTTGGGTGTAGTGTTCTGTTGCATGTTTGATGAATTACAGGAGGCGCAGGCCAGAATTGTGGAAAAAGCAAGTAAGATGCGATACATCGGGTGTTGGATTTTTCGTGATTTTTTAAGAAGGGGCAAGTTGGCAAAGGGCAAGTTGGCAAAGGGCAAGTTGGCAAATGGCAATTTGCCAATTTGCAAATTTGCAATCAATCCCCGCTCAAAAACGAGGTCATCCGCCATTTGCTGCCCAGCGGTTCAAACACGGCGCGGTAGCCGGCGGGCAGGCCGATGAAACGCCCATAAACCCAGCCTTCTTTTCCGCTGCGGGTTTTGATTTTAAACCAGGGGTAAGTCCGGCCTTCGATGGTTTCTTCCTGTTCAGCGCGCTCCAGCACCGTAACAATTTCAAAGGAGACATTTTGGATCACTTTGCCGGTAAGGCCCGGCCCTTCGCGCATGCGCACTTCGCGGGCGTTGATCACGGCGCTTTCTAAGGCGTCTTCCTTTTCCGGGAACGTAGCGGCGTACCAGGGCGCCTGGAAATTCTGGCGACCGGGGCCGAATATGCCCCCGCGTTGGAGCACGTCTTCCAGTTGCTGCCAAAGCGGTGACCCGGCTACTTTTTCCGGGGCATCAAGGTTCCACTGCCGCACAAAATCAGGCAGGCCATTTTCTGCGCCGAAGCCGCATTTGATGTGCGGATCCACATAGGCCAACAGCCGGTGCGCGTCTTTTTTGGCGACAATGTCCAACAGGTCTTCGCGAAAAACAAAAAACGCAGTATCTAAGGGCGCTTCATCCACTGGCAGCAACCGCCCCACTGATTTTTCCTGTTTTAAAGGCAACGGCGTTTTCCGAAGGGCCATGCGTTGGGTATACGTTTGGCGCAAAGCCGCCGGCGACCGTTCGACAATTTTTGCCGGAGCAACGGTTTGCGCGCTTTCCTGCGGCTCGGAACTGCGCTTACAATTCAGCAGCAATACAGAAGTAAGGAGGGCAAAGAGCATTGTTTTGTACATAGTGTTTTAGATGTTAGATTTTAGATATCAGACTTTAGCGTTTGGGGTTGATGAAAGGGCATATCTTCGTCGAAGACCAAGACTTTAGATTTTTCCTGTCCCAAATCTAATGTCTAAAATCTTACATCTACTACCTTCCAGCCTTCGCAATCCGAATTTCCACGCGGCGGTTCTGTGCACGCCCCGATTCCGTCTCGTTGGACGCAACGGGGTTGGCCATGCCCAGCCCCAACGCCTCAATCCGCCCCGCGTCGCAGCCCTGTTGCACCAGGTATTGGCGCACCGCCATCGCCCGGTTTCTGGAGAGCTCCAGGTTGTATTGCGACGCGCCGGTATTGTCCGTATGTCCTGCGATTTCAATTCGGTAAGGCGTCGTTTTCATAAAAGTCACCAATTGTGCCAATTGCGTAAACGATTCAGGTTTCAGGGTAGCCTCGTCGTGGTCGAAGAACAGGTTTTTCAGTGGCACGGCCACGCTTTCCTTTTCCATTTCCACGACGCTGGGCGCTACGATGTTCGCTACCGTATTTTGGGCAGCTTTTATTTGGCGCAGGTCTACGGAACCGCTCACCGGGAAATAAGATTCTCCGCTGACCACGTAGCCGTAAATTTTGCCCAAAGGCACCACAATATAATATTCACCTGTTTCCGGATCCGGGCTAACCTCATCAATTTTTTCATTGGTAGCCAAATCCCGGATTTCGATTTTTGCTGCGATGGGTTTTCCGTCTAAGCCAGTCAGTTTACCTGAAATGGTGCCTACTTTTTCCGGGCGCGCCGCGTCGGGCAGGGTCACGCTGAAAATATTTTCTTTCCCGTTTTTGGCATCCGCAGCAAAATAGGCCATAGCGCCGTCGGTAGAAATCCGGTAGCCCCAGTCGTTGCCGGAGGTATTGATCTCTTTCCCCAGATTCACGGGAGTTGTCCATTCCAACCAACCATCGCCGATGCGCGTCGTTTTATATACATCCATAACGCCAAGGCTTCCGTGTCCTTCCGAACTGAAATAAAGGGTGCGCAGGTCGGGGTGCAGGAAAGGCGAGCGGTCGTTGAAAGGTGTATTGATGACGCCGCCGAGGTTGATCGGATCCCCCCAGGAGCCGTCTGCTTCTTTCAAAGCAACAAAAATATCAATGTTGCCATCTTTTTTGATCCCAAAACAATCTTTGCGGCGCGCTTCAAAAATGACGGCTTCGCGGTTGGCGGCCACTGAAGCGGAGCCACGCCATTCCGGTGTATTCCCTTTTTCAAAAAACAATTGTTCTTTCGACCACCCAAACCGTTCTTTGTTGCTGAACATTAAAATACCACTTTTGAAAAGGAGCAACATGGAACCGTCGGCAGAAATGTCCAATGGCGCTTCGTGGACGTTGGGGTCTTTCCAGTTTCCGGCTGGCCTGACATCTGACCACTGCCCATCTTTGTTGCTGGCAACATAGATATTCTCATCACCGGTGTAGCTGTCCGTCTCATTTTCATTGCGGCAAAAATAGAGGTATTGGCCGTTGGCGGAAATGACCGGTGCGTATTCGCCCTGGTCGGAATTGACGTCTCCTTTCACCGGTTCCGGAACAATGCCTTTCACCGACGGGGTTTTGAGCGTGCGGAGCAGACCGGTAATGCGCACATCGTCTTCCGGAAAAACGCTGCGCAAACTTTCCACCCGTTCAATGGCCGCCTGCCAGCGGTCAGCTTTAACATCGGGTTCGATCATCCGGTGGAGGGCGCGAACGGCACTTTGGCGTGGCGCGGCTTCGCGAATGAAAGCCTCGTAGCGCTCGCGGTCAACTTCCGAATAAGGAAAATCCCAGCCCGGCGCCCGCGCGGCCAGTTCCAGTTCTTTGCTAACGCCAAAAGACTGTGCAAAAGCAGGATAGCGATCCTGGAAAACAGTCAGGTCGTTTTTTTCACCGCTCAGCCAGTAGTGAAAATAGATAACGCGCAAGGTTTGGGGCATCTCGCGCAATTGGGCCTCTTTGAGCAGGTTTTCTGTTTCTATGATGTAAGGCCTTTCCGTGAGTGCTATAGAAAGCGGAAGATCGGCTCTTGTGGCTAGGCTGGGAAAGTCCCGAAGCAGATCGATTACGTCGCGGGTGTGGGTGCTGTCTTTTTTTGAAAAGTAGAGCCTCCATGCGGATTGCTGGATGCGGGGCGCCATTTCGGGGGTGTATTCCAAAATGCTGCTTTGGTATTTTTTCAAAAAAGTAACCAGCGAATCGTAGCCGTAACCGGCCTCAATCTGGCCCAATGCCAATACATTTCTGGCGGTCATAATGGTCTGCCGTTGCTTGTTGTTCAGCGGTTTGTAAGTCTCCATGACCCGGTCCAGATCCGTGGTCGTCCCCTGTGCAATGGCCTGCCGGACCGCTTTTTCACGGAGTTCGCCTTTCATCCGGCTGACGAATGCTTCATCGTATCCCTTTTTTCGCAGTTTATTTTGGGCGGAAGAAGGGAGTTTCCGCTTTTTTTGCGCCGCTTTGTTGAGGTAAACCCATGAAGAATCAGGGTTATAGCCCCCGAAAGCCTCCTGGTTAAAAACGCTTGCCATCCCGTAGAGCGCTTCGGCGCCTTTTTTAGCATCATCTTTTTCTTTGGCGTAAGCCGAAAAAGCCAATTCGTACTTCGATTGAGCATAAAACTTGTGCCCGGCCGAAACCTGCGCATCAGCTGTGCCTCCGGTGAACAGCCATGCGACTGCGGTGAGGCTGAGTAGGTTGAAGGTGTAGTTCATCAGGCAACTTATTGTTAGGTGTAGGAATCAAGTTTTCTCCATAATATAACGCAATAATCCACTTTGGGTGCAACCGAAAAGCGTCTACCCCGTTCTTTAGACTTATTTCGACGGGAATCATCGCGGGGTGAAAATGGCTATTTTTCTCCCACTCTTCGCCTTTTTTTCGTCACATAGCGGGGCTATGCACCTCAAAAAACGCTATGATTGGAACAAAAATAGCTCATTTACCCCACCACGCTGCCCCGTCGCAACAAGTCTTTTTTTTTCCACAATATAAATTTTTAATGAATTTTGTTGGCAACGGCTACCCTGCAAGGTAGAATATTCTATTTTTACTGCCACCATCAGAACAAAGGGTACATTCCCATAACGAAAAACAAACTGCAAGACTTATGCTTACCGGAGTTATCGTGTGTTTCATCGTCGGCTACCTGACCATTGCATTTGAACATCCACTTAAATTAGATAAAACGGTACCGGCCCTCGTGATGGGCGCGCTGTGCTGGGCTATGATTTCCATTGGCCACCTCGGGATTGTTGGCGACCACGACGCGGTGATTACGTATGGCGGAGATCCGGAGCAGTATTACGATGGATTGAACGTTGTGCTGTTGCACCACGTGGGCAAAATTGCAGAAATTCTATTTTTTCTGATCGGCGCCATGACCATTGTGGAATTGGTGGACCTGCACAAAGGGTTTTCCGTCATTACCGGCAAAATCAAAACGGACAGCAAGCGCAAAATGCTCATCATCGTCAGCGTCCTTGCATTTTTCCTATCGGCAGTATTGGATAACCTGACAACCACCATTGTACTCATTTCGCTGTTGCGCAAATTGGTGCCTAATCGGGAAGACCGCCTTTGGTATGCTTCCATCGTGGTCATCGCAGCCAACGCAGGGGGCGCGTGGTCGCCCATCGGCGATGTGACAACAACTATGTTGTGGATTAACAAAAAAGTCACCTCCCTGGCGCTGATCGAAATCCTTTTTATCCCTTCGGTCGTCTGCTTAGCGGTTCCTTTATTATTTCTCTATTTTTCCAAAAACTTTGCGGGGAAACTGACCCTGCCGGACCTTAGCCACAGCGGAGAAAAAGAAAAGCAGAAACTGCTCAGCAGCAACGTCATGTTTATTGCCGGGATTGGCGCATTGATTTTCGTACCCATTTTTAAATCGCTGACGCACCTGCCACCTTACGTGGGTATGGCGCTGGGCCTGGGCGTGGTGTGGCTGATTTCGGAATACATCCACCCGGAAGAAGACTTTACCGAAGAGCGCAAGCATAAATATACTGCTTTGCACGCCTTGTCCCGCATCGAGATGTCCAGCATCCTGTTTTTTTTGGGTATTCTGCTGGCGGTTGGCGCATTGGAAACAATGCTGGTGACGGGCGCTGATGGGAAGGCGATGGGCTTTTTAGCCAGCTTAGCGGTAAAACTTGAAACTGCGGTTCCGGATCAAAATATTGTCATCATCCTGATCGGCGTTTTATCGGCTGTGGTGGACAATGTACCGATCGTGGCTGCCACGATGGGGATGTACGAAAATCCGCTCGATGACCACCTCTGGCATTTCATCGCTTACTCGGCGGGGACGGGGGGCAGCATGCTCATCATCGGCTCGGCAGCAGGCGTCGCAGCAATGGGGATGGAACGCATAG
>JALHRK010000345.1:389-6934 GCA_022841505.1 Saprospiraceae bacterium | reverse complement strand
CAAAGTCATCCCTTCGGATGTCAATATTCGTTTTTCCATCAAAATCAACAAATTGCTTTCGCAGAGCCTCCGCATTTTCGTTCACGTGCATGGCAAAACCCTGCACGATCATCAGCCAAACCATATCGGGGGAAATGGTAAGCGGGCGGTGGTCAGAATAGGCCCGGTAAGCGGCATACACGAACGGATGAAAATGGGATTGAATCAGCATTTTTTCAGAGCGGCTGCTGCTTTCCAGTGTGGGTTCGGGCGTGGGAGCTTTTTTGTCGTCCTCTTCAAAGAAGTCAAATTCGCGCTTTGGAATGGCATAACTGCGCAGCGCTTCCGCGTATGGAACTTCAGCAAGGAGCGTATCGGCAAGCACTACTTTGCAAACGGGGAAGGTGACGCTTTTTGTGATTTTTTCAGGCGGGGTGTTTGTTGCTCTGGTTTGGGCAAACATGAGGTTTTGGAGGAGCAGGAGCGCAAATACAGGCAGCAAGCAGCTCCGGAGTGTTTTCAATTCCATGGCGGAGTTGGTTTTAGTGAAAGAATGAATGGATAAGCGGTTAACGGTGAGGAGGTGGGGAATAGTTTATGTGGGGGGAATTAAAGATTGGGAGGCTGTAAGGTAGGGTATAAAAGTTAAATTTTCAAGTTAACTTTGAAATTCAAAGTACTTTCTATAATATTGAGTCTTAAAAAAAACCAAGTCAGCAAAAGAAGAACCCATGAGAATTGACTTCATCATCGCCTATGTCCAGCGCTATGAGTTTGGGCATGAGCGGGATTTCGTTCCGCCCATTACTGGCATCCACCTGGCTGCGATCACGCCGGCAAAGCACGACGTAAGGGTCATTCACCAGCAGGTGGATAAAATTGACCTAGATTCAGACGCCGATGTCATCGCCATCTCGTTCTTCAGCGGTTTTGCCCTGGCGGCTTATGACCTGGCGGCTGAATTCAAAAAGCGGGGAAAAATCGTGATCGGAGGCGGGCCCCATGTCACCTATTGCCAGCACGAAGCCCTCACCTGGTTTGACGCCATCGTGACCGGGGAAGCAGAAAATGTCTGGCCTCAACTGTTGGAGGACATTGAAAACGGTCAGCTTTTGGATGTTTATGCCGGAAGTCCTTGTGATATGATTGACCTGCCGACACCAAGATATGACCTGCTGCCCGACAAGTTTTTCATTAAAAAAGTCATTCAGGCGACCAGAGGCTGCCCCTTTTCGTGTTCCTTTTGCACCGTCCCTTCCCTGAATCCGGGGTTCCGGTTACGACCCGTCAAAGATGTCATTCGGGACGCTTCCTATGACGACTTCCCGCACTGGTGGCAGCGAAAAATTGTCTGGTTCTGGGATGATAACCTGACCATCAGACGGCCCTACATCAAAGAACTCCTGACGGAAATAATCCCCCTCAAAAAGTGGTGGCTGACGCAGGCCAGCATGGACATTGCCAAAGATTCGCAACTGCTGGACCTGATGAAAGCGTCGGGTTGCATTGGCGTTTTTCTGGGCATTGAATCCTTTGGCGTGGAATCGCTGGCCGATGCCAACAAGAAGCAAAACAAGATCGCCCATTATAAGGAGGCGGTAAAAGCCATCCGGAAACGGGGCATCGCGGTCATGGCCGGTTTCATCGCCGGTTTCGATCACGATGATGAAGAGAGCATCATCCTGATGGCGGACCAGTTGATGGAAATTGGCATAGACGTTCCGTTTTTAAGCATCATGACGCCTTTCCGGGGAACGCCGATCTTTACGAAGCTCAACCAGGAAGGTCGCATGTTAAACAGAAACTGGAATTTTTACAATGGCTATAATGTCACGTTCAAACCACAGAAAATAAGCGAGGCACAGTTGCTTCAGGCGCATCGAACCTTATGGAAAAAGTCCTTTTCTCCCCTATACTCTGTTAAAAGAATGCTTCGGGGCTTGTTTTCGCTAAGCTTAGGGGCTTTTCTGATGTCCTTCTTTATGAATGCATTTTATTGTTATAAACGAATGCGCAAAAACTATCCTGTGGATATGAGCAAATGGGAAAAATGATTGCTAAATAAGCCATACCTTTGCCCGCAAAATTCCTAACCTTGAGATATTTCAACAACATCCTCGAATCCATCGGCAATACGCCTTTGGTGAAGCTGAACAAAGTGGTGGCCGAAGTTCCGGCTCAGGTTTTCATCAAGCTGGAAACCGTCAATCCCGGCAATTCCATCAAAGACCGCATGGCGCTCAAAATGCTGGAAGACGCGGAAGCGCGCGGCGACATCCAGCCCGGCGGCACCATCATTGAATGCACGTCCGGCAACACGGGCATGGGTTTGGCCATTGCCGCTTCGGTGAAAGGCTACCGCTGCATTTTTACCACCAGCGACAAACAATCGAAAGAAAAAATAGACCTGCTCAGGGCGTTTGGCTCGGAAGTGATCGTTTGCCCAAC
The DNA here is from genome assembly GCA_022841505.1 of Saprospiraceae bacterium. GTDB lineage: Bacteria > Bacteroidota > Bacteroidia > Chitinophagales > Saprospiraceae > JABWAJ01. Next base: position 4,507 of record JALHRK010000345.1, on the reverse strand, counting down.
CAACGTGACGCCAGAGGATCCGCGCTCTTACTATTCCGTAGCGCGCCGCCTGAGCCAGGAAATTCCGAACTCCTACTGGTGCAATCAATACGACAACCTCTCCAACCGGGAGGCGCATTACGAAAGCACCGCCCCGGAAATCTGGGAACAAACCGACGGCAAAATCACGCACCTCGTGGTGGGTGTGGGCACGGGCGGCACCATTTCCGGCGTTGGCCGCTACCTGAAAGAGCACAACCCGAACGTCAAGATTTGGGGCGTGGATACGTATGGTTCGGTGTTCAAAAAATACCACGAAACGGGCATTTTTGATGAAAAGGAAATTTATCCCTACATCACCGAAGGCATCGGCGAAGACATCCTGCCCAAAAACGTGGATTTTGGCGTCATTGACCATTTTGAAAAAGTGACCGACAAAGACGGCGCGGTGATGGCCCGCCGCATTGCACGGGAAGAAGGCATCCTGCTGGGGTATTCCGCTGGCTCAGCTGTGGCCGGACTCGTTCAAATGAAAGACCGCCTGACCAAAGACGACATCGTGGTGGTGATCATCCACGACCACGGCAGCCGCTATGTAGGCAAAATTTTCAACGATGACTGGATGCGCGAGCGCGGCTTTTTGGATACTGAACTTCGCGTGAAAGACATCCTTTCTAAAAAGCGCGACAAGCAGTTTTTCAGCGTCGCTACGTCTGATACGGTGCGCCACGCTTTCGACCTGATGAAGCAGCACGACATCTCTCAGATGCCGGTTGTGGACAACGGCGCCATCGTTGGTTCCATCACAGAAAACGCCGTATTGAGCTTTTTGCTGGAAAATCCGATGAAAAATACTGAACAAAAAGTATCGGCCATCATGGGCGATCCGTTCCCGGAGGTCAGCGAAGACACGCCGTTCAGCCAGCTCAGCAAATACATCAGCAAAAAAATCCCCGCCGTTTTGGCCAAAGATAAAGCCGGGGATATGCATATTGTGACGCAATATGATATGATTCAGGCGGTGTGAGATCAATTTGAAGATTTGAAAATTTGATGATTTGAAGATTGTGTGGTTCGGGAAAGGCAAATTGGTTCCTTTCTTGAAAACCCAATTTTCAAATCATCAAATTAACTAATTTTCAAATCATTCCTTCCATCCTGGCCCGCGCACCACCTTTCCCGGCATGGCCCCTGTGTGTTCGCCATTTTTCAACACCTGTACGCCATTCACAAACACGTGGTTGACGCCGACAGCGTACTGGTGTGGTTGCTCAAAGGTGGCCTTGTCGGCAACGGTAGCCGGATCGAAAACCACAATATCTGCAAAATAGCCGGGCTTCAGGTATCCGCGTTTTTGTATTTTCAGGTGTTCCGCGGGCAGGGAGGTGAGTTTGCGCACCGCTTCTTCTAAAGTAATGACTTTTTCCTCGCGCACGTATTTACCCAGCAGGCGGGCGAAATTGCCGTAGGCTCGCGGATGGGTGGAGGATTTCAGGAATACGCCTTCATTGGCCATGGCCGCAGCATCGGAGCCAAAACTTAGGTAAGGCAGCGGAATCTGCTTCCGGACGTTCTCTTCCGACATCAAAAAATAGACCACGCCCACCCGGGTTTGATCCTGAATGACCAGATCCATGGCCGTATCCTCGGCATCCGTGCCGCGAATGGCCGCCACTTCCGCCAGGGTTTTGCCCGTGTATTTTTTCAGCGTATCGTTTTTGAATTCGCTCAGCAGCAATTTATCGGCTGAGCCGGCAGCAAAATAGAGGTTTTCCCAATCCTGAGCGTCCTGTTTCATTTCGGCTTTCACGCGTTTGCGGATGGCGGGGTCTTTCAGGCGTTTGGCCCATTCATCGTAGCCACCTTCCTGCACCCAGGGCGGCATGGCCGCGTCTAATCCGGTTGCCCCGGCGATGTAGGTGTACATATTCGCAGAAATATCCAATCCTTTCCGGCGGGCGCTGTCAATTTTGGTCATGGCCAGCTCCATTTTCGGCCAGTTGTTTTTTCCGGCTGCTTTGAGGTGGTAGATTTCAACAGGCAGCCAGGCTTCCTGCGAAATGCGGATCACTTCATCAATGCCCTCCAGCAATTTATTCCCTTCGCTGCGCATGTGGGTGATGTAACGCCCGCGGTAAGCTGCCGCAGCCTGGGCCAACGCAACCAGTTCGTCCGTTTCCGCATAAAATGCCGGCGCATAAATCAGGGCAGAAGCCACGCCCATGGCCCCTTCTTCCATGGCCTGGCGCACCAGTGCCTGCATGCGGGCAATTTCTTCCGGCGTTGGCGGACGGTCTTCGTAGCCAATTTCATGAATCCTCACCGTAGTAGCGCCCACAAACGAAGCCACATTAACGGATACGCCTTTGCGTTCCAAAAACTCCAGGTATTCCCCTAAGGTCGTCCAGGTGACGTCGAATTTGATGTCGCCCTGGGATGCCTTGACGCCCGCCTTCATTTGGTCGTTTAGCGGCCCCATGGACCACCCCTCCCCCATCACCTCCAGCGTGACGCCCTGCTTGAGGTCGCTCATGCCGCGGCCATCCGCAATCAGGCTTTCGGTAGCCCAGCTCAGCATGTTGATGAATCCAGGACTCACGGCCATGCCGCCGGCGTCCATTTCGGTTTTGCCTACGGCATTTGGCAATTCCCCAATGGCAGCAATGGTGTCGGCGTTGACCGCAATGGCGCCTTGAACCGGCGGTTTGCCGGAGCCGTCGTAAATGAGGGCGTTGCGAATGAGCAAATCATAAGTTACAGGCTCAGGTTGGCAGCCGATGAGGGCGATCAGCGCGCAAAGGGTAAGCAGGAGGAGGTTCCGGTTCATTCGTTTTTCGATTTTCCGGATAAAGATGGGGGATAATTTGAAAATTAGTTGATTTGAAAATTTGAAAATTTGAAGATGAGGGGAAAATTTGAAATTTGATGATTTGAAAGCAGTGTCTGTTTGAAATTAGGGAGTAATACAAGCCTCCTAGTCGGGAAACATAAGCTTTCATGTTTCCCAAAGCACCCAATCTTCAAATCCTCAAATTTTCAAATCTTCAAATTATCCCCCATTTTCAAATTTTCAAATCTTCAAATTAACCCTATGGTAGCAACACCCGGTCAATTACATGCACAACCCCGTTGGTGGTTTGAACATCCGGGATCACCATATTTGCAACAACCGCATTGCTGTTGCCTTTCACCGTGTACGTGCCGTTGTTGAAAGCGCCGTAAGTCAGCGCCGTTCCACCGAGCGGCGTTTCGGTTGTGCCGCTTAGTTCGGAAGTAAATTTACCGCCGTTGGCCACTACGTGGTTCAGCAAAACTGCCGTTACCGTTTCTTTTGGAAGTTTGCGGATGTCGGCAGGCACGTTCAACGCGACGCCGAGGTCTACGCCCAATTGTTTAAAAGCCGCATCCGTTGGCGCATACACCGTGAACGAAGGGCTGCCCGCCGATGCCGAAAGCGCGCCTGCAAGTTCAGCGTACAAAACTGCCTCTAAAAGGAAAGACAATTCCGGGCCGGTAAAAGCCTGTGAAGTCGCCAATGCGATGGTAGACTGCGCAATGTCAGCGCCCGTAGCCAGCAGCACTTTGTCAATGACGTGAATCACGCCGTTATCTGCCGCTACATCCGTCGCTAAAATTTTGGAGCCATTGATGTACAGGTCGCTGCCGCGCTGGATGAAGCGCCGGTTTGGACCCAGCAAGGAGGCGGAAGAACCGCCCGCTGTAACGCTTGTACCCGGCAAAGCCGCATTGTTGACGTGGTAAAGCAGCGTGTTGGTCAGAAACGGAACCTGGAGTGCGCCGAGGTCATCGCCGCTGTTGAAGCCCAACCGCGCAAAAGCGTCGTTTGTAGGTGCAAAAACCGTGAAGTTGCCGGAAGGATCGCCGGCGTTTTTATTGGATAAGACGACCGCAACTCCGCCGCGCACGGCCGCGCTTTCGAGGGTGCTAAACGCCGGATTGGCTACTGCAACTGCCGCAATGCTGGGCAGTTCTTCGCTGTAATCTTTTTCGCAGGAAGTGAAAGGAAGCGCCAGCAAGCCAAAGGCCGAATAAGCGCATATTTTTTGGAAAGTATTCATCGTAATCGTTTTTTTAAATTGAAAATTAAAAGATCAGAAGGAATAAACCAGCGCGCCGTA
>JALHRK010000345.1:0-379 GCA_022841505.1 Saprospiraceae bacterium | reverse complement strand
CGTAGAAGCTCGTTGCCTTGCCGATGTTGCGACCGGCGACATAAGCGCTTGCGCCGCCAGCGACGCCAAATCCGCCTGCAACCGGAACAAAAATGCTGGCGCCGGCGCGGGTGTAGCTCACCCGGGTTGCCGGAAAAATGCCCACAAAACCATCCTGAAGAATGTCTACGCCGTCGTTGGAAAGCTGGCCGGCAACGTAGCCATCCACATAAAAACCGCTGCCTGCATAACCCACTTTGAATTCGCTCAGCAGTGCATCGGGCACATCGTCGCCGCGCAGGCTATAACCGCCCTGCGCCGTTGCAAACAAGCCGGATTCTGTCTGAAAATGCGCCGCAGCAAGGGCATTCACTTTGGTCGCCCGGTTCCCGATCGCGAC
>JALHRK010000344.1 GCA_022841505.1 Saprospiraceae bacterium | reverse complement strand
GCAATTGCACCGTTGCATTGGACAGAACCAATCGGTCAGTGTCATAAACGATGCCTGTGAAAATGCCTTTGTCGTTGCTTTGCGCAAAAAACAGACCAGGGAGCGATAACAAAAATGCGGTAATTACTTTTTTCATAAAACATATTTTAACAAAACGGGTATTCATCGCCGTTTTTCATGGAATGAAAAGGTACTTCACGCTGCTTAGTTTTCCAGCTTTACCGGACAAGTTGTGTATGACTTTTAGTTTAACCAAATGATTCGCAGCGTTCAGTAGGACAAAAAAGGATTCGTACCTAACGGCACGAGGCATAAATAACCGGCAAAGTCCGGCAAATCTTTCACCTTACGAAACTGATGCAGGAAAGTTGCCCGGAAATACCTGAAAAATACCTGAAGATCAGGCTTGCGCTGGCGGATGCAGGAATAGTGTTTTGAATAAAAAACTGGAAGGCGTGGCAACTTGAAAAGTTGAAGCAATGCGCTTTTGAACCCAAAGTGCAAAATATTGGGTTTCCGGAATCTCAAATACTTTGAATAACCCTTTAAGCAGGTTTTCTGAAGGGCCATTGGAGGCCGGATTTTTTTGATCGGGTGTTTGGGCTAAGCTTTTACAAACGGTTGAATCTGATTGATAATCAACGGTGTAGTAAATCGTTTTTATTCTGGTTTTTTTAGAAAAAACAAACTCGCCGTAAAAATTGCCGCGTGGCATCAATTCGTCTTCCGACAAAACACGGACAACGCTTTCTATACCTGTTTTTTGCTGTACAAGTTTGGCTAGCGCTATTTCTTCAATACTCATTTGCCGTTGAACTTCAATCCAATAATTTACCTCAAGGCATACGTGTCCACCGACCCATTGGGCCACAGAAAGCGCAAGCAGAAACCATGCTGAGGCAATTTTCATATTGCAAAGATCCTATTTTTTACCACATAGTTCACAATAGGGTTTTCACATAGGGCACATAGGCGTTCGTTTCCTTTTTAGAGAATAGCTCTATGTGTACTATTGTGAAAACAACTATGTGCCCTATGTGGTAAAAAAATCCTTACTCCAGCGTCACCTTCCCGTAGCGCACCCCATTTTCATACTGCACTACAAAAGCTTCCGGGAAACCGCGCTCTTGCATGGCCTGCACAGCGCGCAGGGCTTCTTCTTTGGTGAAAAAGTCGCCGACCATCACACGGGTCAATTTGTTGGAAACGATTTTTTCCGTATCCACCCGCCCCAGGTCTTCCAGCTTTTTCAAATCCTTGCGATTAGCGCTGTATTGCTTTAACGCGCCCGCCTGCACTTTATAATAAAGGCCCTTGTGGCGCGGCGCTGTGCTGGCGTATTCCAGGTTGTCGTCGGGCGAAGTGCCGCGAGCGGTATAGGTTGTAGCGCCCTGCTGTCCTTTCGGGTCGTCGTTGGGCATCACGATGGGATCATCCTGAATCACCGGCTCATCCGGTGGCGGCGCGCCACCGTTCAAAAAGACGGGTTGGCCGTACGTGAAGTTATTTGGATCATCGGTCGCAAATTCGTAGGTAGCCGATTCGTAACCTTCGCTCTGTATTTCCACGCGGAACCGGCGGTTGGCCAACAGTTCAAACGTATAGTTCCCGGTCGTGAAATTTTTGTTCACCAGCAGGTTATCCGTGCCGTCGTCAAAAACCTGGTAGAGCATCACGGTGATATTGGCCAATTGGTCGCCCGAAGCTTTATCGTAGACATTGCCTTTGAGCGCCAGGCGTTTGCTGCCGCTGGAAAGCTCGAAAATATCCGCGTTGCGGGTCGTGGTTTTTTCACCGCCAAAAACGCGGTTCGACACCACGAAAGCTGTATTCTGGGAGGGCGACTTTACATAAAAATAATCATCCGCGCTTGAATTGATGGGCAGTCCGGCATTTTCCGGAATGCTCCAATTCACTTCGGAACCCTGCGAACGGAAAATATCAAACCCACCGATCGAGGCATGCCCGTTGGAAGCAAAATACAGGTTGCCACTTTCGCCATCAAACCAGGGCGTAATTTCATCGCCAAGGGTATTCACAACCGGGCCTGCATTCACCGGAAAGGTAAAATCATTGCCCTCCAAACCCAGGTCGCGCACCACATACCAGATGTCCATGCCGCCACGCCCGCCTTCGCGGTTCGAAGCAAAATAGAGCAGTTCCTGGCCGTTTACGTGTGCGGCGGACGGGTGTGTAGCCGTCATGCCTTTCAGGTTCACGTAATCCGGCAGGCGTTCCGGTTGCGACCAACCGGTGCCACTTTTTTTCGTTACGAAAATTTCGCAGCGGGTGCTGAGGTCGTTCCATTCTTTTTCGGCGTTGCAAACCGTGAAATAAATGCGCTCGCCATCGGGCGTCATGCTGCCGTTGCAAAAATGGCTGTTGGAAACCACCGGAAAATTAGCCGGGATGGAAGCTTTCGACCAGCGGTTCGCCTGGCGGGTGGAGACATAAATCCGGGCTTTGCCGCCAATGGCCGAGGAGAAATACAACTCATCGTCGGAAACTGGATTGGGCGCAAATTCTGCATTGTCGGAATTGATGCCTGTGCCCGGATACAGGACTTCGACGGTGCGGTCGGCCAGTACTGGCAGGCGGGTGCCGAGGTCGCATCCCCGGATTTCCGTTTGGATGATGTCTTCGAGAATGGCCTTGTTTTCGCCGGTGTAGCCATCCATGAATTTTTTAAACTCATCTTTGGCTTTGTCGTATTGGCCATCCTGCTTGAGGCTGCGGGCGTATTTGAGTCCCACCAGCGGGAATTCGTCGTTTTTGCCGCGCACGTGCTGGTAGCTTTCGGCGGCTTTGCGGTAATCCTTGATTGAGTAGTAAGCCTCGCCTGCCTTAAAGATCAGTTCGGTGTTTTTCTTCTTTTTTTGCCAGGCGGCTTCGTAAGTTTGAGCAGCTTCAGCAAATTTACCCTGCTCGTACAACGCGTCCGCTGATTTTTCCAGCTTCTTAGCGCTTTGGGCATTTAGTCCCAATGAAAGCGTGCAGATCGCCAATAGCAGCAAAATGTTTCTGTTCATCATGCCATTTGATTTATGAATGTAGTTTAGGAATGTTGGTGAGTAATTCTTGCAAAACGGGCGCATAGTGCAGGTGTTCCAACTGAAGTACCTTTCGTGCAATATCCGCTGCTGTATCTTCGGGCGAAAGCGGGCAGGTAGCCTGAAACAGGATGCTGCCGCTGTCGTATTGTTCGTTTACAAAATGTATGGTGATGCCGCTTTGCGCAACCCCGGCTTGTTTCACCGCTTCGTGTACGTGGATGCCATGCATGCCTTTGCCGCCAAAAGCCGGAAGCAACGCCGGGTGGATATTGACCATCCTGCCTTCGTAAGCTTTCACTAAATAGGAAGGCGCCAGCCACAGGAACCCGGCTAAGGCAATCAGATCAATATCGTGTTGTTGAAGTGCTGTCAAAATTTCCTCCGATTCGTAAAACATTTTCCTGTTTAAAATCAGCGTCGCGATGCCATTTTCGGTGGCCATATCGAGTACTGGCGCATCGGCGCGGTTTGAAACAAGCAATTTAACGCTAAAATCCGGGTTTTCTTTGAAATGTTCCACGATTTTACGCGCATTGCTGCCTGTTCCGGAAGCAAAAATGGCAATATTCTTCACGTTTAAGTATTTGCCCTGCAAAGTAACGGCAAAAGTGGGGATTTTTATTTCATTCGTTATCGTCTATCTGTCATCTGCTTCTCCCCCACCCTGCGAACGCCGCAAACGACTAGGATCCACCGCAAACAATTGCCGCCGCTCAACGGAATAGCCAAAACTAGCCTCCGGCAACAAGCGGTTGAGCGTTCGGGAAATGAGTTTGAGTTGCCGGGCCGGAACACTCAGGTCGAGCGAACGGCCATCGTCTAACTGAAAATAGAACGTACCCCGACTGAAAACGTACAGTCCAAACGGCATCAGGTCTTTAGCAACGCTGTAGATCCAGACAATGCGCTGCGGTTGCCGGCGCAGCAATTGCAACAAAGGGTGTTGCGCTGCCCGCCAGATTTTGACTGCCGACACGCCAAAACGCACGCCAATGACCGCCAGCAACACGCCCAATCCCGCCAGCAGGGGCAGATCGGGGTAGCAGCGCCACATCAGTCCACAGCCAGTCAAAAACAGCGACAGGGCGACTGCTTTTTCCAACCAGATTTCCCGGATCACAGCTTTTTCCAGGGCTTGCATGGCCGGATGGTTTGTCAGTAATCTTTCTTTTTCTAACACAAATAAAAGTTTATTTGGCCAACAAATTGTTTTTATTGTTAGCAACTTTGCTTATCTTTGTAACAAAATTAGGTTTACTTTGTGGAGAAATTTACAAAAAAACCATCAAACACACGATATTCATCCATGTCTCTCAATTCCTACACCGAAGATAATATCCGCTCGCTCGACTGGCGCGAACACATCAGAATGCGTCCGGGCATGTACATTGGCAAACTCGGCGACGGCACCACGCCCGACGACGGCATCTACGTCCTCATCAAAGAGGTGATTGACAACTCCATTGACGAGTATGTGATGGGCCACGGCAGAAACATTGACATCGCGCTGCAGGAAGGCACGGTGACGGTGCGCGATTACGGTCGGGGTATTCCGCTGGGCAAAGTGATCGAGTGCGTGTCCAAAATCAACACCGGAGGCAAATACGACTCGAAAGCCTTTAAAAAATCGGTGGGCCTGAACGGCGTGGGTACCAAAGCGGTGAACGCGCTGTCGGAGTACTTCAAAGTGCAGGCGATCCGCGAAGGCAAAACCAAAATTGCAGAATTCGAGCTGGGGGAACTGATCAAAGACCACAAAGAGCAAAAAACGACGGAAGAAAACGGCACGATGATCGTTTTCCGGCCAGACCAGTCCATTTTTAAAAAATTCCGCTTCCGCGACGAATACATCGAAAGCCAGTTGTGGAACTACGCTTACCTCAACGCGGGCCTGAAAATCAACTACAACGGCCAGGTCTTTTTATCTAAAAACGGCCTGTTCGACCTGCTTTCGCGCAAAACGGGGCACGAAGACCTCCGCTACCCCATCATCCACCTGCGCGGAGAAGACATTGAGGTGGCCATGAGCCATGGCGCGCATTACGGCGAACAATACTACTCGTTCGTCAACGGCCAGCATACCACCCAGGGCGGCACCCACCTGAATGCATTCAAAGAAGCAGTGGTGGAAACCATCCAGAAACACTTTTCCAACAAGAACTTCGACCGCCGCGATATCCTTTCTTCGATCATTGCTGCGGTGAGCATCAAGGTGGAAGAACCGGTGTTTGAATCTCAAACGAAAACCAAACTCGGCTCCACAGATATGGGTCCGGAAGGCCCGTCGGTGCGCACGTTTATCGGCAAATTCATGAAGGAAGCGCTCGATAACTTCCTGCACCGCAATCCTGATACGAAGCGCGAATTGGAAAAGCGCATCCTGCAGTCGGAGCGCGAGCGCAAAGAAATTGCCGACATCAAAAAACTGGCCAACGAACGCGCCAAAAAAGCCAACCTGCACAACAAAAAACTGCGCGATTGCCGCATCCACCTCAATGATGACGCCAAAAAAGTGGCAGAGGAGCTGCGCAAAAGCAGCACCGTATTTATCACGGAGGGCGATTCGGCCAGCGGTTCCATCACCAAAGCACGGGATGTGCAAACGCAGGCGGTGTTCAGTTTGCGCGGTAAGCCGCTCAACTGCTATGGCCTGACCAAAAAAGTAGTGTACGAAAACGAAGAATTCAACCTGCTGCAACACGCCTTAGACATCGAAGACGGCATGGACGACCTGCGCTACAGCCGCGTGGTCATCGCTACCGACGCCGACGTGGACGGTATGCACATCCGCCTGTTGCTGCTCACGTTTTTCCTGCAATTTTTCCCGGACCTGGTGCGCAACGGCCACCTGTTCATCCTCGAAACGCCGCTGTTCCGCGTGCGCGACAAACAGCAGACACTCTATTGCTACAGCGAAGAGGAAAAGCAGGCTGCTATCCTGAAACTGCGCGGCAAACCGGAGATTACGCGCTTCAAAGGTTTGGGTGAAATTTCTCCCAACGAGTTCAAGGATTTTATCAATGAAAATATCCGCCTCGAACCGGTCATCCTGAACGAAGAGAGCAATATTGACGATATTTTGGGGTATTATATGGGCAAAAACACGCCGGCAAGACAGGAGTTTATTATTGAGAATTTAAGGGTGGAGAAGGATGATTTGGTGGAGGTTTGAATCCAGGCTGGAGCCTGGAGAATAGGACACGCGAGGCGGAGCTTCGACTACGCTCAGCTGCCGTCATCGCGCGAGCGGGAATGATCAATCTTTGTCTTTATTCCCTCTCAAGTCGAATTTAATGGACTTCTCAGTCGTGCTATTGGTCTCTTTGGTCCGGTCTGCCCAAACCGGCGTAAATTCTATATAATCTTCTTTAAAATCATTGTGCCAGCCCACCCTCCAGGCAGTCAACTCGTCTACTTCCAGGCGCTCTTGATTGGAATAGGTATTGATCATGATCGAGTTGGGGTATAACTCCAGCAGCTTTTCAGCTTTTTCTCTTGACTGACTTTCCCCAAAATACAAGTCCCATGCGCCAAACTGGTGCAACATTTCATGGGAGACGACATAGTGATCGGTAACCATCCCGTAGTTGCAGTTGCTGTAAATGATGGCAATGTCTACTTCCGAATTGGAGAAATAATTATAGGCGTGGCTTCTGTTTTTGCTTTTTACAAAAAACAAAATCTTCAGCTTGTTCTGTTTAAAATCAAACCTGGTTTGATTCAAAAAGTCATTAAAATCCTTGTATTTCAACTGCTTCAGGGCGTCGTTCAGTAAAATTCTGGAATTTCTGAAATCTACGTATTTGGAATAAACGCGGTCTTTGTTTCGAAAAAAATAATCATTGTCAAACTCAAGATGCTGCCCGTAAAACACCGCCTGATCCTGTAAC
>JALHRK010000343.1 GCA_022841505.1 Saprospiraceae bacterium | reverse complement strand
GTGGGAAGAAAAAGACCAGGAGGACGAATACATTTTTCCGCCTGCAAAACTTAACGCGCTTCCTGCTAAAGGCAAACCAATCAGCAAATGGGAAGACAAAGATGATGCCTGGAAAGCCGTAGCAGAAGGCATTAAAGCCATTTTGAAACGCAAGTAGTTTTTTTTACCGCAAGGTGCGCAAAGGTTTTCGCAAGGCACACAATCTCCAGCATTCATAATGCTAATCTAATTTTCACAAGGTTCACATGATAAAAGGAGTCTCACAGGGTTTTAGCCAAGGCAGTTACCATTCCGTGAAACTCCTTTTACTCCGTGGTACTCTGTGCCTAATGTCGTTGACTTAGCGATTGGAACGAACAACGCTCAACCAACAACTTCGTTTCGACTTACTTATACTTCACTCAGTACAAGTCAATCAGGCATCCACGCAGTTTTTACCAGTGGTTCATGCCGGCCAGAGACCGGCAAATAGTACACGCGAGGCGGAACTTTGACTTGACTTCGACTACGCTCAGCCGCCAGCTCAGTTACCGCGCCATCGCACGAGCGGAGAAATGAAGGGGCAAATTGGCAAAAGGCAAATTGGCAAAAAGCCAAGTGCAAATTGGCAAGGCTGTTCTTGCCCCTTGCCGCTTGCCTTTTGCCCCTTGCCCCTTGCCAACTTGCCAACTTGCCCTTTAAACCTACTTCACAAACGGATTCCCCCACTTCTCCTCCGTCGCCACGCTTTCATCCGTCAGCGTCAGCAAAAACGCCACCAGCGCTTTTTTCTGCGCATCTGAAAAATTAAGTCGCACAGGGTTGCCATCGGCATCGGTCAGCGCCGGGCTGAGGGTGGGATGAGCCTGTATGCCGCTGTTGTAGTGTTCGACCACTTCTTCGAGGGTAGCGAAACGCCCGTCGTGCATATAAGGCGCCGTGAGGGCGATGTTGCGCAGGCTGCTCGTTTTGAAGCGCCCCTCGAAAAGGGGAATGCCCGGAAAAGCTTCGAAAGCGCCAAGGTCGGTGGTAGATGCAGCATCTAATCCATTGTTCTGCGGGCCGGGGTTGGCGCTCACGAACGCTTCCGTGGTATGACAACCAAAACAGGCGCCGCCGCCGTTCGGGACGGGCTGGATGAACAATTGTTTACCCAGATTTTCTTCGGCGGTAAAATTGGGGAAATTCGCGCCGGGGCCATTCACCATCGCCCGGCCTGTGTCGTATTTGCTGCGGTAGCTCACAATGCTGCGCACAAATTGCGCGAGCGCAGCAGCAATGCGGTCGGACGTGACGGTTTCATCCCCAAAGGCGTCTTTAAACAAAACCGGGTAGTAGGTCTGCGCTTCCACCGCGGCGACGACCTGCGACAAAGTCATGCCCATTTCCACCGGATCCTGGAAAGGCATCAACACCTGATCTTCCAGGGTGGCAGCCCGTTCGTCCCAAAAAAAGCGGCCCCGCTGATAATAGCGCGCATTGATCAGGGTCATAGAATGGCGCCGGGTAAGGCCGCCGTCGAAGCCTTTACTCAGTTTTTCAGGGTCGCTGAAGCCAGCTTCCGCCCGGTGGCACGATGCGCAGGAAACCCTGCCGTTGGCGCTGAGTTTTTTGTCGTAAAACAAAACCCTGCCGAGGGTTGCGCCGGCGTCTGTGACGGGGTTGTTAGCCGGTGTATTGTCAATTCCGTTCACAGAAGTTGGCAGCGGACCAGCGGCATTGTTTTGAAAATGAGCGGGTAATGCAAATGTAGCGTAGTTGAACGGCGTTTCGGGCAGGTTAAGGTCGCTGAGCGGGTCTATCGTTGTCGGTTCGTCTTTTTGGCAGGCAATAAAACTGAGGGCCAGTAAGGTGGCCAGGGCAAAGGTGGTTTTGTACATCATTGAAGGTTTTGTTATTTTGGGGATAGACTGTTGCGGAGCGGGATGGTTTAAAATGGGAACCTTTCCAATTTTGTGGTGGGGTGCATCGCGCCGCAATCTTGGCATGCCGTGACCCGTTGTCACGGTGCGCTGCACCTTAAAACATCTACGATAATTGGTTACAAAGATTTGGGGTGCGCAGCACCAGCGTGACGCCATTTACCCCCAGAAACAGCATGAGCCATCCCAAAAATTCGGGGATGACTCATGTTTTGTTTTCACACAGGTGCAGGGCTACCGCGAGGGTCCCACAGACGTTATTTAGTATCCGTCCCTGTGGCCGAGTGTCTGTTCTTTAGAGTTCGAGAGCAAGGCATGCGAAGGGCCAAAAGTGGGAGTTTACTCGCGTAAATGACCAATTTTGGCCCTTCGCATAACGCAGCTATCGGACTATAAAGACAGATACTATTTTATGTCAAATTTCAAACGCGCAAACAAGTAGCGCCCGTTGAATCCCATCTGCTGCACGCGGCGGCTGTAGACGAAACGACCAAGGCTCACGTTGGTAGAATGCGCATGAAGATCCTGATAGGTATCCAGCAGGTTGTTGGCGCCGATGGTCAGGCCAATACCTTCGAGGAAGCGGTAAGTCAGCGACAGGTCAAAGACCGTTTTTGCGCTGAAGGTTTGATCCAGCGTTTCCTTTTGTCCCGTAAACGCATTCGTCGGGAAGTTTTCAGGCAAGGCCGGATTGATTGTGGCATCTAAGTAGACGACCTCGCCGAAGTTGACAGCCCGCGCCATCGCGCTGAATTTGCCGACTTTATAGTTCAGCGTGAAGCTCACTTTGTGCTTCGGGTTGGCGACTTCGATGCGGCTTTGGTCTTCGCGGTTGAAATAGCTGCCGACCTGTCCGCTATTAATCAATATCTGAGATGCATTGATGATTGGTTTGCCATCTTCGCCTTTTTCCACTTCGTTGTCAATGAACGCGCCGGCCAGCGTAGCCCGGAAATCGTGCGCGCCAAAAGCCTTCGAATAAACAACCACCGCTTCAATGCCCCTTGAAGTGGTATTGACCGCGTTGGAAAAGAAATTGGCCTGGCCAGCGCCGGCTGCCGCCAATTGTGCCTGCAGATCGGGGTTGTTGCCGCCGTTGAAGTTATTGGTCAACACAATGCGGTTGTCAATCTCAATTTGGTAGGCGTCCACCGTGATTTCAAAACCGGCAGCTGGCCTTGCCGTCAGGCCCACTGCGTAGCTTTGCGAGGTTTCTTCCTGCAATTGCGGAATGCCCAAAATTTTGGCAGGTTCGCTGTCATTCGTGAACGTACCCACTTCCTGGGGCACCAAACCATTCGGGCCGGTGATGAAGAGCGTGTTGGTCTTTGCGTAGAAACGCTGCTGCATGGACGGCGCGCGGAAACCCGTGCTGACCGATCCGCGCAGCGAAAGGGCGTTGCCGAATTTGTAGCGCGTTGCCGCTTTGTAGTTGAACGTGCTCCCGAAATCAGAGTAGTTTTCGTAGCGCACCGCCGCAGTCACCAGCCAGTTTTTGGTAAAATCCTGCTCCAGGTCCAAATAGCCAGCAAAGCTGTTGCGGGAATTGTCGCCCGAATTTGCAGGGAAAAATCCGGCAAATACCTGAGCGCCCGAAGCGGCGCCTGAGCCGGTGTCGTAATTCCTGTAGGAAGCTTCTTCCCCGGCGCGGATGCCGAAATTTTCCGACCGGTATTCCCCGCCAAACGCCAGGTTTAAGCCCTCCAGTACGTCGAATTTTCTGGAAAGGTCAAGGTTGGTTGTGTTTTGAGTGAACTCCAGTCCGCCCGCATCAAACTCGGTTTGATTGTTGCCGGGATTATTGGAAAACTGGGTATAATTGACCGAGTTTGTAATTGTGAAATCGAAGGTATTCTGGCCGTAGGTATGGCTCAGATCGAGGTTCCACTTTTCGCCCAATTTGCCGCGCAAACCTCCGGCGAAGGAAATATCGGAAAGGCTGCTTTCAATCAAAGGCAGAAAACCATTGGGGTAAATAGCGAATACGTTGCCTCCGAAAGCCCTGGCGGCGCTCGCAATCGAGCTCGGATAGCGGTAAAAACCGGCAGAAACGCCGTTTTTCTGGTTGTATCCGCCGAAAGCATAAACGCTCCAGTTTTTGCTCAGGCCGTATTCGCCGTTCAGCATTGCGCCGCCGCCTTTCATTTCGGAAGCGCCGATGAGCATGTCGAACGATTCACGGGTGAGGCCGCGGGCCGTGATGAGGGAATCGCTTCTGTCGGCGCCATTCACATTGGGATAAACCTGACCGGTGTAGGTTCCGGCGCGGTTGGTGGCATCGCGGCTGATGTATTCGCCGGTCAGGCTGATGAAGCCTTTTTTGCCCAATTTAAAGCCGTAGTTCAGGCCGGCTTGCAGCGTATTGCCATCGGTGACGTTGACGCTCGGGTCAGCCGAATTGCCCGACAACTTGTACAACGCGTAGTTTTTATCGTAGCTCGTGTTGTAAAGGCCGTAGCTGATGCTGCCGTCTACCACGCCGGTTTTTTGTTTCAACACGATGTTGACCACCCCGGCAATGGCATCGGAGCCGTATTGCGCTGCAGCGCCGTCGCGTAAAATTTCAATGCGCTCAATGGCTGAAGCCGGAATGGCAGAAAGGTCGGTGCCCACCGTTCCCCGGTTGACCGTGCCATTTACGTTTACCAATGCGCTTTGGTGGCGGCGTTTCCCGTTGATGAGCACCAGCACCTGATCGGGGCCGAGGCCGCGCAGTTGTGCGGGATCCACGTGGTCGGTGCCGTCGGCAATCGTTTGCCGCGCCGATTGGAAAGAAGGCGCAATGTAGGTCAGGATCTGATTCAGGTCCACCTGTCCCACTTCGCTCATAACCGATGCAATGGGAATGATGTCTACCGGAACGGCCGTTTCAAGCTTGGTTCGGGTCGCATTGCGGGAGCCAATCACGGTCACCGCTTCGATCTCAATGCCTTCGGAAAGGGCCACGTCTAATTTGCCGCCACTGATGGCCAATTCTTCACTTTTAAAGCCAATGTAACTCACCACCAGGGTTGTTGCGCCTGCCGGGACATTGATCGTGTAATTTCCATCAAAATCGGTAACGGTGCCCACGTTGGAGCCTTTGACAACAACCGTTGCGCCATAGATCGGTTCGCCGGATTCGGCGTCGGTAATTTTTCCGCTAAGGGAAGTTTGGGCCATCAGTCCGGTGAAGGACAGCGCCGCAAAAACCAGAACCAGCAAGTAGTGTCTTTGCTTCATAATTTGGAGGATTTTTGATTTTAGGAAAGTGTACTTTACATAAAGTTAACATAGAAACGCCGTGGATCGGGTTTAAGCTGCCTCGTCGTTGGGATAGTTTTCGTGTAGGTTTTGGCGGAAGCAACTATATTCTTACAATAACGGGATGTATTCAACCAAATTCAATTTTTCTATCCACACACACCCACAACTTCAAAAATCATTTTTACCTTTCATCCCGTTGAAAAACTTTCACGCCTATGCCCCTGCAAAGCTTCCCGTTTTACCGCCAATTGGACGCGATGGACTGCGGCCCTACCTGCCTGCGCATGGTGGCGGCGCATCATGGCAGGCAATACCCGGTGCAATATCTGCGCGAGCGCTCCTATATTGACCGCGAGGGGGTTTCGCTGCGCGGCATCGTGGAAGCGGCGGAGAGCATTGGCATCCGCACCTTAGCGGTGAAATTGCCTTTGTTTGGGGGGAATCCGGATGAAAACGGGCTTAAAGATGCTCCGCTGCCGTGCATTGTGCACTGGCGGCAACGGCATTTTGTGGTGGTGTATAAAATCAACCGCAAGTACGTCTGGATCGCCGATCCGGCAGTCGGCAAAATGAAGCTCAGCCACGCGGATTTTCTGAAAAACTGGGTTGGAGAAGGCAACAAAGGCATCGCTTTATTGCTGGAGCCTACGCCTGAGTTTTACTCCCGCGATGAAGCCCTGCCAACCCCGCCCCGGCGCGGTTTGATGCATTTATTGCAATACCTGCGGCCCTTCAAACGGTTGCTGTGGCAATTGGTGGCCGGCTTATTGATCGTCAGCGTTTTCCAACTCATATTTCCTTTTCTCACCCAGGCCATCGTGGATAAAGGGGTGGACAACCAGGATTTAGGCTTTGTTTCGCTGATCCTGTTTGCGCAGTTGGCCTTGTTTTTGGGACAAATGACGGCCAATTTCATCCAGAGCTGGATCCTGTTGCACATCGGCGCGCGGGTGAATATTGCGCTCATCTCCGATTTTTTAGCCAAACTCATGCGCCTGCCGATCGGCTTTTTCGATACCAAAATGACCGGAGATCTGCTGCAACGCATCGGCGACCACCGCCGCATCGAAAGTTTTTTGACTGGCTCTACGCTCAATACCCTGTTTTCGTTTTTTAGTCTGGTGGTTTTCGGCATTGTGCTGGCCATTTATCACCCGCCCATTTTTTTCGTGTTTGCCCTGGCGGCGGCGCTGTATTTCACCTGGATTGTGCTTTTTCTGCGCAAACGGGCGCAAGTGGATCACCTGCGCTTTCGCGAACAATCCGAAAATCAAAACACCCTGATTGAACTGATTCAGGGCATGCAGGAAATCAAATTGCAGCGCAGTGAGCGCAAACGCCGCTGGCAATGGGCGCATATCCAGGCCCGGTTGTTCCGTGCCAATGTGCGCGCTTTGGCCATTGTGCAGTATCAGGACGCCGGCGCGTTGTTCATCAACCAGCTCAAAGATATCCTCATCACGTTTATGGCTGCCCGGGCGGTGATTGGTGGCGAACTGACCCTGGGTATGATGTTGGCCATTCAGTACATCGTGGGGCAAATGAACGCGCCGCTGTCCCAGCTCATCTCGTTCATCCGGGCGGCCCAGGACGCGCGCATCAGTCTGGAGCGCATGAGCGAAATCCACGAACTCGAAGAAGAAGCCGGTGGGGAATACGCCGATGTGCTGCCTTCTTCCGGCGATTTGCAGGTTGAAAATGTCTCTTTTCAATACAACCAACTGGCGCCGTTGGCTTTGAAAGACATCACGCTGACGATTCCGCAGGGCAAAGTCACGGCCATCGTAGGGGCCAGCGGCAGCGGCAAAACTACGCTGATCAAGTTGCTGCTCGGGTTTTACCAGCCGA
>JALHRK010000342.1 GCA_022841505.1 Saprospiraceae bacterium | reverse complement strand
ATGGCATCGTCACCGACGCCAAAGGGGAACCACTCGTTGCTGCCACCGTTATTGCGACGCACGAACCCAGCGGAACTTTTTACGGCATAACTACCCGGGAAGATGGCCGTTACACCATCCCCAACATGCGGGTTGGCGGCCCGTACAAAGTAGAAGCATCTTACGTTGGCTACAAATCTGAAGCTTACTCAGATGTAACCCTGGTGCTGGCGCAAAAACTAACATTGAATTTTGTGTTGGAATCAGAGTCGCAGGAACTGACGGAAGTGGTCGTAACCGGCCAGTCGGACCTGGTGCTCAACAACGAACGCACCGGCGCGGCTACAAGCATCAACTCGGATCTGCTGCAACGCCTGCCTACCATTTCGCGTTCCGCAGCGGATTATTACCGCCTGACTCCAGCCTCCGACGGGAATTCTTTCGGTGGGCGTAACGACCAGTACAACAACTTTTCCCTTGACGGCTCCATTTTCAACAACCCTTTTGGTCTCGATGCAGCCACGCCCGGGGGACAAACCGATGCGCAACCCATTTCTTTAGACGCCATCGAGCAAATTCAAATTTCGCTGGCGCCCTACGATGTGACCCAATCCGGCTTCACCGGCGCATCTGTTGACGCGGTGACCAAAAGTGGCACGAATGCGATACATGGCACGGTATTCGGATTTTACCGAAACCAGGATCTAACTGGCTCCAAGGTGAACGGTAAAAGCATTTTTGTGCCTTCGCTGACCCAGTTGCAGACCGGTTTCAGCCTTGGCGGCCCCATCATTAAAAACAAACTCTTCTTTTTTGTGAATGCGGAACTGGAACGCCGCGACGACCTTGGCTCCAACTTTATTGCGGCAGGGGCCAACCGCTCGGGTGAAAACGTAGCCCGGGTGGAAGTACAGGACCTGGAAGCGGTGTCGAACGCCCTCCGTCAGCGCTTCAGCTACGAAACGGGCGCTTACGAAAATTTCGAGCACCAGACCAGCAACGAAAAGGCGATTTTGAAATTGGATTGGAACATCAATAGAAGCAATACGCTGACTGCGACCTACAATTTCCTGAATGCATTTAAAGAGAAACCGGCGCACCCGTCGGCTATTGGCCGGCGCGGGCCAGATTTTTTTACCCTCCAGTTTGAAAACTCCGGCTACCGCATTAACAACAAAATTCAGTCGGGGATTGTGGAATTGAAGTCCATTTTTGGCAACAAAGCGGCTAACAAGCTGAAAGTCGGATACACCTCTTTCCGCGACTCGCGCGATCCGTTCTCGGCGCCGTTCCCGGTCATCAACATCAACAAAGACGGGATCCGCTATATCGTAGCCGGCCACGAGCCATTTTCGATCAACAACATCCTGGATCAGGACGTATTCCACGTGACGGACAACTTCAATATTTACGCTGGCGACCATACCATTACCATTGGCGGCAGTTTTGAGCGTTTTGAGTTCAATAACTCCTTTAACCTCGATGCCTACGGTGGAACCTTCAGCCCCGGATTTGAGAGCGTTGCGGCTTTCTTAGACAGTGTGCAAACCGGTTCTTTCGACGACGATGTGGCTTTCGCCAGAAGGCCTATTGGCGAATCAGACTGGGCATTGGCTGAAACCAACCTGGGACAAGCAGCTTTTTACGCGCAGGATGAATGGAATATTGGTCGCGATTTTACGCTGACTTACGGGTTGCGCATGGACATGCCGCTGTATTTTGATACGCCGGACAAAATTCAGGAGGTCATTGACCGCAACTGCTGCTTCGTTCCCGACCTCACATATTTTGACGAAGACGGCAATCCGATAGTATTTGACCATACCCAATTGCCGGATCAAACGCCGCTGTTTTCGCCACGCGTTGGCTTCAATTGGGATATTCTGGGCAATTCAACCATGCAACTGCGCGGTGGTTCGGGCTTGTTCACCGGTCGTTTTCCTTTTGTATGGATTGGCAACCAGGTTGCTAACCCGAATTTCTTTTTCTACAATGTGACGCGCCCCGACTTCAAATACCCGCAGGTGTGGCGGACGAACTTAGGTTTTGACCGCAAGTTTGGCGGCGACTGGGTGTTGTCGGCAGATTTGATTTATACGAAAGACATCAATGCGATGATGGTGCGCAACTACGGCGTCAAGCCGCCCACCGGCAAATTGGCTGGCCCGGACGGCCGTGCGATTTACCAGGCTTCTGACCGGACAGTTCCGTTTGCCAACAATGCTTACGTGTTTACCAATACAGATTTGGGGGAAACCTTCAATGCAACGTTGCAATTGCAGCGCTACTGGAAAAACGGACTTTACACGACGCTGTCTTACAACTTCCTCGATGCAAAAGACGCGAGTTCTATCGAAGCGGAAATCTCCAGCGATGCTTTCGACCGCAACCCGGCTTTGGGCCATGTGAACGAAGCGATTTTATCGCCTTCGCTGTACGGCAACCGCCACCGCATTGTGGGCGCGGCGCACAAGAAGTTTGAATATGGAGGCGTTTGGGCAACCACGTTTTCGCTGTTTATGCAGTATGCACAAGGCGGGCGTTTCACCTACACGTATTCGGGCGACCTGAATGGAGATGGATCCTTCCTGAATGACCTGATTTACATACCCACAACTTCGGAACTGGGGCAAATGCAGTTTGCAGGAACTGCGGAAGAGCAAACCGCTCAACGCAATGCGTTCGATGCATTTATCCAGCAGGACGAATACCTGAGTGATCGCCGCGGGCAATACGCTGAAAAATACGCCATCCTCAGCCCGTGGTATTCCAATTGGGATGTCCGCATCCTGCAGGACTACAAAGTAGGGAACAATACCATCCAGTTCAGCCTTGATGTGCTGAATATCGGCAACCTCATCAGCAACAAATGGGGCGTGCGCCAGTTCCCAACGAATACGCAGCCAGTAGGCGTTTCCGTCTCCAACAGTGTGCCAACTTACAGTTTTGACACGGACCTGAAAACGACCTTTACGGACGATTTCAGCCTCTTGTCGCGCTGGCAGTTGCAGGTTGGTTTGCGGTATATTTTTTAACGATTGACGGTAGACGGTTGACGGTAGACGGTGGACGGTGGACGGGCCCGTCAACCGTCTACCATCTACCGTCAACCGTTAATTTTTGTCACTTTTCGTTGTTTCTGCATTATCCTCAAAAACCCAATAATTATGAAACGAATCCTATTCCTGTTTGTCTCACTGCTGATGTGGGGCGCCACCCTCTCTGCACAGCAAAGTACCCGTTACGCTGTTTATTTTGAAACCGGCCGCCATGAACTGGGCGAAGAAGCCCGGCAAACACTCGACCAGGTATTGAAAGAATTACAATACCCGGAAGATTATTCGGTGGACATCTTCGCGCACACCGACAGCCGCGGCTCGGAGGACTACAACCTCAAATTGGCCGAAAGGCGCTCAAAATCGGTGAATGAATACCTGGCTGCACGGGGTTTAAAAACCGAAAAAACAAGCATGGCAAGTCTGGGCGAAAGCGACCCTGCCCACGCCAACGACGACGAGTCGGGCCGCAAACTCAACCGGCGCGTAGATTTGGTGGTGAACATTGCCACCCTGCAATCTTTAAGTGAATTAACGGATCGCCTCAGCGACAACCGCATGCAGTATTTTACCATCAGCCCTGAAAAATCTGTGCAACTGACCGGGAAACAGGGCACCAACCTGTGGATCGAAGCGGGATCCTTCGAGTTTACAGACGGCAGCGGCGCTCCGAATGCTTCCGTCGAAATTGCCCTGCGGGAAACCTACAGCATGGCCGACATGCTGCTCGCTGATCTGACCACGTCCTGCGGCGACAAACTGCTGGAAACAGCCGGAATGTTTTATGTGGATGCCACCAGCAATGGAAAATCCCTCCAGCTCAAATCTGACGCCCAAATCGTGGTGTCTATGCCCGCTGAATCATTGCGCGAAGGCATGCAATTGTTTTTGGGCGAGCAAAACGCCGAAGGCAAGCTGACCAACTGGCAGTCAACGGGGCAGGGGTTTCAAACGAGTTTGGACGCCACCCTGAATTTGTCGCCGATGCCGCGGATGCCCACGCCAAAAAAGCATCGTTTGCCGGTTTTTGTCCCCGACTATTCCACACAACCCCGGCAGCCAGAAATGCCGCGGGCGCCTTACAAACCGGTTGCGCCAAGGCGGGAAACAGTCATTTACAAGCCTGGATTTATGGATCGCATGGTCATGGGCAAAGAAAAAGTGCGGGAGAAAGAAGAAGCGATGTACCAAAAACAAGTGGCCGCGCATGAAAAACACATGAAACACTACGAGGAAAAACAATACCCTGCCTACTTAGCTGCCGTAGCGAAATACGAAGCGGACAAGGCGAGTTTTCCGGCGCGCAACAAAGTCTGGCTTGAAGAGCTGGCGCAAAAAAAAGCCAATTTTTACGAAAGTAGCGAGTACCTTGCTGTTGTAGAAAAATACGAAGCGGAGTGGGAAGTTCAGGAAAACATCTGGCAAAAAAAACTGGAAGCCTGGAATGCCGAAAACAAAGAAAAAATTGAGGCTTTTGAAGCCAAGGGAGGCAAGGTCCGTTCGGATATGGCTTCGATGGATGCTTATTTCTATCAGGTCAACCGCCTTGGATGGGTCAATTGTGATGTTTTTTCTAATGATCCCGGAGAACGCCTGCAGTTAGCGATCAAGGATGAAGACGACTCGGAAGAGCGGGTTTACATCATCCTGAAAGACCGCAGCAGCATTTTAAGCGCAGGGAAACGCGGTAGTTTGTATGTTACCGCAGGCATACCGAAAGCGACGCCGGTAAAGATTCTGGCGATCAAATTAGAGGAAGGCCGTCCAAAAATGTCTGTTCGGGAAACGCGTGCCGGTGACGAATCGGAATATACCCTTGATTATCAAAGTTGTTCTCTGAAAGACATCCGGAAAGCGTTGCATGAGATTAATGGGTGATGTTCAAATCTTCAAATCAACCCCTTCGCTTTCCGCATATCCAATACACGTATACACCAATTCGCCTGCTTTGCCGATGCGTTGGGAGCCGTTGTACAGCATTTTGACGACGCCGGCGGTGCATTGCGCGGTGCAGGCCGTGCAAACGCCGGCCTTGCAGTTGTAAGGCAGGATAATCCCCTGGCGCAGGGCGCCGTCGAGGATGGTTTCGCCTTCAAAGACTTCGAATTCGTAATTGTACTTCTTGCCTCGGGTGGTAATTCGGTGGCGGATAGCAGGGTTGACCTCGGGTAAAAAATGGACGTCGACGGGTTTGGGTGTATAGACCTCTTTGTGGATTTGGGTTTCGCCCAGCCCTAAGTACCGCAAGGTAATTTCCGCCATGCGCATCAACGCCTCGGGGGCGCAGAGGAAGAAGTTCAGGGCCTCAGTCGGGAACAACCCATATTGTGCAATGAGCGCTTCCAGCAGGCCGTTGTTGAGGTGTGCGTGCAGGTGCGGGCGATCGGGATGCCGGTCGTAGCTGAACAGGTAAATGCACTGAAAGCGGTCGGGATAGCGTGCAATCCAGCCGTCTATGGTTGTTTTAAAAATGGTATTGTCAGCGCTGCGTGTGGCGTAAAAGAGTGTGATAAACGGCGCTTGTTCCTGGTGCAACAGCGTTTTCAACAAACTAAAAACCGGCGTGATGCCGCTGCCGCCAGCTACAAAAAACAATTGTCGGTCGGTGGGCTGCACCCGTTTCAACGTGAATTGACCTAAGGCGTCCAATGCCTCCAATTCGTCGCCGGGATGAACGTTGCGGATCAGGTAGTTGGAAAATTCTCCGTTGGCCACCCGCTTTACGGTGATGGCGGGCAGGCCGTCGTGGCCGGGCGCCGAACTGAACGAATATGCGCGGCGCCGCTCTTTGCCATTGACTTTAAAAATCAGGGTTGCAAACTGCCCGGACTCGTAAGGGTAGGGGAGGCCGTCGGCTGGTTCCAGCACGAACGTATACGCATCAGTCGTTTCTTGATGCTTTTCCACCACCCGGAGCCTGCGGTAATCGCCCATGCTCAGGATTTCTCAAAGAGGGAATCCACAAAAGCGCGTTTGTTGAAGACCTGCAACTGCTCGATCCCTTCGCCCACGCCGATGTATTTGATCGGAATTTTGAACTGGTCGGAAATGCCGATGGCGACGCCGCCTTTTGCGGTGCCGTCGAGTTTGGTGAGCGCCAGGGCAGTCAGTTCGGTCGCTTCGGTGAAACGGCGGGCCTGTTCGATGGCATTCTGGCCGGTGGTGGCATCCAGCACCAGCAGCACGTCGTGCGGGGCGCTTTCCATTTTTTTGCTGATGGAGCGCTTAATTTTGGTCAGCTCGTTCATCAGGTTGATTTTGGTGTGGAGGCGTCCGGCGGTGTCAATGATGGCCACGTCGCAGTTGTTGTTGATGGCGTATTGCACCGTTTCGTAGGCGACTGCGGCGGGGTCTGCTTCCATGCCTTTGCTGAAAAAGTCGCACCCGACGCGTTCCGACCAGATTTTGAGCTGGTCTACGGCAGCAGCGCGGAAGGTATCGCCGGCGCCCATCACGACTTTTTTGCCCTGCTGTTTGTATTGCCAGGCCAACTTGCCGATGGTGGTGGTTTTGCCAACGCCGTTCACGCCCACTACCATCAGTACATAAGGTTTTTGGGCGGCGGGCAGCGAAAAGTCTTCGATGTCTCCGGTGTTGTTTTCCGCCAGGATGTTCACGATTTCGCTGCGCAATATTTCATTTAGTTCGTTGGTGTTGAGGTATTTGTCGCGTGCCACCCGTTCAGTGATGCGGTCTATGATTTTGACGGTCGTTTCCCGGCCCACGTCGGAGGAAATGAGGATGGACTCCACTTCATCGAGTACTTCCTCGTCCACGGTGGATTTGCCGGCCACGGCTTTGGCCAGTTTATCGAAGAAGGTGGTTTTGGTTTTCTCCAGGCCCTTGTCGAGTTCGGCCTTCTTTTCGCGGTTGAAAAACTTGTTGAAGAAGCTCATGTATAGACGTTAGATGTTAGACTTTAGATATTAGACTTTGGCAGCCCTAAGAAAGGGAAAAAGTGTTAAAGGCGGGCAAAGTTA
>JALHRK010000341.1 GCA_022841505.1 Saprospiraceae bacterium | reverse complement strand
AAATGTAATGAATTTTTCCTTTTATGGGATAAATTTTCAGGGCCTTCAAATGGTCAATGACCTGTTGGATAGTCTCAAAATTGTCAAGCTGGTACTGGATCCATTCCAATTCGTTTACATACTTTTTTTCTTCGCTGATGTTGTATTGAGTCGTTTCCAACCACAGCATTTCAACCACCAACCCTTTTTCGTTCATTCCACCATACGGCATTTCTTTCCCGTTTTGATTGAAAGAAACGCTGCCATATTTGCTCGTCCACGACGCCGGTTCTCCGGTATGGGTAAAATAGGCCGTTTTAGGGATTCCCCGCAGGTTCTTAACAAGGATGCCTTCCCGGTGGGTCCAGTCGAAGTTTTTTGCCAGAAAAAATTGAGGGCCTTCTTTTAGTACAATTGCGGAGCAAGGGTAGGCGACCTCTAAGGTTGTCATCAGCATCAAGAGCGTGAAAATTTGTTTCTTCATGGTTGATTGTCAGTTTATTGTGTTATATATTGTTCCTACGGGCAACTCGCTTATAACCACCACTGAGCGTGCCCGTAACTTTGTAAAGATCGTTTTTTTTACAAAAAATCAATGGGTACCATGATTTTTGAATGCTGTTCCAATGTTTATCTTTGTAATCTTGCATCAGAAGATTCAACCGCAATTCCCAAACAACCCTAATTATGCTTCCTTCCATAATTCGTTATTTTAGAGCGTGTTATCAAGCTGATCTCAGGGCGGTACACCTGCTGAATTTTTTCAGCAGCAAAATAACGTTTGCACGTTTGGATGCAGATGCGGAATGGATCAGCGGTCGGTTGCACAGTCATCCGGTGCCCACAGATTGGGGAGCCGCATTGACCAAACACCTGTTGCTCCATAGCAAAGAACAACAGCTGTATGCTTGCGCTTTTATGCTGATTGGGCGGAGCACGGTCCTGGGCAAGTCAAGGGAGGTTTGTGCTCCCCTGTACCTGATCCCGGTGACCCTGTTCGAAAACAAGGAAGTTTTTCTGGCGGAGGCCGACTTTTCCAATATGGTTTTAAATCCGGCATTTGCCGAGGTATTGCAGGGGAATGAAGACCTTTCCAGTGGCTTGTATCCGCTATTGCAGCAGCAGTTACCAACCGGGCCGATTGGTTTTGAGACCCTGTGTGCCATACAAGCGGTTCTTCAAAATCTTGAAATCCCCATTGACTTCCAGGACCTGATGGAATTTCCAGTGGATCTATCCGCAGAAGCACTAAAAAGGCTGATTAAAACGCAGCGTGACGGCTTTCGGCTGCTGCCGGTTATGGGGCTTGGGGTGATGGATAAGCCAGCCGGATCATTAGGTATTTTGAATGAGCTGGAAGCCATGGCAGCGCAGCAGAAGTTTTCGCCGGTCATTCAGCGGTTGTTTTTACCGTCAAAGGATACCCGAAAACGCTCGGTTCAGCGCATAAGCCCGCTACCCGTCACCCTGAGCAGCAACCAGGAAGCGATTCTTCAAGCCAGTGCAACTGAAATACTCAGTATTGTCAATGGCCCACCGGGAACGGGCAAGTCATTTACCATAGCAGCTATTGCTGCTGACCGGTTCAGCAAAGGGGAATCCGTCTTGATTGCGGCCAAAAACACCCAGGCTGTTGAGGTCATTGCCGATAAACTGGAACGCGATTTTCAGTTACCGGATATCGCAATTCGCGCCACGCGCAAGGATTACCGCAAACATTTGCGCCAACGCATCAAAAACTGGCTTTACGGGGCTGGAATGATTCGCGTTTCGGATCAGGAGTTTACCTCGACCCAAAAGCGGTTGGCAAAGCTGAAGAAAAAAATTGATCAACTATCGGAGTCCATTGCCCAACGGAGCGCCGATGAAATACGGGTGGGGCACCTTTTATTGCCGGATGCATTATTCTGGCGGCAACGGCTCCATTTGTGGTGGTTGCAATCCCGGATACAGCGCCGCAGGCCCTTTTGGGAGCTTATGTCACAATTGGAACAAGCGCTTCAGGAATCTCACCAGACAGCAAAACACTACCTCAAGCTATTATTTTTTAAAAGATTACGCGGCGTTTTGAATAAGCGGAGGTGTGATTTGCAGACATTCTGGGAAGCGCTCAAAGCGAAAACTGGCAATGAAAAAGCAGTTCATTTCCAGGGAGTTAAATTTCCCCGGATACTTCCTGCATTACCCGTTTGGTTGGTCAATTCTGCCAATGTTCACCAGGTCTTGCCGCTGGAAGCTGGCCTGTTTGATCTGGTCATTATTGATGAGGCCAGTCAATCTGATATTGCCAGCGTATTGCCTTTGTTGCAGCGTGCCAAACGGGCGGTTATCGTTGGCGACCCGCATCAATTGCGGCATGTTTCTTTCCTTTCCTTCAACCAGCAGGAAGTTTTCGCTCAACAATTTGGACTAACTGATTTCAAGCCTCCGGCTCATTTGTCCTATCGAGATACCAGTATTCTGGATTTGGTTGTTAACCGCCTTGACAACCAAAATCAAATCCACATGCTTGATGAGCATTTTCGCTCGCTGCCCGGGATTATTGCTTTTAGCAACCAACAGTTTTATGGATCCAGGCTTAAAATTATGACCGCTACCCCAATTACCCTGGCAGAGCCTTGCTTGTTTATCTGCCAAACGGAAGGGGTTAGAAATGCAGTCGGCCAAAACCTTGCCGAAGCTCAGGCGATTGTAAGTGCAGTAACCGGATTGGTAGCCAAAGAGGAAGCGCTGAGCCATTGGTTGTGCCAGAGCATAGGTGTGCTGTCTCCTTTCCGGGCCCAGGTTGATCTGCTGAAACGACTATTCGCGGATGAATTTACAGCAGAGCAGCTCCAGCGGCACCGCATACTTATTGGTTCTCCCCACGATTTTCAGGGGGAAGAGCGCGACGTCATGTACTTGTCGTGGGTGGTTGACGGCAAAAGTCCTGCGGGTGTTTTTCATTACCTCAACAAGGAGGATGTCTTCAATGTCAGCATCACACGCGCCCGTGTAGCTCAGCATATTTTGTTGTCTGTGCCGGCTGACCAGATGCCTGCCAACAACTTGCTGCGGCATTATCTGGAGGCTTTAGTTAGTCGCTATGCGCCACTGCCACAATCTTTAGCCGAACCAGTAATGGATGTTTTTATGGCTGAAGTGCTTCATTTTCTGGAGCGCAAGGGAATCCATCTTTCTTTCACAAACTACCCCATAGCGGGCATGGAGATTGACCTCGTTCTCGTCTACCAAGGGCAAACCTATTGCATTGATCTGATTGGTTATCCTGGCACTTTTCAATCTTCGGCGCCGATAGAACGCTGGAAAATGCTGGACCGGATTGGAGTGTGCAGTTTCACGTTGCCTTATAGCCAGTGGCATTTTCATCGGGTGAAATGTGAACAGGCTTTGCTCCAGTTTTTGGATTCTTAATTAGTGTCTGTCTTTTTAGTCTGGTGTCTGTTCTTTAGAGTTCGAGAGCAAGGCATGTGAAGGCCCAAAAGTGGGAGTTTACTTCACGTAAATGACCAATTTTGGGCCTTCGCATAACGCCGCTATCGGACTATAAAGACAGACACTAATTATCCAATTTTTACAGAGGTCATGGTTAAAGAACCCGCCACCGCCTTGTCATTGAATAAACGCACTTCCTCATTTTTGTCCTGTAGGGCTAAGGAATAAAGCAAAGGCAGGTAATGTTCAGGCGTTGGAATGGCTAAGTCAAACGGTTTACCTTGTGAACGGAAATTGATCAACGGCTGATGGTCCCCATCCAAAATATGTTTTTTCATTTTTTCACTTGCTTCGATTGCCCAGTCAAAACCATATTCAGCGTCATTCAGTTTATCCCATGCCACCATGCTCAGGTTGTGAACCATGTTGCCGCTTCCAATAATCAGTACGCCTTTTTCGCGCAGCGATTTTATTTCCTTTGCCAGTTCATAATGGTATTGTGGCGATTGATGATAATCTAAACTCATCTGAATAACCGGAATATCTGCTTCCGGATATAAATGTTTGATCACACTCCAGGCGCCGTGGTCAAGTCCCCATTTATCATCTAAACCCACTTCCGTTTTTTTGATCAGTGATTTCGTGTTTTTCGCCAGGTCAGGGCTTCCCGGCGCCGGATACTGGACTTCAAAAAGTTCTTTAGGAAACCCTCCAAAGTCGTGAATGGTTGGCGGGTTTTGCATGGCGGTTACAAAAGTTCCTCTCGTTTCCCAATGTGCCGATACACACAGGATTGCATTCGGTTTCTGAATTGTTTTGCCGATATTTCTGAATCCTGCTACAAACTCATTTTCTTCAATGGCATTCATCGGACTACCATGACCCAGGAACAACACGGGCATTTTAGCGGTGCTGCTCAATGGCGCCGTCATTTTATTTAGTTCGTTCAGTTTCATTGCTGCTGCTGCTGTTATGGGCAATACTGCCAGTGTTTTTAAGAATGTTTTTCTGTTCATTTTTTAAAATTTGGGAATGACACAGTGGATTTTGTCTTTTGTTACGAAACGTGCAAGCGGAGCATCGTTTCAAAGTTAGGGAAGAAATTGTTTAATGTCGTCAACTTTGCGAACGATAACCACGAAGTGGTTGAAGGTGAATAGTGCAATCGGGGGCTATTCACATTTGACCCTTTCAGGGTCGTTCACTTCACTAAGTTGACGATGTTAAACCTATTGTCGAATCCTGAAATAGGTTCTTAATCTTCAAACCTATTCCAGGATTCGACCATGCATTATTCAGGGCGTAAGAATTTTACAATCAATTATTTGCATTCTTCGGTATACGCCTTTGCAATGTCCAGAACGCCATTGTCGGTGCGCTCATAAACGCCATCGGCGGCCTTCTTGCTCACCGACGGGCAATCGGCGAAATATTTGGAAAGCCCTTTTTTCCAGTTCAGGAATTTCATGCCGCCAAGGGAAGTAAACTCTTTGTCGCTTTGCTTTTGGAAGGCCACTTCGGTAGTGGTGTTGCCTACATTCGCTTCGGCCAGCGGGTAAAACTTGTACACATGGATTCTATCCGATTCAAACAGGACTTCCATGATTTGGTTGCTCTTTTTCATGGAAAGCTGAGAGCCGGGGGAGTAGGGCAGGCATCGGAAGGTTTTGCCCGCAAAGCTGAACGACTCCAATTTTGTGGGGTCAATATCCAACCGGTTGATGCCCTTGTCGTTTTCCTCAATGACCACAACGTTTTGCTGGCCCCGCAGGAATACCAGCTCGCTGTTTCTGGTGTAATCCACCCAAAAAGCACATTTTACGGCGCCTTTGTCCTTGAACACAATTTCCCCTTCGAAGTACTCCGCACCTTCGCCAACGCCCATCCGCTTGAGCTGGTCAAATTTTTGCGCATCCAGTTTCGCTACTTTTTCAGTTTTGTACTCCACCTCCGAGGCAGCCTCGATATCTTCTTTCGAAGCTTCCGCCTTGAAGTGGCGGGTGGTTTTGTTGCACCTGGCCAGGTCTTCTTTTACCTTTTTGATGTTGTCTAAGAAATTGTCAGCCTTGCCTTCTTTGTAGTCCATAGCGGCGAGTTCCTTGGCGTATTGCGCTGCCAGGTCAAACTGTTCTGTCCAGAAATAGGCATTGGTTAAGTTGTAAAGGCAGGCAAACTTGAGCTTCCGCTGCTGTTTGTCTTCCTGATCAAACCGGTCCTTGTTAGCCAGCCAATAGTCAATTGCAGGTTGCATGCCCGCTTTGACTT
Organism: Saprospiraceae bacterium; assembly: GCA_022841505.1. GTDB lineage: Bacteria > Bacteroidota > Bacteroidia > Chitinophagales > Saprospiraceae > JABWAJ01. The sequence goes on along the minus strand of JALHRK010000341.1, from coordinate 1,341 downwards.
CGTCCAATGGCTCGTCGTATTTCATTTTGGCAAAACTTTCAGAAAGCACGGTGAATGCTTTGTCAAACCCTTCAAAATCAGGCAGCTTCTTAGAGTCCACATATTGAAAAACGCTGGTGCTCCTGGGCCTTGGGTCGTAGGCGTAGTTGTTCTTCAGCTGTGCGCTGATGGTGGAAAAAGCACTCTGGATGGCGTTCTGTTCCACCTTGCTCAGTTCCGAAACCCGGTTTTTGCTCCAATGGTCTTGTGCCTGGCTGGAGGAATAAAATGCTTTGCTGACGTGCGTGCCGGTTTTTTCCATGCTGCTCAGGATCGTTTCCTCAATGACATTCCCTTGAAAATTAGTCACCTTGAGTTGGATGGGAATGGCATAAATTGCTTGCACCCAATACGTGGTCGTGCTGGTTTGCTTGCCGTCCTTGTCCTTCGAGGTTTCGGTTTTGGACTGGATGCTGGTGCTGGATACCGAAAAATCGTCAATGACGACTTCCACGTGGAAATGCCCACCCTGGTTCAGCTTCTGGAAACCAGGCAGGTTCAAATAGCTTTGCAAGGCAGTTTCGGTCAAATTGCACCGGCGCAACTGGTCTGGTTTTGCGGAAATGGTGGCGCCGTAGGTGGTGTAATCGGCAGGCAACGGCTTTTTGGGCAGCTCGATGAATGGCGTTGGCACGGCCTTGTTGTCGAGGTCAACCCGCTGTGCGGACAAATGGTTAAAAATGGCATTGGCGCAAAGCAATGCCGCGCAGAAAAACAGCGCTTTTGGGTTCATAAATTACTTTTTTTGTGAATGAAAGAATGAAAATGCTCTTATAAAGCTAAGAATTTTTACTTGATTATTTGTCTTTAAAATGGACTTTTTTTTCCTGTTTTGAAAGTTTTTTTTGAATCGTAAGTGTTTGAATTTCATGCAGGAATTGATAAAAAGGCCCAGTCACTGCGGGCACTCAACTTTTAACAAAAAAAACGCTGCCTCCGCCTTGTGCCTCCTGTTCTTCGGGCTCTCACCCTCTCTCTCCCTCCCTCTCTCACCCTCTCGCCCTCTCTCCCTCCCAACTTTTTTATCCCTACCTTTGCAAAAAAAGTTAATATGAAATTTGCGCTCTTGTTTTTATGCCTCCCTGTTCTTGCATTTGCCCAGGTTTTCAAAGGCGAAAGTGTGGAGTACGACGCTGCCGGCCAGCGTTTTTTGACCTCTGACGACGGCACCAGCATCGTGCAACGTACCGCCGACGGCGCCATTTCTTATTTCGGAACCGGGTTAAAGGCCAAATACGGGATGGAAATCATGCAAGGGCGGTTGTTTGCCCTCACGGTGACGACTTTATACGCTTACGATTT
>JALHRK010000340.1 GCA_022841505.1 Saprospiraceae bacterium | reverse complement strand
AAACCCTTCCAGAAAAAAGGAGGCGTTTCCGTGCTCGACTGGCTGAACATTGTACACATCAAGGTTGTACACCCCTTCCCAGATGTCGTCGGAAATGATCTTTTCATCCACCCGCAGGTTGGCCGGGTCGGCCCAATAGTGTCCGTTGATCAGAAACTTGAATTCCCAGGTAAAATTGTCGTTGAAATCTTTGATTTTTTTGCGCAACTGGAAGGTATAGGGGCCGATTTTTTTCATTTTCCAGGCCTTTTTCGACCATTTGTTGAAATCGCCGGCAATGGCGACCTGGTTGATGTCAAAATCAGCAAATTCTAATTTTTGCAGCGTCCCGTCGGCTTCCGCTTTTTGGTACAGGCGGATATCGAATTCAAAAACGACCTCGTCTTCCTCAAAATAGTAGGATTTGGACTGCGTTTGGGCAGACAGCGGGTTTGTGCCCTGAAGCAACAACAGGCAAGGCGCCAATAGAAAAGCTATACATGAATGGTGAATACGCATGCCTACGGAATTATCATCTTAAGAAAATACAATTTTTGCAGCTTATAGTTGATGATGGTGCGCCTTGGCCGCAAAAATTCAAAGCCCATCACGCCGTCTATCCTCATCCCAAAAATAGATTTCATCTGTTCTGTACTCGTCAGCAGCGTGTTCATAGCGCCGTTGCGCTGTATTCCGCATTGCACGCCGGCTAAGGTGCCGGCAAGGACTTCCACGGTTTGTTGACCCGCCCCGTTGAGGTTGACCCGTTTGATCACTTTGAACTGTTTCAATACTTTTTTGCTCACGTTCCGGTCGAGCAGGTTGATCTCTGCGCCGCTGTCTATGTTGAAATTCAGGGTTTTGCCTTCTACGGTTGCCTGCACAACAATCCCGTGTTTTGCCAGCACAAAATCTAAGCTGTCGAAGATCGCATCGGGGAAAGCTTTTTGATCCAGCTTTTTTCCGCGCGCATCCAATTTGCTCAAAACGATCTGCCGCATCGGGTAATCCAGCAACACTTCGTACTCCTTAAAAATATCATAGCCAATGATGCCAACCACCCGCACGTTGCGTTTGCTTTCAATATGAGACAGGTCGAGGACATGGGCGGTCACATCCGGCAGGTATAAATTTTCCCATTTCAACGTGTCCACTTCTTTAGAAAAAACCGAATGGCTTCCGCCTGTAACGCCGTATTGTGAAATCCCTTCCAGCCGGGTATCCCCGGTAAAATAGCGTTCGTTCAGCAACAGCCTTTCCGCGCCGGTATCGAAGAAAAAAATCCCTTCCGTCGTATCAATCCGGGCTGTAACGGCAGGCAAACGCCCCACCCAGTTAAACGGGATCCGGATGGTGTGCGGACTGACCAGTACGGCCTGCGGAAAACTCAGCCCCCCGGCAAACAACAGCGGAGGGTCGGGCACATCGGTGAATGGCGCAGCAAGCAATGCATTTGCCCTGAAAAGGCAAGCCAGAATTGCCAACAGCCAGGTGTTTTTGGTTGGGTGTTTTTTCATATTGTCGGGTGATTCTAAAAAATGCAGTGTTTTTTTACCACATAGGTCACATAGAGCTTTTCACAATAGAGCACATAGAGTTTTATGTAGCCTCAAAAGGGCGTAGCTCCTATGTGGACTATGTGAAAACCCCTATTGTGAACTATGTGGTGAAAAAATCATATAAATCCTATGTGGTAAAGAATTACAAACTAAAGCAAAATGTTCAAATTCACTTGATCAATCAAAGTCGTTTCGACGAAAGACCAATGTATCGCCGTTAGAATGCATCTCTCCACCAAAAAGCATAGAAAAATTACCTATTTTTTTTAGCTTTGGCCGGAATCCATCAAAACAAAATAACACCACCCATGACGCTCGAAATATTACTCAAATACGTCCATTTTTTGGCCATTTTTGGCATTGTCGCATCACTTACCTCCGAACACCTCCTGCTGAAGCCACAATTGACCCGGAATGAATTGCAGCGGATTTCCATCATAGACGGCATTTATGGCGTCAGCTCGATCGTTTTGCTGGCTGCCGGCCTAACCTTGTGGCTTGGCGGCGTGGGCAAACCCGCCGTGATTTACAGCAAAAACTGGATTTTTCATTTGAAAATCGGCCTGTTTTTGGTCATCGGCCTGCTTTCGATTTACCCGACGGTTTTCTTTTTGAAACAACGCAAAGGCGACAACCGCGAAGAATTGGTTACGGTGCCAACTATGGTGAAAATGATGCTCCGGATGGAGTTGCTGATTTTGTTTATCCTGCCTTTGCTGGCTACGTTGATGGCGAAGGGAATCGGGTACTTTGGAAGGTAGTTCACGCCACGGATTTTTTTTGTTTCGCACAACGGTACAACGCTCACAACGGCGGAACTTCAAAACTTCGTTTTTCGTGGTGAGCGTTGTGCCGTTGTGTGAAATATTGGAGCACGGGGCATGAGCCAAGGTGAGACCAAAAGGAAGTTAAGATAATACGTACTATGACACACACACACCCTAAGTACATTTTCATCATCTGGAGCTGCTGGAAACGCAGCGATCCGCCTTTCCCTGAATCGGGTTTTGAAACCTGGCAGGTGGAAGGCAGCACGCAAGACCGGCTTTTCCTCCTCAACGAACGCGCCGACTATGCTTCACTCGTCCGAACGTTGCTGGCCGATGCGCCACAGGCCGATGTGCTTGCGTTCCTGCACCGCCGCAGCCACGATCCGGTCAAAGACCTGGCGGGCATCACCGAGGCGCTGAAAAGCCCGGAGGTTTCTGCTTTGCGCAAAGCGTTTGCCTTCAGCGACGGCCGCGACTACCTCTACCTCAATACGAACGAATGGGGCCTGATCGGCAACGAAGGCCGGCTTTGGTACAGTTCGGGCGGTGAAAAAATGCGGTCGGCGGAATCGGAAACAGCGCACATGACGGTGCGGCGCGCGCATTTCAATAAGGTTTGGCAGTATTATTTGCAGCAATGCAAGCGGAAAATATTCGAATTCAGGGAAGAACTGTTGTCGGCGCTGTGGGTTTCGCCCTACGCGCACAGCGGCGAGGCGGTGGACAACCAGGACTGGCTCAGCGTTTTCAAAAAAGAAAAACCGCTGCTCTACGCCCGCCTGCTTGATCTGGCAAACGAAGACAGTCCAAAATTCAGCTCGTTGTTGGACAACGCCGAACAAAAAAGTCAGGAAAAGTTGCGCTTTGGCGAATGCCGCCTGAATATGACCGCGCTGAATGCGAATGGAACAGGCACGCAGTACGAGCGCTTAGCCGAGTTCATCCGCAACGGCCTGGTGAACGCAGAAGGCCCCGTGCAGGTTGCCGATTCCATGCGAACCCTGCGCGAGCGCTTCGATGCGTTGTTGGGGACGATGCCGGAGCCGACGTATCCGTGAAAGGGGCAAGTTGCAAAAGGCAAGTAGGCAAAGGGCAAATTTGCAAGGGACAAGTAGGCAATTTGCCAATTAATTAGTGTCTGTCCATTGAGTCGGTGTCTGTTCTTTAGAGTTCGAGAGCAAGGCATGTGAAGGCCCAAAAGTGGGAGTCCCGCCCGTCGGACGGGATGACCAATTTTGGGCCTTCACATGCCTTGCTATCGGACTATAAAAACAGACACTAGTAAGGAAGCCAAGCCAGGCTAATCTCCTCCGGCGCCTTAATCCGCTCCGCGATTCGTTTATAGCGGTCGGCCAATTGGCAAAGGTAATCCTGCGCCCTGGCGGAAGTATCTTTCAGGCCCGTGAGCGCCTCCACTTTCCAGGAATCCACTAAGTGTTGAATGATGTTGGCGTAATCCCAGGTGGTATAAATGCCGATTTTTTGTGTGATGGCTGAAAAGCGCGCAAACAGGCCATCGGGCGAAGTATTCGTATCCATCAAAATGGCCGGCATGGCAATTTGCTTGCGCATCATTTTTTCAAAAGCAGCAATGGCGCCGTCCGGGTCAATTTCAAAAATTTTGGACATAAACGACTTGTACGCCTTTTCGTGGCGGGCTTCGTCGCCGGCGATGGTTTTGCAGATTTTGGAAAGCACCGGGTCGCCGGCCTTGTCGGCCAATTTGCCTGTGTTGACGTGCGAAACTTTGGTTGCCCGCTCCTGGAACGAGGTATAGATCATGGCCTGGTAAGGATCGCGGCCCGATTTCGGGTCAAATCCGCTGCCGATCAGTTTTTGGATGGTAATTTCCACCTGCTTCATATCAGCGCGGCCGGAGAGGTAGAGGTATTTGTTGAGCAGGTCGCCGTGGCGGTTTTCTTCTGCGGTCCAGGCCCGCGACCATTTGCCCCAGCCGCGTTCGGTGACCATGCTGCCTTCTTCGTTGATGCCTTTCACCATGTTGAAAAAGGTCTGGTAGGTTGGCAGCGCTTCTTCTGTAATCATGTTGCCGATCAGGGAAGTGATGACCTCGCTGGGGATGCCTGCGGCCCGCTCGCGGAGGAGCCGAACCTGATCGAAAGCGTCTGCCTGCGTCATATCCGGCAAAAAATCACTGGGCTGCCAGCAGGTATTGGGGTCTACTAAAATATTCTTGACGGCATCGCCAACGAAGCCCTCCAATTGTTCGATGACCTCCATGTTTTTCAACAATTCGCGGTCTTCGGCTGATTCTGATTGATAGAACATTCCGGGTGCTAATTTTTTGCTGATGGATTGTCGGAGCGTGTGATAAATGGTTTTATCTACGCGCCTGAGTCGCTTTTCCGTTGAGATTGGACTGCAAGGTAGTGATTTTTATCCAAACCACCGCCAAAACTGGCCCCTGCTTTCGTCCCCAAACCGTCAGGAACGCAAAAAGATGGCCCGAAAGTCCTGAAATAAGGCTTTGCAGTTTATATTTGCCAAAATGCCACAGGAAAAGGAGGCTTTTCAATAAGCAAATCTGAAACGCTATCTCATTCCGAAAACGCTTTGTTTTTTAATCAACCGCCAGTAAACAGCAAAACATGAGTATTCTAGACGAGTCTTTACCACCACCACACGGCGACACCGCATCGTTCTTTGAAAACAAAGTCATCGGGCACCCTGCAGGATTGTTCGTGCTGTTCTTTACCGAAATGTGGGAACGGTTCTCTTTCTATGGCATGCGCGCCCTGCTGGTGATGTTCCTGACTTCGTCACTGCTCGACGGCGGATGGGCGTGGAGCCGGGAGCAGGCCATGGCTTTGTTCGGCTCTTATGTAGGTTTGGTTTATTTGTCTACGATGCTGGGCGGCTATTTTGCCGACAAAATAATTGGGTACCGCTGGGCCGTCGTGGTCGGCGCCTCGCTGATGACGCTGGGGCACGGTTTTATGGCGCTGGAGACGGGGACTTCCATTTACCTGGGTCTGATAGCTTTGGTGTTTGGCAACGGTTTTTTCAAGCCAAATATGGTTTCCATCATTTCGGAAATGTATAAAAGCCACCCGGAGAAAAAAGACGGCGCTTACACCATCTTTTACATGGGCGTCAATTCGGGCGCGTTTTTCGGCATCCTGTTGTGTGGCTATCTGGGCGAAAAAGTGGGTTGGAGCTGGGGTTTTGGCCTCGCCGGCATCTTCATGTTTTTTGGGTTGTTACAGTTCTGGCTGGCGCAAAATATTTTTGGGAATATCGGACTAAAGCCCGTGAAAAAAGACGCTGCTACCTTAGCATCCGATCAGCGGACGCTGGATGCCAACGACGACAAGTTGAACCCGTTCAACGCAGGACAAATGGTGCTGATTGCGGTCATGATCATTCTGGGGTTGTTGTGGATCATCTTTGAGCCCGCCAAAATTATTTCAAGCGGAAGCATTGATATTTTCAACTTCAATTTATGGGGAGTTTCGGGCAATAACTTAACCATTTTGCTGGCCCTGGCGCTGTTCATCGGGTTGCTGGTCTACCGGTTGTCGAAATACGCAGTCGTGACGCGAGACCGGATGATTGCGGTAACCTTCTTTGCCTTTTTGGTCATTTTTTTCTGGGCCATTTTTGAGCAGTCGCCCGGCACCCTGACTATTTTCGCCCGGGACTACACCAACCGGATATTGGAGGGCAACGCCGGCACCATTTTCAAAGTGGTCAATGCATTGATGACCGTCGTTCCGTTGGGCATCATCACCTGGGTACTCTTCAAACTGTTCCAAAAAACGTTCAAAAAATATACCGTTGCCAACATCATCCTGGCCACCAGCTTTGTCATTGTCTGGGGCATTGCTATTTGGATGCTGCAGGATCAAATGGCGGAAGCCACGCTTGAGGTTCCGGCCTCCTGGTTCTCCACCCTGAATTCCCTGTTCATCATCAGTCTGGCGCCGCTATTTTCCAAATGGTGGGAAAGCAAATACAACCCGCCGGCCAATATGAAATATGCCATTGGGATGACCTTCCTGGCGTTGGGCATGGCCTGTGTGGCGTTTGGCGCCAGTGCCATTGAGCCTGGTGCAAAAACGGCCTCAGTGAGCATGATCTGGCTGATCTTAGTGTACCTGTTTCACACCATGGGCGAGCTGTGCATTTCCCCGGTGGGCTTGTCGTATGTGAGCAAGTTGGTGCCCGCCCGCATGATCGCGATCATGTACGGCATTTGGTACTTAGCCGTGGCGATTGGCATGAAAGGCGCTGCGAAGTTTGGAGAGAATGTAGACAAGATTGCAGATGAAAAAGGCATCAGCTACTTCTTCTGGATACTGACGCTCGTTTCTCTCGCGATTGCCGTTTTGGCGGTGGTTTTTGCGCCTTTTATCAGGAAGAAGATGCACGGCGTGCGGTAGGAATTGCCTGTCTTTTTAGCGTCCGGTAGCGTTTCACGGAGTATTCTGTGAAGTAATCGAACTCCGCGAAACTCCGTGCCAACTCCGTGAGACTCCGTGAAATTAAATGACACAGAGTTTCACAGAGTAAACGTGGAGTTTCACGGAGTTAGGCATAAAAACTCCGTGTTTACTAAAGAACAGACACCGGCACTAAGTGGCGATCAATAGCTGGCTCTATACAAAAATGAAAAAAACAATCATCCTACTCGCACTTTCAGCCCTGATTTTTTCAGGTGGTTACGGTTTTTACCAATGGCATTTCAGCCCCCTCCCAAA
>JALHRK010000339.1 GCA_022841505.1 Saprospiraceae bacterium | reverse complement strand
GGTAAAACCCTTAAAAGCGTTTTTGACGTCTTTCTGGTATTGAGCCACCGCCTCTTCGTAGCGCCGGAATACGACAACCGGGTACGCAACAAAAAGTGGGCGCAATAAATAATGCGACGCTCCGTCTACCCGGAGGTGTCTTACAATGGTTGGTATTTCTAATGATATCAGGGCCATTCGGCAGGGCTTGGTTTGAAGAGCGGGAAGTTAGGCATCCTTGTCGAGCCGGCAAAATTTAGTGGGGGATTGTTTGGAAATGGTGACTGTTGTTCGTTGTCAGTTGTTCGTTGTTCGTTAGCTTTCAGTAGCGTGGAGGTTTGCCTCAACCTAAGTAGCTACGATGATAAGTGACCTGCTCCCAATTACACTAAACTCAACGAACAACGAACAACGCTCAACGAACAACGAAACCAGCCAGCAAACAACTTTCTCAACAACGATTCAACTTCCTTTGCAAAAGCGGAAAATTCTTATAATTTTGGTCTATCATTGAATCAGTCTGATTGAGAAAGCGCATCCAAAAAGAAAAAACGACGTTGAATGACGGAAGGCTATTTGGTTCCAAGTCACGCAAAATTTAAATTCAGGGATCTGAAGGTCTATGCCTCCACAGAGTGGCTGGCCGACAACAGAAAAAAATACCGCCAGGTATTCGATCGTAATGAAGTGACCTACATCTACGCAGAGCTGTCATTTTACAACAAACTCTTTGATGAAGACGATTGGGAAGTGGATGTGGAATTGAAATGCTTTTCGGTTAAAAAAACCCGAAAAGAAGTTTGCAGCCTGCCCCTGCGCCGCAAAGTGAGTAAATACGACAACATCGTCTACATCCGCGAAGGCTGGGGCAACAAAGCAGAAGGCGCTTTCTGGAAAAAAGGCGCTTATTACTGGGAAGCCTGGATAGAAGGCGAAAAAGTAAGCGTCAAACATTTTTTTGTGGAAGACGGCGGCAAAAGCCTTTTGCCCGGCGAAAACCCATACCTCGATATTCAGTCCATCAAACTCTACGAGGGCCCTTATGACGATGTTCCGGAAGAGGAACGCTTGTACATGCGCCGGTTCAGCAGCGAAGAAACCCGCTACGTTTACGTCGAAATTGCTTTAAAAAACCTGCTTTTCAACAAAGCCTGGCAATGCGAATTGTTTGTCAAATTTTACAACGACGCCCGCGAACTGAAAGGGCAGGTCGTTCGGCTGCACAAGGTGGAAAAACACGATGAAACCATTGTGTTCACTGCCGGTTGGGGGTCGAATGTAAAGGGTTCCTGGCGCAAAGACCGCTATACGGCTGAAATCGTCTTCATGGACCGACTGCTTGCTGTGGCGCCATTTGAAGTCGGCGACGTTTTTGAAGAAGGCTTTGCCGGGGCAATTTTGCCTTACCAGGATACGCCCGCCCTGCTTGCCGCTGCGGAAGAACCCAGTCTGAGTTTTGAAGACTTAGTGGAACGCATGGACTTGCTGATCGGGCTTAATGCCGTAAAAAGTCAGGTGCGCAACCACGCCCGGTACATCCAGTTTTTGCAATTGCGCAAAGAAAAAGGCTTCGAGGAAAAAACGGAAATCAATGTCCATTCGGTGTTTATTGGCAACCCGGGCACCGGTAAAACCACCGTGGCCGGGATGATGGGCATGTTGTACAGAAAAATGGGGCTGCTTTCCAAAGGCCATGTTCACGAGGTAGACCGCACCGACCTGGTCGGCGAATACATCGGGCAAACCGCCCCCAAAGTCAAAGAAGCCATCGAAAAAGCCCGGGGCGGCGTGCTTTTCATTGACGAAGCCTACGCCCTTGCGCGCTCCAACGACGACACCAAAGATTTCGGGCGGGAGGTGATTGAAATCCTGGTGAAAGAAATGTCGAACGGCCCCGGCGACCTGGCAGTGATTGTTGCCGGTTATCCGAAAGAAATGAAATATTTTTTAGACTCGAATCCGGGTTTAAAATCGCGGTTCAAATTGCATTTCGAGTTTCAGGACTATTTGCCGCAGGAGCTTTCCGAAATTGCCGAATTCGCCCGCCGCGAAAAAGGCGTGCAATTCACCCCGGAAGCGAAAGCCCGCATTGATGAGATCATTGTGGCGTATTACCGCAAACGCGACCGCACGTTCGGAAATGCCCGCTTCGTTTTTGATTTGATTGATAAAGCAAAACTCAATTTGGGCCTGCGTGTCATGGCCCTCGATAACCCAAGAGCGCTGGACCGCGACGCCCTTTCGCTGATTCAGTGGGAAGACGTGGATCAAATCGAGCTGAAACCGGGCCGCGCGCTGCCGCATATCCCGATTGATGTGACGCTGCTGCAGGAATCGCTGGACGAGTTGAACAAGCTCGTGGGCATGTCCAAAGTAAAGGAACAAATCAGCGAAATGGTGCGCCTGGCACGCTATTACCGGGAAACAAACCGCGATGTGCTCAACAGTTTTTTCCTGCATACGGTGTTCATTGGCAATCCGGGCACGGGCAAAACCACAGTGGCGCGCATCCTGACCAAAATGTACAAAGCCCTCGGCATCCTGGAACGCGGACACATGGTTGAAACCGACCGCCAGGGCTTGGTGGCGGGTTATGTGGGCCAAACAGCCATCAAAACGGCTGAAAAAATTGATGAATCCATGGGCGGCGTGCTCTTCATTGACGAAGCTTACGCGCTGACCAACCATACCGGCAGCGCGCACGGCGATTTCGGTGACGAAGCCATCCAAACCCTGCTCAAGCGCATGGAGGACAACCGGGGCCGCTTTTTCGTTTTTGTAGCCGGCTATACAGACAATATGGAGGCTTTCCTCAAGGCCAACCCGGGACTGAGCTCGCGCTTCGATAAGGTGCTGCGCTTCGACGACTATTTGCCCGAAGATTTGCAGCAAATTGCCCTTCAAATGCTGGAGGCGGAAAACCTGACTGTCACAACAGAAGCGTCCGATCATTTAGGAAAATACCTGTCGTTCATCTACGATTACCGCGATAAATACTTTGGGAATGCGCGCACCGTGCGCAGCATCGTCCAGGAAGCCGTAAAACAACACCATTTGCGCATCGCCAGCCTTGGCGCGGAAGAACGCGCTTTGGTGCCCCTGAATGAGTTGTCGCTGGAAGATGTGTCTTCGTTCAAATTGGACAAAAGTGGTTTTGTTTTCAACAAAAAGAATATTGGATTTCAACGGCAGACGCTGGAAGGAAGGTAGAGTCAGTTGGCAGTTTTTCAGGATTCAGTTGGCAGGAGTTCTGCAACGTTGATGTTGACACTAAGGAAAAGGCAGTTGGCAGTTAGCCCTCCTGCCAACTAAAGCCCTGCCAACTGCCAACTCCTCAAAAGAACCCCATCCTCCAAGGCTTCCGGCCCGCCTGAATGAGCGTAAAATGCTGTTGTTCTTTGTTTTCTTTTCTAAAAAACAGCAATCCAACATCGAACAGGTCTATCGAAATGGTGACGCGGGGATCCCGGCGCATGGTTTCCCAGGCATGCTCCATGTCGGGCGACCAATGGATGTCGGCGAACACAAAAAGGCTGCCTTCGTGGGCAAAAGCCATGCATTGATTGAAATAAGCGAGGGTGCGATCGGCGCGGTGGTCGCCGTCTGCATAGAGGTAATCCAATTTTTTGAGCGTTTGCAATGCGCCGGGAAGGACAACCTGAAAATCGCCTTCCAACAACTTCACCTGTTTTAGGCCTGCTTCTTTGAGGTGACCTCTGGCCAATTGCGCCAACGCCGGATCACCTTCGATCGTGATGATTGCAGCCTCCAGGGCCGCTGAAGCCTGGTAAATGGCAGAGATCCCGACGGAGGCGCCCAACTCCAGCAACGTCGCCGGTTTATGCCAACACACGAGGCGGAACAACAGGCGCCCAAGGGCCGGGGAAATAGCCGTGTGGCGCACCACATCGCATAAGCGGCGCTGATTGGAATCAAAAATAGCCGACCCCGCGCCAAGGTCGGTCACCGACAGTTTTGTGCGATCCTGCAGAAGCCTTTTTCGCAGCGTTTCTACTGTTGAAAACACGTAAAACCAACGGTCATCACCGTACGTATGTTCCAAAAAATCAGCGACATACGGCGAATGCACGTCGTATTTGGTATGCGCCCGAAAGTAATATCGCAGGTATCGTAGCAAGGCAGGAATATAAAGTTCAAACAGGCGCATGTAAAGGAATAGTTGAGTTGGTTGAATTCGCTATCTGATTTACACGAAGTTCCACGGAGGGGCGATTTACACGGAGTTCCACGGAGGAACACGGAGTTTCACGGAGTTTTTATGCCTAACTCTGTGTTCCTCCGTGTTCCTCCGTGAGACTCTGTGTTATAAAAAATTATTTTTCTAAAACCTCCACTAACTTTTCATGGTAATAATCAAACTGGTTGAGGTTTTTATGGCCGCCGCCTTCGATGACAAAAAACCGGTCGTCGCCAACCCAGGGCTTCAATTCCAGGGCGGCTTTGTAGGGAACAACCCAGTCGTGCGTGCCCTGAAAAACCGATTTTGGATAAGGCACCCTTTGTAAAAAATGCTCTACCGGAAAATGGACGGGTGCGCCAAGGTTCGCTATAAATTGGGGTACTTTGTAGGCGATTAATTTTTTCATGCTGGGAAACGGCGTCTCCAGAATCAATTGCCGGGCCGGTCGGTGAGCCGCCAGCCAGGACGCCATGGCCGACCCCAGCGAGCGCCCGTAGATGATGATCCGCTCGGAAGCATACCGCTCTAAAGCCCAGTTGTAAGCCATTTGCGCGCTGTGATAGCACCCTTCTTCCGTGGGTTGGCCGGGGCTTTTTCCATAACCCGGGTAATCAATGACTAAAAAGTCGTAGCCGTGTCCGGTAAAATCCGCGGCCAGTTTCCCCCACCGTTGCAAATTTCCGGCATTCCCGTGAAAGTACAGGACAAGTTGGCGGCCACTCCCCCACTCTGCCGGAAAAAACAAGGCATTGATGCGCCGCCCCGACGACAAATCCGTCAGAAAAAATTCTTCAAACGGCTGGTCAAACTGAAAAATATAGTCGTCCGGTAACCGGGTCGGTTGAAAAATAATCCGTTTCTGCAGTGCTTTGAGCATAATGTGTTAATGGTGGCTTATGCTGCTAATAACGGCATTGGCTGTTGTCCGGTTTTACAAAATACGATTTATAATTTTTTGCTTTGGGATCCATGCACCCTTCGAGGTTGAGCAATTCTACTTTTTTAAACTCAATGGGGTGGCTTTCGCCTTGTAAGGAAATGTAGCCGCCGGTGATGGGCGTACCGTCTTTTTTCGTCGCAGGATCAAAACCATCCACGACCCCGCCGCCTACGACGGGACGGCCGTAAGTCATCACTTTATCGCCGTTGATGTAGTGTTCCAGCAAAGAATCGCCGAGCACCACTGCTTCAAAAGTGACCCACTGATCGCCGGGATAGGTTTTGGAATCAGCGTTGATGCAATGGTCTGTCACCAATTTTCCGTTCATTTCCACGTGGGTTCCCGGCGTACACAAATTGCCGGTTGTGCGCTCGCCTTCCGCGCGGCCTCCCAAAAACTGGGCTTCGAGGCTGATCGGAAAATCCTGACCTTTGCTCATGCTTTGCGGCGCCTGACCATGCAGCATCACCCCGCTGTTGCGCCAGGCCCAGTCGGGTCCGCCCGTAGCTTGCTCGCCTTTGAAACGGTACACAATGCGCAGGCGGTAATAATTGAATGGTTTTTCATAAAACAGATGCCCGAAACGGTTATCAAAAGTGGGGTACTGGTCATACGCAACCACCAATTTTTTCTTTTGCACCCGAAAGGTATTTCCAAAATTGTCGTCGAGCGCATAACCCTTGATTTTGGGATGCCAGCCCTTTAGGTTTTTTCCATTAAATAATTGTTGCCAGTCGCCTTTCTTTTGGGCGGGGAGGGCGGTTGTGAGGCAGCAGAGGAGGAAGAAAATTGTAAGTCGCATATGTAAAGGTTAATTTTTTTTATTGATGATTGATGATTACATGATTGATTATTGATGATGGGGGCTTCTGTAAGCCTCGAAGGTATCCTGTCCTTCCTCAAAAATCAACATTCGACAAAAAGCTGTAAATATCAAATATACTGGCATTCCATGTCAATCCTCATTAATCAATCATCTATCATCAATTAACCGATTTATACATCCCGTCAATCTCTTTCCCAAAACGCTCCAGAATCCGCGCCCGCACCGGCTTCATCGTATACGTCAGCAGGCCCGATTCCACCGTCCATTCTTCGTGGGTGAGGTGGAAAGCGCGGATGCTTTGGTAATTGGGCAGTGCGGCATTCAGGCGCTGGATTTCTGAATCTATTTTTTGGCGTATTTTGATGTTGTGCACCATATACGGCGCGCTCGTCCAATGGATTTTCTGGTCTTTTGCCCAGGCTTCCAGCACGTCAAAATTGGGTTTGATCAGGGCAGTAATATAGGGTTTCTGAAAACCGATGACCAAAATTTGTTCGATAAATTGCGATTGCTTGAAATGGTTTTCCATTGCTTGCGGCGCAATGTATTCCCCCGAAGAGGTTTTAAAAATGTCTTTTTTGCGATCCGTGATTTGCAAAAAGCGCTTCTTTTTCCACTTGCCCACGTCGCCGGTGCGCAACCAGCCTTCGTCGTCCAAAACTAAGCGGGTGGCTTCCGGCTGTTTGTAGTAACCCCGCATCACATTAGGGCCGCGCACAAGGATTTCCCCCTCGCCGTTTTCGTCGGGTTGGTCAATACGAACCTCCACGCCGGGTACAGGTAGCCCCACCGTTCCAAAAGAAAAAAGCCCGGGTTTAAACTGGTTCATCGTCACCACCGGCGAAGTTTCGGTCATGCCGTAGCCTTCCCGCACTTTGATGCCCATGGCGCCAAACAGCCGCCCCAGTTCGGGTTGCAACCACGCTGCGCCTACGAGGATGCCCTCTACCCTGCCGCCCAAACGACGTTTCATGGCGTTAAAAACCAGCAGGCGCGCCGTAGCCAACTGGAAACGGTACCAAAATTTCAGGCCGGTACGCCCCGTATACTGGCGTCCAAGCGCCAGCGCCCAGTCTATCACTTTACG
>JALHRK010000338.1 GCA_022841505.1 Saprospiraceae bacterium | reverse complement strand
GGACGGAAGCGCAGTTTTTCAAAGCAATCCGCGAAGGCAAAAGCAAAGGCTTAGATGGAGCCCGCCCCCTGCTGCCCCCCATGCCCTGGCCAGTCCTTGCAAAATTGACTGACGAAGATTTGCGGGCAATCTTCAACTACCTGAAGACAGTCACCCCTATGAAAAATGTGGTGCCCCAGCCAAAAGGGCTGTAGCTTTCAAAACACCTAAATCCTTACTCACATGAACCCATTCGAATGGATGCTCCTGCTGGCGGCAACGGCTGCCAGCATAGCGGGCATGCGCACCTTGATCAGCGCGCTGAAATTGCGCCGCGAGGTTTAGTGTTTGCTCGCGCGATGGTGGCTCCGCCTCGCGTGCTTTATTTGTCGGGCTCCGCCCGGCTTTAATTTAATCACCATTTCCTAAACTCATTTCCATGAAATCCCTGACTGTCATTTATTCATCCTTCTTTTTATTGTTGGCCGCAGTGCCTTCCATCGCTCAACCGGTCGTAAAAACGGACCCTTCTGCCTTGTTGGAAACCCTGACCGCGCCACCCACCACTGCGGCAACGGCTCGTAGCCGGGCATTTATCAATGGCACGGTGCCGAATACCAGCTTTTTTTACCAACCCTGGAATGCCCGGGTTGAAAAAGTCGGCCAGGCTATTCAGGCTGCACAAATACAGTTTTATAAGGAAAACCCGATGGGCGTTCCGCAGCCGGCGCAACCCGTTTCCAACGTAACGCCGCAGCAGGAATCGGCCATCAATTCAGCCAGCAACAAATTGGCTCAAAAAATGCTGGCTGACCCCGCTTTAGCCCAAAAAATCATGGCGATGAGCGAAGCAGAACAGCACGCGTATCTTGCTAAACTGCTGGCGGAAGAAGGCGTGACGCCGGTAACCGGTGTTTCTAACAGCAACTATACCGGCCCGGGCGGCTTAGACATTGATTGGGTGGAGTTGTACCAAAACATCGTACAGCCTGCAATGGACCAGAGTCGTTGGGATGCGCACAACGCAATGGCACAGAAATATGAAAACCTGCACCAGGCCGTGAACGACCAGGCTGACGCCGACATCCAGAAACTGCCGCTCATCCAAATGGGAGAATATGGCCGCGACCACGACCCGGAAAAAGTGAAAGCCATCCAGTTGCGTGCACAGGAGAAACACCGCGAATTAGCGACGGCTATGCTGAAAGAAGCATTGCCCATTTTTGAGAAAATGGTCAAAGAATTCCGTGCCCGGATACAGCCCTTCCAGGATGCGTTGAAAGCCCGCAAATTTGGCGAAGGCTACGATTTCGGGATCCATTATAAATTGGCGCTGGACACCCAAATGGCGATTGTGATGGAATTATTGAGCCTCAGCAAATACGCAGCTGATTTGACAGATGAGGCCGCAAAGTGGTAATTTGAAGATTAGTTAATTTGAAAATTTGAAGATGGGGGCACGTCCACTCATCTTCAAATTTTCAAATCATCAAATTTTCAAATTAGCTAGGCGTGCACCCATTTTCAAATTTTCAAATCCTCAAATTTTCAAATCATCAAAACGCTTCTACGCCATTCACCGTGGTATATTTGAAACTCAGCTTCTTTTCGGGGTAAATGTACCTGAAAGCCGACTGGCACATGAGGGTAGCTTCGTGGAACCCGCAGAGGATGAGTTTCAATTTACCCGGGTAGGTGTTGATGTCGCCGATGGCGTATATGCCGGGCACGTTGGTGCTGTAATCGAGGGTATTGACTTCGATGGCGTTTTTGTCAATGTTCAAACCCCACTCGCCGATGGGCCCCAATTTTGGCGACAAGCCAAAAAGCGGAATAAAGTGGTCGGCGGGATAAGATTTGTCTCCCTCCGTATTGTGGCGAACAATGACATCGGTCAGTCTGCCATTGCCGTTAAGGCCCACCGCCTGCGAGTCGGTCAGCAGGGAAATTTTTCCGGTGTGTGCCAGTTCCAATACTTTTTCTACCGAATCTGGCGCGCCGCGAAACTCCTGCCGGCGGTGAATCAAAGTCACCTGGTCGGCCACATTGGCCAGGAAAATAGTCCAATCGAGTGCCGAATCGCCGCCCCCGGCAATAACCACACGTTTGTTGCGGTACACTTCCGGGTCTTTGATGATGTATTCGACGCCGTTGTCTTCAAATTGCTCTAAGTTGTCAATCGGCGGTTTGCGCGGTTCAAAACACCCTAAACCGCCGGCAACAGCAATCACCGGCGCTTCCAAAACCGTACCCCGGTTGGTGGTTACCCGGAACAACCGCTCTTCCACACGCTCCACTGTTTCTGCCCGCTCGCCCAGTGTAAAGCCAGGCTTGAACGGCTCAATTTGCGCCATCAGGTTATCTACCAATTCCCCCGCGAGGATGGTGGGATAACCAGGAATGTCATAAATGGGTTTTTTTGGATAAATTTCGGTGAGTTGTCCGCCGGGGAGTCCAAGCGTATCAACAAGGTGGCAACGCATTTTCAGCAGTCCTGCCTCAAAAACCGTAAACAACCCGACCGGGCCTGCTCCGATAATTAATATGTCTGTACGAATCATTTCTTGTTTGAGATCAAATCCGCGCCAAAGATAGCCTATGAATACAACACCTAAGAATGTTTTGTTTTTTAAACAACATTTTTTCATTAGCTTTGTATAAACAGAAAAGCAGCGATTGTTACAGCTATGGCAGAGCTATTGGAAATTCAACAGGATGAGGAGAAAAAGCTGATACAAGGAGCTTATCGGAAATTGCTGCGTACCATGCCAGCTGATATGGAAAAGCTGGACCGCAAAAACATCCGTATGGCTTACGAGCTTGCCGTGGAAGCGCACAGCAAACAACGCCGTAAATCGGGTGAACCCTATATTCTGCATCCAATTGCCGTTGCCAAAATCTGCGCCGAAGAAATAGGCTTGGGGCCAACCGCAATAATCTGCGCGCTTTTGCACGATGTAGTGGAAGACACGGACGTAACCCTGACGGACATCCGGGAAAAATTCGGCGACCGCATCGCCAAAATGGTGGACGGGCTGACCAAATTGGACGCAGCCTACACCACCGACAGCCACCAGGCCGAAAACTTCCGGAAAGTACTCAGCACCTTAGTAGAAGATGTACGGATCGTGCTCATCAAAATGGCCGACCGGCTCCACAATATGCGCACCCTGGGATCTATGCCCCGGGAAAAGCAATTGAAAATTGCTGCCGAAACCAGTTTTATCTACGCGCCGCTAGCACACCGCTTAGGGCTTTATGCCGTCAAAACGGAATTTCTTGATCTTTGTATGAAAATTACGGATCCGGAAACCTATCGGGATATTGCTCAAAAACTGAAACAAACCAAACGCGGCAGAACAGATTACATCAACGAATTTACGGCGCCGCTGATCGCCCGCCTTGAATTGCTGGAGACGCCTTTCCGCATCATTGGCAGGCCCAAATCCATTTTTTCCATCTGGAATAAAATCAAAGGCAAACAAGTCAAATTCGAAGAAATTTACGACCTCTTCGCCATCCGCATCATTTTAGACGCACCGCCTGAAAAAGAAAAAATGGTTTGCTGGCAGGCTTATTCCATTGTCACCGACGTTTACCGGCCTATTCCGGAGCGCCTTAAAGACTGGATCACCTGGCCCAAGCTGAACGGATACGAATCGCTCCACACCACCGTGATGGGGAATGAAGGCCGTTTTGTGGAAGTGCAGATTCGCACGGAGCGCATGGATGAAATCGCCGAACGCGGGTATGCCGCCCACTGGAAATACAAAGAAATCAAACAACAGCAGGATACCTACGAACGCTGGCTCGACAGCGTCCGGGAAATGCTGGAGGATCCCAACCTCGACGCAGTGGAGTTTTTGGGCGATTTTAAAGCCAATACCCTTTTTAGCGACGAAATTTACGTCTACACCCCCAAAGGCGACATGAAGGTATTGCCGGCGGGCGCAACTGCGTTGGATTTTGCGTTCAGCATTCACTCTGATCTGGGGTATCATTGTTCCAGCGTTCGGGTAAACAACCGCATTGTGCCAATGGGGCACAAGCTGGAAAATGGCGACCGGTTGGAGGTCATCACCAATAAAAACCAACGGCCCAGCGAAGACTGGCTGAAGATGGTGGTGACGGGCAAGGCGCGTTCGAAGATCCGGTCTGCCATGAAAGAGGAGCGGCGGCGGCAGGGAGAAATTGGCCGGGAAGCGCTGACCCGCAAACTCAAGAACCTCAAAGTGGAATACGAACCGTCTGTGGAATTGCTGGTCCGGCATTTTGAGTTCGCTTCCCATATTGACCTGTACTTCGAAATTGCGATGGGGCGGTTGACCATTCCCAACATTTTCAAGCATTTCCGGGTGGAAGGCACGAAATTGGTGGAATTGGAAAAAATTGTACCCGAGCCCAACAAAGAGCAGGAAGACGGAAAACCTTCGAGAGCGTCTAAAAACCGGTATAATAACAAGCCCCGGCTGATGGTGAACGGCGAACTTGCCGACGAATACGATTACAGCTTTGCCACCTGCTGCAATCCCTTGCCGGGAGACGCTATTTTTGCTTATGTAACCCAGACTGCCGGACTGAAAATCCACCGCATCAATTGTCCGAATGCTACCAACATGATGGTAAATTATGGCTACCGGGTGATGAAGGCAGAATGGGTGGCCATCGGAAGTTCCCATTTTGTGGCTAACCTTAGAATAACAGGCATAGACAATGGCCCCGGCGTCATTGAGGTGCTCACCAAGAAAATCTCTTCAGATTTGAAACTGAATATCCGTGCCTTTTCTATTAAAGGAGACCAGGGCTATTTTGAAGGCGAGGTCAGTTTGCTGGTCTCCAATGCCGATCAGCTCAATTTGGCCATTCAGGCGCTGAAAAGTTTGGAGAATGTATCTTCTGTCCAAAGATTCGAATAATTGGTGTCTGTCTTTAGGGTCCGATAGCTGCGTTATGCTCGACCCCAAAATCGGTCATTTACTTGGGTAATCTCCCGTTTTTGGGGTCTTCGCATGCCTTGCTCCCGAACCCTAAAGAACAGACACTCGTCTGAATGGATGGACAATAATTAATCCGGGCGAAAAAAATACCTACCGTTTCCTTCTGAGGAGCTACCGTTCCGTAAAAATTTCGGATTTTGATGCCAAAACAGGCAAAAATGATCAAACAAGGCTTGCATAATAGAAAAGTCCGTCGTATAATTGCATTGTGATTAAAAGAAAAGAGATCAACTTTCCGGTACATCTCTACAACTTCTTCTAATCACACGTTTGACGACAACACCCTTTAAGATTGAATGATACTCCGCACACATATCCCAGTATGTGTCTCTGCTACTTACTTTGATAACACATCCCGTGTACTGCTCAGAGCATTCTGCTCTTGTGCGTTTCCATTTATTTTGTATTTCGTTTAGAGATTTCACTGACTAACGTATTTGGCTTAACGCCACTTGAACGAGTCATACCCTGTGATCGAAACGACAGATTTTATCCAACTTCAAAAATGGTTGCGCGTGAAAAGAGTATCATTACTTACCGTATGTCTGATGGTTGTGTTCCTACAAGCGAATGCAAGAACAATCTTCGTGAAAGCTGTCGCCAATGGCAACGGTGCTTCCTGGTCGAATGCTTTCGGTGATTTGCAGCAAGCGCTGAAATCAGCAAAAGCAGGCGATGAAATCTGGGTAGCAGCCGGAGTTTACACGCCTACGAAAAGCAACGACCGCATGGTTGCTTTTTCAATCCCAAGCGGTGTTAAAATGTATGGCGGCTTTGCAGGCAATGAAACAGCGTTCCAGCAGCGCAATATCCAGTCTAACCCAACCACATTGAGCGGCGAAATCGGCACCATCTCTCAGGAAGACAATTCTTACACCATTATTTATACGCGTCACGCTGGCAGCGACACGGAAATTGACGGTTTCATCATCAGCGGTGGCCACGCGAACGGCATCGGCAGCATTGGCGATATGAAAGTTTGCGGTGGCGCATGGTTCAACGATGGCTCGAATGGCGAATCTTCTCCAGTAGTTCGCAACTGCATCTTCCAGGACAATGTAGCCCGTAACGGTGCAGCGATCTACAACTTCGCCAAAAATGGCGTTTGCAGCCCAATGATTGAAAATTGCCTGTTCACGGGCAACAGCGCTGACCTCGATGGTGGCGCAATCTTCAACGATGGCAACTCAGGCGTTTGCAACCCGATCATCAACAAGTGCAACTTCACACGCAATGCCGCCACTTACGGCGCTTGCATCCTGAATGTAGGCAAAAACGGCCAGTGCCGCCCGATGATCAACGAAAGCGCTTTCACCAATAACACTTCTTTAGTTCGCGGCAGTGTTGTTTACAACCACCGGGAGCAAGGTTCGAACTGCGAAGCAACGATGACTTCCTGCCGCACGGATGACAACGATTCGATGGTTGGCAAAGAAGTAAGCAACACGCTGAACGGCGAAAACAGCAACGTAGAAGCAAAAAAGACCGGCAAAACTTCAGGTATCCGGGTAATTGCAATGGGTAAGAACTAATTCAAATTTTAATTTTCTTTTCACGCACCATATTTTAGTAAGAAGCCGGATTGGGAAACGCCCAATCCGGCTTCTTTCATTTTGTACATTTGCATCTTTTCTATCAATCAAAACAGAACAGTATGCATAAGGAACTGAAGCCGGAAACGCAGGCAATTCGCATTCAAACCCGCCGTACTGCGGAAATGGAGCATTCCACCCCGCTTTTTCTCACCTCCGGCTTTTGTTACGATGCGGCAGAAGATATGGCTGCTGCGTTTGCAGATGATACGCTGGATGTCAATATTTACAGCCGTTTTTCCAATCCGAATGTAGATGAGTTTATCCGAAAGGTCTCCGCTTTAGAGGGGGCAGACGACGGTATTGCGACAGGAACGGGCATGGCGGCCATTTTTTCTACGTTCATGACCTTCCTGGGGCAAGGCGACCATATTCTGTCGGCCTCGGCTGTATTTGGATCCACGCACACCATTTTGACCAAATACCTGCCAAAATGGGGCATTGAGTCTACTTATTTTGATATGACCAAACCGGAAA
>JALHRK010000337.1:4416-7112 GCA_022841505.1 Saprospiraceae bacterium | reverse complement strand
GTGCCTCTTTCCGATGCCTCAAAAACAGGATCGGTAGAGTTATCCTGCCAGCGGTAAGTCGCTGACAACCGGCCTTCCAGGGTCACATCCAGCAATACTTTTTTGCCTAAGCAAAGCCCCTCGGTGCGGTCTTCTGTACGGTCTTCATTATCCGGATCCGTGCAATAAGCGCTGAGTTCGGTATTTGCCAATGCCCGATTATAAAAACGAAGGTTGTCGAGGCGGCCATTTAGCGACTGATAGTCCACAAAGCATCCGCCGAGGCAGTCCTGATCCTGGCCGATGACCAAAGCATTGGCAGTAACCTGCAAAGGGCTGTTTTCGGTTGCACCGGGCCCGGTTTTTACGCCGTTGATGTAAAGGTCCACGACATTATTCTGTCGGATCACCTCAATGCAATACGGTTGCTGTGTGGTTAAGGACACTTCGGAAACGCCGTACGTATTTCCGTTGATGGTAATCAGAAAAATATTTTCCGAGACATCATAAGCCAGTACGAGGGCCCTTAATTGCGTAGCATTGGCGCCGCTGAGGATGGTATTGAGCGGGGTTTGCGGCGAACCGGTTGTATTGAAAGCGGTGAAAGTCACCTGAAAAGCAATGCTGAAATCGGATAGTCCATTCAGAAAAGCGCCATTTAGTAACAAGGCGGAGCTATCATCCCTTGGAATTTGCAAAGCATCACTTGCCGTCGCGTCACCAGTTAAAATCCCATCGTTTGCACTTGCCGTTAAATCATCGGTGCAACCATCGAATGAATAGACGGCAAGCAGGCCCTGGTTGAGGTTGTTTTGAGCGGAGAGTCCTGAGATGGCCAATACCAGCAAGAGCGCAATTTTGATCGTTGTAGACATCATGGGAAAAACTTTGAGTTGTGGAAATTTGGCGTTGAATGCCATTCAGGGGCAATATTAGCTGAAATTAGCGGTTTGGACAAACCTAAGGAGTGCATAAAAAAAGCCCTGACTAAAAAGTCAGGGCTTTAGCTGTAGGGGAAGGATTCGAACCTTCACGAGGCAGTTAGCCATAACACAAACCTGAGTGGTCAACCCTGGTCGATCCCGCGTGAACGGTCCCGGCTCTATGCTACGTTTATCCTGTTGTTCCTCACCCCCGAGACAAGAGGGTATGGCTGCCTGTTTCATCACCCCACAATTTTGATGTGTTGTTTGTCGCTTTCGACATTGCAAATGTACAGCAACCCGACTCTTCTTTGCAAATTATTTTACAAAAAGATTTAAAAAATACATTTCATTCAAAGAATGAATAAAATCATTGAATGATTTTCAAAAACTCAAGTCCTTGTCCCCGCATAGCTGCGAAATTTTCAACCGGGTAAAAAACTACCCCGCGCCGATCGCCCAGCGCATCAATCCGGCACAAATAATAGCGCCGTACGTCCCCAGCGCGTAACCCAAAACGGCCAGAAGTACGCCGACGGATGCCAGCGACGGACTAAACGCCGATGCCACCACCGGCGCAGAAGCGGCACCGCCAATATTAGCCTGGCTGCCTACTGCAAAAAAGAAGAACGGGGCACGAATGAGCCGCGCCACCACAATCAATACCGTGGCATGGATGAGCATCCAGATGCCGCCGACCGCAAAAAGTCCTGGTTTGTTGAAGACATCGCCCAGGTTCATTTGCATACCGATGGTGGCTACGAGCAGGTAGATAAAAATGCTGCCCCAGCGCGAAGCGCCAACGCCTTCCAACTGCCGAAACTGGGGAACGAACGACAGCAGCAATCCGAAGGTCGTGGCCAGCACAACCACCCAGAAAAAGTTGGAAAGGATCGTGCTGAGGCCGTTGTCCACCAGCGCGCCCTTTTTGTAGCCTTCTTTAAGTACTGTTTTGGTGACAAAACTGGCGCCGCCACCGGCTACGGCAATCGTGCCGCCGCTTTGGCGCTGTATGGGCGCCAGCGTGTCGTAGCGCCCTTCTGTGATGATTTGAGAGGTGGTATCTTGTCCGGCAATCACAAATTCCCGGTATTCAAAAACGCCTTTGGTGCTTTCGTTGTAGGCTTTCAAGGGTTTGATGAAACTTTCTGCGCCCCAATGCGACAGCCCTACCCCGCCAAACGCAACGGCGAGCATCACGAACAGCGATTTGGTGTCGGGAATCCGGGAAACGCTTGCCTGATAGTTCGCGACCTTTTCTTTGACGGCCTCGATCGCAGAACTGTCGGCCCTGAAAAAGCGGTCCATCCGATCCGAAATACTGGCTCCGTACAACAGAAACGCCATCCAGATATTGGCGACAATAATGTCCACCACTACCATGGAGGCAAACAGGTTGTTGTCTACCTCGTAGATAATTTTCATGGCCGCCTGATTGGCGCCGCCGCCGATCCAACTGCCGGCAATGGTGGAAAATCCCCGCCACATTTCATCGGGGCTCACCGACGACAGGGCGCCCGGCATCACATTGGCCACAAACAACAACGCCACCGGGCCTCCAAGGATAACGCCCAAGGTTCCTGCCAAAAACATGATCAGCGCTTTCGGGCCTAAACGGACGATCATTTTCAGGTCGGTGCTGACGCAAAGCAGGATCAAACTGGCAGGCAGAAAATATTGTGAAGCCACGGTGTAAAGCTTGGAACTTTCCCCGGAAATCAAGCCCAGCGGCCAGTGCAGCAAGGCGGGGATGGCGTAACAAAGGAAAAGCGCAGGAACGTATTTGTAGAAGGT
>JALHRK010000337.1:0-4406 GCA_022841505.1 Saprospiraceae bacterium | reverse complement strand
GCGCTTTGCTGGAAGAAGTGACAAAAACAAAGGCAAGTACGGTGACAAGCAAGCCGAAAACAATGGCATCGTTGGTAAAAAATGGCTTCATGTTCGAGTAAGATGTTAGATATTAGACCTAAGACATTAGATGCCAGGATATCAAGACACAATATAGAATGTCGCAAGGATAGACAAAACTTTTCCTACTGCCAAATCTGACCTCCTTTTTCAAGAGAAATAGGCCGTCCCTTGACCGGCGATAAAACAATCGCTAATTTCGCGGCGTTACACTGTCCAAAGGAAATTTCATGCACGATATTGAGCCATACCATCATTGGCGCGACCGCTACATATCCGCCGAAGATGACCGTTCCCCGTTTCATGGAAGGGCTTACGACGAATTTTACTATACGCAAAAAGTATATAACTATTTCATTCACCCTCAGTGGGATGACTTCGGATCACAGACGCTTTACCTCAAAGTTTTGTTTGTGGATTACGATGAAGGTTACTCGATTATCGAATTGATCGGCGAATGGAACGACTGCATTTACAACGACATCATGTACCTCAAACGCGAGGTCATTGACCACATGGCAGCCGAAGGGATTTCAAAGTTCATCCTGATCTGTGAAAATGTTTTTAACTTTCACGGTTCTGACGACAGCTATTACGAAGAATGGTACGAAGAGGTCTCAGAAAGCGATGGCTGGATTTGTTGTGTGAATACGTTCCGCCACGTTGCCGACGAAATGCAAACGACGCATCTTCAGTATTATGTCAATTTCGGAGAAACCTTCAACGACCTCAACTGGCGCCCCTGGAAACCCAAACAGTTCTTTAAAGCCATTGAAAAAATCATCAACAAAGAAACGAGGATGATTGGGCAGGGAGTTGGGGATTGGGAATGAGGATTTGAAGATTTGAGGATTTGAAGATTTGAGGATTTGAGGATTTGAGGATTTGAAGATTTGAAGATGCGAGGTTGCGAAAACAGAACGAACAACGCTCAACAAACAACGAACAACTCGATTAACTACATCCAAAATTAACAACATGACCAACCACCGTTCCGGATTTGTAAACATCATCGGCAGGCCCAATGTAGGCAAGTCCACCCTGTTGAACGCAATGGTGGGTGAGCGCATGTCCATCATCTCCAACAAGCCGCAAACCACCCGCCACCGCATCATCGGGCTGTTGAGCGACGAAGATTTCCAGGTCGTTTTTTCGGATACGCCAGGCATCATCAGCAAACCATCCTACAAAATGCACGAGGCGATGAACCGGTTTGCGCATTCCACTTTTGAAGATGCTGATTTGATGCTGCTGATGACGGAACCCGGTGAAAAATACGAAGCCACCGACCCGGTGCTGGTCAGATTAGCCCATGTGGAAGCGCCCAAATTTTTGGTGCTGAACAAAATTGATACCCTGACGCCGGAAAAAATTGAAGCCTGGATCGCGCAATGGGCAGCATTGTTCACCTTCGACCACGTGATCCCGATTTCTGCGCTGGAAAAAATCAATACCGATCTGCTGTTGAAGCACATCATCGAAGCCTTGCCGGAAGGCCCTGCTTATTACCCGAAAGATCAAATCACCGACCGGCCGGAGCGCTTTTTTGTCAGCGAAATCATCCGCGAAAAGATATTCCTGCAATACGAACAGGAAATCCCGTATTCCTGCGAAGTCGTGGTGACGGATTTTAAAGACACGGAAACAAAAGAAGGACTGCCGCTGGCGCGCATCAGTACGGTCATTTTTGTCTCCCGGGAATCCCAAAAACCCATCCTGCTGGGCAAAAACGGGGCTGCCATGAAAAAATTAGCGACCGCTGCCCGCCAGGACATCGAAATATTTCTGGACCGCAAGGTGTTTCTCGAAGTCCACATCAAAGTCCGCGATAACTGGCGGGATGATGAGCGGGTGCTCAAACATTTTGGTTACACCGGCAGTTAAGTGTCTGATTTTATAGTCCGAATAACTGCGTTATGACCACACAATAGACATAATTGATAAAACGAATACCATGCCCAATACCTACATCAGCATCCGCAACATCAAATTCCTGCTCCACGAAGTTTTGGAAGCCGGCAAACTGAATCGCTTTGAATAT
This sequence comes from Saprospiraceae bacterium, assembly GCA_022841505.1. Lineage (GTDB taxonomy): Bacteria > Bacteroidota > Bacteroidia > Chitinophagales > Saprospiraceae > JABWAJ01. Next base: position 2,305 of record JALHRK010000337.1, on the reverse strand, counting down.
TTTGCCGACTACGATGACGAAGCCATAGACATGGCGCTTGAAGCTGCCCTGCAAATCGGAGACACCCACCTCTACCCTATTTACCGGGAGATGGACAAAAACAAGGCCTACTACAAAGACGGCGAGGTGCATGTGCATCCGGGGCTGCGGCCTGCCATTAAAGCCATTGCGGATGGCGGATGGATTACGGCGCCTTTCGACTACGAATCCGGCGGACAACAAATGCCTTATACCCTGTTGAATGGTGCGCTACTCATTTTTTATGCAGCCAACGCCAACGCGGCCTCCCATGCATTTTTAACCCAGGGCGCTGCCCGGCTCATCCGGAATTTTGCGTCGGAAGACCTGAAAACGCGCTACCTGCCCAATATGTACAGCGGCGACTGGCAAGGCACCATGGCCATGACCGAACCCCAGGCGGGCAGTTCGCTGACCGACCTGACGACCAGTGCCGAACCGACCGAAAATGGCGCTTATAAAATCAAAGGCCAAAAAATATACATTTCCGGCGGCGACCACACAGCCGTAGACAATGTGGTACACCTGCTGCTCGCGCGCATCAAAGGGGCGCCGCAGGGCATCAAAGGCATTTCCCTTTTTGTGGCGCCCAAATTGCGCGACGAAGGCGGTAAATTGGTTCCAAACGACGTAACCACCGCCGGCATATTCGGAAAAATGGGGCAAAAAGGCTACGTGGCCGCCCACCTGATGCTGGGTGAAAAAGAAGACTGCTTAGGGTATCTCGTTGGCGAGCCCAACCACGGACTTTCCTATATGTTCCAGATGATGAACGAAGCGCGCGTCGCCACCGGCATTCTGGCAACGGGCACGGCTTCTGCGGCCTATTACGCCTCCCTGAAATACGCCAACGAACGGGCACAGGGCCGACACCCATCCCAGAAAGACCCCGCCTTGCCGCAGGAACTGATCATTGAACACGCCGACGTTCGCCGGATGCTGCTGTTCCAGAAAGCCATCACAGAAGGTAGCGCCGCCCTGCTTTTCCAATGCAGTTATTACGGAGACATCGCCGAAGTGGCTGAAGGCGAGGAAAAAGAACAGGCGCACCTGTTGTTTGAACTGCTGACGCCCATCGCTAAGTCCTACCCTGCTGAAATGGGCATCCAGTCGGTCAGCGCGGGCATGCAATGCCTCGGCGGCGCCGGCTATTGCGACGATTTCCCGCTGGAGCAACATTATCGCGATATCCGCGTAAATGCCATCTATGAAGGCACAACCGGCATCCATGGAATGGACCTGTTGGGCCGGAAAGTGATGATGGCCGGTGGGCAAGCCCTGACGCTGTTTATGAAAGAAATCGTAAGTGAAATTACCAAAGCCAATGAAGTTGAATCTTTAAAGCATTACGCCGGACAAATGACCGATTCGGCTTCAGCGTTGCACGAACTCACACTTTTTCTCCTGAAATTGGCGATGAAAGACAAACCGGAAGTATTTTTGTCAGACGCGACCCTGTACTTAGAAAGCTTCGGCACGGTAACCATTGCCTGGATCTGGCTCAAACAAGCCATCGTTGCCGAAAAGGCGCTGCAACAAGGCGGCCTGTCGGACGATGAAACGAATTTTTACCGCGGAAAAATTGCGGCTTTTCAATACTTCTTTGAATACGAATTGCCCAAAACCAAAGCGCTGAACGAACGCTTGCGGAGTGAGAATCGGATTACGCTGGAGATGGAACCTGGCTGGTTGGTGTAACGTATCTTTGAAGTATTTATTTACCACATAGACCACATAGGAGGTTTCACATAGTTCACATAAGCGGCTTCCTCGTGCTATGTGGACTATGTGAAACCCCCTATGTGAACTATGTGGTGAAAAAAACAGAACCTATTTGGTAAATAATTACCAATTAAATACAAACAATTTCCAATACCTAAAACAAAACAAATGCCCTACTACACGCCCATCAAAGGCATCCCTGACTTGATCACCCAAAAAAGGATTGTCTCCAAACTCCTGGAGTTGCGCAAAAAAATCAGCGCGGAAGTCCCTGCACGTACGGCCAAGGAAACGTTGTTGCTCGCCACCTGGAACATCCGGGAGTTTGGTGACAACCGCTCGCAGGAAAGCCTGTACTACATGGCAGAAATCATTGAAGCCTTCGACCTCGTGGCTATCCAGGAAGTACTGAGTAACCTGAAAGGACTACAAAATCTCATTTCCCTCCTGGGAAAAAACTGGGACTACATCGTAACGGACGCCACGGAAGGCTCGGCAGGCGGCGGCGAGCGCATGGCTTTTTTGTTTGACACCAACAAAGTCAAATTCCGGAACATTGCCGGAG
>JALHRK010000336.1 GCA_022841505.1 Saprospiraceae bacterium | reverse complement strand
GAGCGCTTTGAGCTCTTCTAAAATGTATGCCTCATCAATTTTCGATGGGAAAATTTGTTCCAGTTCCGGAAAATCAATTTTGCGGAGAATGAAGTTTTGTATAAGTGTTTTTTGTTGTGGTGTCATCTTAATACTTCAAATGCAATTAAGTTATTATTAAAAATTGTGATGCCAGGTCCTATCCCTAATTGAATGTTGACTTGTGGCATGGAATCTCCACCTTCTTTTTTAAAACAAACATATTCATCAATCCATCCACTCTGAGCTAAAGGCATATCTCCAAATTGTTGTATAATCAAAGGGTGATTATGAGCTTTTCTTCCATGTTGTACTAATTGGTCTATTGTTCCATGCCGCAAATAAAATTTCACCAAAACCCCATCATAATTCTCCGAAAACGAAATTGTTGGAGAAGTAGAAGTTTCAGTAGTCCCCGGCAATCGACCAGTGTTTATCAAATCAGTATAATTTTGTGGAAAGATGGTCCTATAAAAAACTTCCCCTCCTTCCCTTATAATGTAATCCCCTTGTTGTCCAATTGCCGCCCCACCACCATTGGGCACCAGATCAAACCAAGATCGGAGCGGCACATTAGTTATTCTTCTATTTCCCGCCAATTCAGCTGAAAATTCAATTGGATCTTTCCCCGTAGTATTCAGATAATTATCTATCGTTGAAAGATCAACTGGACTTCTTCTGATTTCGGCAGGTAATTCTGCCCGATTCACCACCTCCCAAGCCCTCACCAATTCCGGCTTTTCTTTAAAAGCTTGAGCCAAGTTAAGGTTTCCGGTTAAATCATCCAAGAGTTTTCCGCGCAAATCGGGATTATCGGTGAATTTTCGGACTTCCGCCCACCAATCGTCGTCGCGGAAGAGGTTTTGCAGGGTAGTGGAGCCGTGCAGGTGGTCTGCAATATCGGCGGCGTGTTCGGGGCTGATGTCGAACAGAGTGACAACGTCTTCCGTTTGGATGCGGTCGGGGTGGATGAGGCGGTAAAAATCCCAGGCGCGCCCGGGCGGGAAAGAAGGCAATTCAGTCAGCATCCGCAGGAGGCCGCGCACCAGAACCGGTTTGGCTAAGGTTTTTAGCTTGTCTTTGAACTTGGGCGCCGATTGCAGGACGGTGCCAATCACCAGCGCCGAACCTGCCCCGAAAAGGCAATTTTTCAGCGTAAAAGAATCCCGGAGTTCGCCTTGTTGGGTAAATCCATCTACGGCACAACTCATGCTTGCGGAGACAATCAGCCCCTGCCAGCCGCTGCTGGAAATCATGGCTTCGACAGAGGATGCACTGGCTTGATAAAGGTCTAATCCCTGGAACGATTCCACGACTGTAATTGGCTCGCCCGGCGGGAACCAGTATTTAATCGTGGCTTGCAACAACAGATCAGCGGTAAAACCAACGGCTGCTTCCGCCATTTTTTCCCGGCCAATCTGAATCAAATACGGTCCTAAAACCTCGGCTGCCACCGGCCCCGAGCCAAATGCAAGCAACGTGCCGAATACCCGGTTGAACCCCTGCATCCATTCCGATTGCGTATTGTAAGGCTCAAAATCAAAATGGGTCAGGGTGCCAATCAGACAGGGGTGTTGCTTCACGTAGCGCGAAACCGGGTCATTGCTATCGGGGTGCAGGTAGGGATGATCTGCGTACTGCAATCTGCACAAAGCTGTATCTGAAAGGCATTCCAAAGACAAGTACTGGGCACTTTCGACCAGTGCGAAGTGTTCAATCAGAAGGACTTCGATCGGCAATAACGGGTTTTCCAGGGTATAAACTGCGGCGGCAGGCATGGCGCCGCGAAAGATGCCAACCCGACAAACGGAATCTACCAGCCCTGCATAAACGCTATCCCTATTGACTGCGCCACTTGCCACGTATTCATCAGGGCCCAACGAAACTACGCCATTTTTGGCAGCTGCGTAGCCCATGAATTTGCCATCTTCCCGCCATCCATAAAAGGTAATCTGTCCAATTTTATACCCGACCAACGAACCAGCGGGCCACTCGTTGAACGCCGGATGGAAAGCCGCAACAGCATTTTTTGGAATGGCGTACAATTCCCCGGCTGGCGTCAGACAGGTATAGGCTGCATTCGCGCCCGAATATTCGTAATAAATATTGCCCCCATAAATAAAATTACGGGCGACCACCCCGGCTTCACTGGCGCCTTCTTCGTCTTCGTCAAAAAGCTCCCAATCGCCATCGGGCTCGTGGATCAGGTCCCACTGGTATTTGTGCAAATGAATACCGCTGGCATAATCCATCAGGTTGTCGGTACTTCCGGATGCCAGCCCGGGGTATTGCACAAAGGTATGCTCCAGGTAATATGCACCGTGCGCCAACTCGTGGGCAATGGTGCGCGCAATGGAAATCTGGGCGGCAGTGTGGTTATTGACGACTACAAAGCCGTATTTGCGTCCCCGGGGCATAAATCCGAGGCGATCCGTTGAAGTACAATCCGCTACCAGAAAAATATAATACGTATCGGGTTCAGTATCCGTATTTCTTTTGAATGCGCGAATCAATTCCCGCATGTCAGGGTTGTAATTGGCCAGCAACCCGGACGAAGCGTCGCTCAACGTGCCATTGAAGTCTGGCGCCTGCAACCCGCTGTGGATGCTCACCTCTGGCTGGATGACTGCCTGACGGAATACCTGGCTCAATGCTTCGGCTACTCCGGAAGGCGGCGTTACCCCGTTTACCGGAACCAGGACAACTTTGAGCGGTTTTTCGTTGTAAGCCGCCACGTGCAACTGCCCGGCGATGTGAATATCCGAAGAATTTGCGTCGGTGTGAAGGGCATACACCACACCCGCCGGGCCTTTATACTGGCCACCGGTCACCGTCAGCGTCGCAACGCCTGAAGAATCTTCGCGAGGCAATAAAGCGCGGTTTTTGTTGACAAAAGTGATGTCCGTCAAACCGTCTGGCGCCTTGGCATTCACCCGATCGGTTCCCGATGCTGTTGCCGATTTCCAGGGAACGTGATAGGCTTGATTGGAAATATTGAGGTGGGTGTAGTGATCCGTGAGAACGTCGTGGGTGAATTCATCGAACCCATAAGTCTGTTGCTGATTTTTGAAAAACCGTACCTGAAAAGGCGCATTTTGATACAATGCGTTGACTGCAGCCTGGTATTCGGCAAGCGCTGTCGCCAGTTGCTCGCGGCAAATCAGGAATTGTGCTTCGTCCTGAGCGGCATTCAGGCAGTCCAATGCAGCCTGGATGTTTTGCCCCAATGAATCCGGTAAAAAAGGAAACGATGTAGCGGCCTCCGCGATGGCTGCCAGCGCATCTTCCTGTGCCTGATTATAATCGGCAATTGTCGCCAGTGCATTTACAATTTCCTGAGCAATCCCCAGTATTTCTTCTACCTGGGTCAGGATATTATCGAGCTGATCCAACTCATCCATGACCTGGTCAATCAGCTCATTGATGCGATCAATAATGGCCAGACCGGCTCCGGTAACGTCCATCTGACCGGCAACCATTCGGCAATGCTGGTTTACCCGGATATTGGTAAAAGACAAACGCAGCCGCGCCTCCTCAAAATAGGGCGCCGACACATACCCGGTTCCGCGAAAAGTGCCGGCCCCTGAAACCTCTGAAAGTATCACCAAAAAATCGCCGGCCCAGACGGTGTCGCCGGGGTGAAGTGTGCTCACCAAAGGCATATCGCCGGAAGGAACAAGGGCCGAGCTATCTCCACAAACGTAGGAATAATCTGCTGTTGCCGCCAAGGCACAACTTGCTCCGGTGGTCGTAAAAACCAAGGTATCGCAGCGATCCTGCGGCGCTGTACAAGTAAAACAAACCCGCGCTTCATATTCGGTCATCGGCTCCAACCCCTGCAGGGAAAAAGCAGGTTGCTGGATACTGACCGATGCTCCAAAATCCGGGTCATTGCGTTTCCGGTGGCTGATGTACCAGGTTTCCGGATTTATACCTTCCGGCGAACGCCAGGATAATTCAGCTCCATGATCCGTCACCAAAGAAGCCGTCAACTCCTGAGCCGGTAGTGCATCATTGCAGTTTTCCTGCCCGGAATCCAGTGTGTGAGCAAGTATGGGCACTGCGCCAGGGGTACCATCCGCGCAAATGAAATTCAGGGTGAGCGTATAACCGGTTGCCGCCATAAGCCCAGTCAAGGTGTGCTCTCCTTCCGGGACAGATACTGGAATGGATTGAACCGCGTGGTTATTGGCTTCCGGATGCCATGAAAGCGATTGCAGCGCAACACCATTATGTAGTTGACCGTCGTCGCTGGTTGTTTCCCAATGGATTTGCAAGCTACTTTCGGTTCGGGTGATCAGTCGAGGAGCAACGGGCGGCGTGCAGGGAATCCCGTAGTGAAAAGCGTAAATTTCGCTCCATCCTCCATTGAGAAAAGCAGCTTGCCCCATGACATCGAGCGCCCGGATACGCACTAAATAATCCTGGCCTGGTGTGAGCAAAGGATCGAGGTTAGTATAGAGGTAAAATGGCGTCAACGTCTGGACGACAGCCAATGGCGGCGTAGCCTGGAGGACAAGATCAGGGCTAAAACCAGCCAGGTTGTTTTCGTAAATTTCAAGGGTGTACTGTGCGTTTATCCCGGCGTGCATCGGTTGCCAAACGAAACGAAGTTGCTGAACAGGCATGACCGGGACTTCTGCCCCCGGCTCGATCAATACCGGCGGGCGGTGCAACTGCATAAACCCATTCGCGCACCCCGAGTTGGATACCGGTGGGTCGAAAAAGCGGTTATAATCATAAACGGCTGCGCAAAGAGAAACGGCGCCTTCCGGCAGCAAACCTCCTCCGGCAAGGATTGCAGATTGCTCAATCCCTTCAAATTCCAAGTTGAGGGGGTCAAAATAATCACGAAGTTGGGCTCCGGTAAGTACTAAAGGTTGATTTCTCCTCAAGATCAAAGGCGCCGGGTGGTAATCCTCCCGGGTTGTGATGCTAAAACCCGGGCCCGACAATCTCAGGCGCAGTATTGCTGCATATTCTGGTCGCGTATCCGTTGAAATCAAAGTAATCACGACCCTTCCAGGATCATCATAAGCCTCCGGCAAAGGACTAAACTGCGTAACCTGCACGATTGCGGTAATCGGGTATGGCTGACCAAGAAGGGCTTGCATTCCTGATAAAATCAGGGTCAATACCGCAATTATGCAGCGCCATTTTGTATTAAAATATTTAATTACCGGATTCATTTCCAACTTCTTATGATGACGTAATTTTTGCAGCTTTTTAGGCTGGTTTGTTTTCAATCGGAATCAGGGAGCGCGCGAGGGTCGCCCCTACTGGATCACAAAATTGACATAAACCCAATCTTCTCCAGACTGTGCCAGAGCGGTATAAACCCCGGGTGGTAAATCAGTCCATGCATAGGTTTCCAGGTAATAATCGCTGCCTGCTACTTGACGGTGTTCGACTAAAGTGCCATCTCTGCGGAACAGCCAGATTTGCGCCGTTGCAGGCTCAGCAAGTACTAATTCCGCCTGAAAAGCGCCATTGTTCGGATTTGGATAGATCTCGAAAGAGCGGATGCGTTGCTCCAAAAGAGTAGGTAACTCATAGTCCAAACTATCCCGGGTTGAATAAATGCGGATCTCTTTTTCAAGGTATTCATAGCAGTTTCCTGCAAAAACCTCAAGGCCAATCATATAGACCCCCGATTCGGTAAATTCCAGAATCTCCTGGGTGGGTAGAGACTGTATGGTCACAATTCGGCCATCATCATAAACCCAATGAATCTGCTCTGGTACCGGCCATGTGATGTCAATCGCTACAACAGGTTCATTGATCACCCCTGCTTCAGGCAGCAAAAAATCGGCGTTCAGGGAAGAAGGCGCCTCTAAGCTGATGATTGTGGGGTAAGCCACTTCACAAGATCCCCCCGGTTTCCGTGCCTGCACCCAATAATTACCTGAAGGCAGGTTCTGCCATTGTGTTTGAATCTGCCAATTGTTGCCTCCATCTATACTTATTTCATATACTTGCGTCGTGTCAGCCATGAACACTTGAAGGGTTCCATCCGCAAGCAAGCACGAGGTTGGAGTGGTGGAAATGACGTCGAGAATGACAGGAGCAACCGGGGCGGTAAAAATAATTTCGGTTGGATAAGCAATCTGACACTGATGCAGGGTATCCCAAACAACGACCTGGTAAATCCCTCCTCCAAGTCCGGTAAAAATAGCCAGGGTATCCCATGCCCCGCCGCCGTTTATGCTGTATAACAAGCCTTGCGGGGCATTTAAAACAGAAATAGCAATGCTTCCATCGGGCATCGTGCATTCCATCGGGGCGTTTGCCAAAACCTGAGTGATAACCGGGGCAAAAGAAGGAATCAAATAAATGGACGCCGCCTGAGCTGTTTCGCAACCGCCTCCTGTCAATCTTGCTCTTGCTAAATAAATCCCTGAAGCAAGCTGGCTAAACAAGCTATCTGCCTGCCAGGTCTGACCGTCGTCAATACTGTATTCATAAGGTCCCGCGTTGTCTCCTGCTACAAGGAGCAAAATTTCACCGTTGTTATTGACACAGCTGCTGGGAGTGATGGAAAGGATGTTTTCAAAAGACAACGCTCCCGGAGCTGTCAATACGACAGGATTTAAAAGTTGAACGACGCAATTGCCTGCATCGTTACGGGCAATGATAGTGTAAGTACCCACAGGAAGTCCTGAAAATGACGGAGTGTCTTCCCAGCTTGTACCTCCATTTATGCTATATTGCCAGTCATTGCCTGTTCCTTCCAAGATAATAGTAATCAACCCGTTCGAAGTATAGCAAGCCGATGGTTGTTCTATCATTACTTCAATTACGGGTTCCATTGCCCCGGGCACCTGCGTTAAGCCCCCGATTGAAAGGCAAGTGCCATCGGCATTGCGTATTGCAGGCGTATAGAAACCTGAAGTCAGATTGGTAAACGTTGAACTGAATTGCCAGGGGCCTGCAATTCCATAAATGCTATATTGGTAAGCCCCCATACCCCCAGAAGCTTCAATGACGATTCTACCGTCGTTTGCCCCGCAAGCGCTGGTTTCAATGACTTCTAATCCCAATATAACTGGCCCTGAGGGCGCATCAATGCTCACGGTCAAGCCCTCCACGATGCAGGTTCCGTCTGCGTTGCGAACTG
>JALHRK010000335.1 GCA_022841505.1 Saprospiraceae bacterium | reverse complement strand
GTAGTTGATGCTGTAAACAAAATAAGTCCCATCGCTCAATCCCAAAAACTCCGGATTGGACGACAAGGCCAATATCTCTCCATCTGGGGCAGTCAGTGCATACAACTGGGTGTAATCGCCGCTCGTGTTGTTCCCGGATATGGTGAAACTGAGGTCCCCCGTTATGTTGTTGCAATTGCAGGCCAGGAACGCTAAATTGATGGTCACAACAGAATCGCAGCCATTAGCAGCAGCCAAAGTCTCCATGCCCGTCGGGTTGCTTTCGTCGTAGGTTGTGCCGTTTACGACAACGCTGTAACCGTCGCCTGCGCAGCCCGTGTAGGTTTCTGTGCCAGTGGTATTTGGCAGGAATTGCAGGGTAATTGTCACAACAGAATCGCAGCCATTGGCAGCAGCCAAAGTCTCCGTGCCTGTCGGATTGCTTTCATCGTAGGTTGTACCGTTTACAACCACGCTGTAGCCATCGCCTGCGCAACCCGTGTAGGTTTCTGTGCCCGTTGTGTTGGGTAAGAATTGCAGGTTGATCGTCACAACGGAATCGCAGCCATTGGCAGCAGCCAAAGTCTCCATGCCTGTTGGGTTGCTTTCGTTGTAGGTTGTACCGTTTACACCCACGCTGTAGCCATCGCCTGCGCAGCCCGTGTAGGTTTCTGTGCCGGTCGTGTTGGGTAAAAATTGCAGGGTAATTGTCACAACAGAATCGCAGCCATTGGCAGCAGCCAAAGTCTCCATGCCTGTTGGATTGCTTTCGTCGTAGGTTGTACCGTTTACGACTACACTGTAACCGTCACCTTGGCAACCAGCGTAGGTTTCTGTGCCGGTGGTGTTGGGTAAAAATTGCAGGTTGATTGTCACAACAGAATCACAGCCATTGGCAGCAGCCAAAGTCTCCGTGCCCGTCGGATTGCTTTCATCGTAGGTTGTGCCGTTTACGACTACGCTGTAGCCATCGCCTGCGCAGCCCGTGTAGGTTTCTGTGCCAGTCGTGTTGGGAAGGAACACCAACGTTATTGTTACGATCGAATCGCAGCCATTGGCAGCAGCCAAAGTCTCCATGCCTGTTGGATTGCTTTCATCGTAGGTTGTGCCGTTTACGACTACGCTGTAACCGTCGCCTGCGCAGCCCGTGTAAGTTTCTGTGCCTGTGGTGTTTGGCAGGAATTGCAGGGTAATCGTCACAACAGAATCGCAGCCATTGGCAGCAGCCAAAGTCTCCGTGCCTGTCGGGTTGCTTTCATTGTAGGTTGTGCCGTTTACGACAACGCTGTAACCATCGCCCTGGCAACCCGTGTAGGTTTCTGTGCCCGTTGTGTTGGGTAAGAAAATTAAATTGATCGTGATGATAACTGAGTCGCAGCCGTTTTGACCAATCAAAGTCTCTGTGCCTGTTGGCGTATTTTCATCGTAGGTGTTCCCGTTGATGGATACGCTGTGCCCGTCACCCGCGCAGCCCGTGTAGTCCACATTTTCCAATATTGGAATCTGAACCACATATACCAATGGGCCACTGATGTCTATGCAGCCCCCAGTAACCATACCTATGTTCGATCCAACGGTGTTCCCGCTGATACCGCCTGAGGTTTCATAGTTGATGCTGTAAACAAAGTAAGTCCCATCGCTCAATCCCAAAAACTCCGGATTGGACGACAAGGCCAATATCTCTCCATCTGGGGCAGTCAGTGCATACAACTGGGTGTAATCGCCGCTCGTGTTGTTCCCCGATATGGTGAAGCTAAGATCCCCGGTACTGTTGTTGCAAACGCAGGCTACAAATACCAAATTGATGGTCACTAACGAATCGCAGCCATTGGCAGCAGCCAAAGTTTCCGTGCCTGTTGGATTGCTTTCATTGTAGGTTGTGCCGTTTACGACCACGCTGTAACCGTCGCCCTGGCAACCTGTATAGGTTTCTGTGCCCGTTGTGTTAGGCAGGAATTGCAGGGTAATCGTCACAACTGAATCGCAGCCATTGGCAGCAGCCAAAGTCTCCGTGCCCGTCGGATTGCTTTCGTCATAGGTTGTGCCGTTTACGACCACACTATAGCCGTCGCCTGCGCAGCCCGTGTAGGTTTCTGTGCCGGTGGTATTTGGTAAGAATTGCAAAGTTATTGTCACAACAGAATCGCAGCCATTGGCAGCAACCAAAGTCTCCATGCCGCTCGGGTTGCTTTCGTTGTAGGTTGTGCCGTTTACGACCACACTGTGGCCGTCGCCTGCACAGCCTGTGTAGGTTTCTGTGCCAGTTGTGTTTGGCAGGAATTGCAGGTTGATCGTCACAACTGAATCACAACCGTTGGTAGCAGCCAAAGTCTCCATGCCGGTCGGATTGCTTTCGTCGTAGGTCGTGCCGTTTACAACCACGCTGTAGCCGTCGCCGTCGCAGCCCGTGTAGGTTTCTGTGCTGGTGGTGTTGGGTAAAAATTGCAGGTTGATTGTCACAACCGAATCGCAGCCATTGGCAGCAGCCAAAGTCTCCGTTCCTGTTGGGTTGCTTTCATTATAGATTGTGCCGTTTACGACAACGCTGTAGCCGTCGCCTGCGCAACCCGTATAGGTTTCTGTGCCGGTGGTGGGCGAAAGGAAAGTCAAATTGATGGTTACAATGACGGAGTCGCATCCCTGCCCATTGGTAATCGTTTCCGTTCCAGAGGGATTAGATTCGTCATACAAGGTCCCGCCTATAGTAACACTGTACCCATCACCCTGGCAACCTGTATAAGTGACCGTTTCATTTTCGGGTATCAGTACAACGAACATCAAAGGATCGGAAACATCAATACAAGTGCCTGTTACGCCAGAGATATTCTGCCCCACTGTATAGCCGTTGATGCCTGCGGCGGTTTCGTAGTTGATACTGTAAACAAAATAAGTTCCGTTACTCAGCCCCATGAAGGAGGGTGTTGCCGAGATGGCCAAAATTTCGCCCACTTCATTGGTCAGCGCATAAGACTGTGTATGATCGTTATCGGTATTGTTGCCGGAAACATTAAAACTCAGATTTCCGGTACTGTTGCAAGTATCGTTGAGGATGAACTCCCAATTGTAAAATCCAAAAATGCCTGCCAAATCAGCCCCCGTGAGCACCAAAACTGGTATATGATCGTGATTTGGCACAAGGAACGATGGTATATGACTGTCATTATTGTTTCGGCACACCGTTGACCAACCACTGTTTGTAAAAACGAGGCAAAAAAAGATTGACAGCGCAAAAAATCGAGGAGTCTTGTAGAAGTTCATCGTCATAAATTTCGAGATAATGTATTAATAACCCAGCGTTCCAGCATTGGCGGCGCATGGAGCCAAGCACGGTACATTGCCGGTATCATTGCCGGAATAAATGTTCATCTGACCTGCGGGGAAGATTACCATGTTGTGCCCTGCATTGATGTTTTGGATTTGATTCAAAGGATCTGTGGCAATATCATATAGCGACAAATCGCCTACACACCCGGAACTTGTCTGGAAGGAAAACAGGGGCAACCAGGTATTTGCAGGTATTAGAAAGGGGGTGTAAACGCCTCCGTTTGATGGCGTAAAGAACAGGTAATCATTGGGCAGGCTGTAGGTCGTGCCGTTCAGGTAGCTGAACGTCCAGGCCAATTGTGTAGGAGCGGAAGGCACCAAAGCCTGCAAGTTGGTCACTTGCCAGCCGCCGGGAATTTGCGGCACCACAATAGTAACCTGAGAGGAATTCAAAATCCAGGAAATAGGCGGGTTGTATTGTATGTTGGAGTTGATCGAAAAGGTATAGGTTTGTGTTCCGAAATCATACTCTAACCGGTATGAGACGCCGTGTTGGGCTTGCATCCAAAAAGGCAAACAGATAAGCGCCAACAGTATGGATCGCATCAGAAATTTCATGGTAAGTGGTTTATTTTGTGAAAGAAATTACGTCCGTATAACTACAAAGCGGAAAGCCTGAATGGTACCGCTTCCGGCAAACAAAGCGCCGGAATAGATGCCTGCCGACAGGTCTTTAATATCCAGTTCAATGTTTTGCGCTCCGCTCATCGGCGCCACTTTGTGCACTGCAACCACCCGGCCTGCGGCATTGCTCACGATCAGCCTGTCCACTTCCTTCCCCGGCGTGTTTTCCCAAAATATCTGCAGGCGACGATTGGCTGGTACAGGAAATACCCGCAAGTTTCTCACTGGCGATTCCGTGTCGTCAACGTTTGTGGCTACTACCGTGCAATCTGCTGTGCTTTGCAATACCCCCGAAAACGCATTGCCCTGAGCGCCGAGAACTGACATGTTTTGTGTGATATTGATGCGGTCAAAATTCACCACGGCCTGCACATCCGGATCATCGTTTTCCACGAGTTCCAGTGGCCCCGCGCAATTGGGAAATTGATTGACAAAAGTGAACAAAGGCGTCTCCACTCCTGCATTGAATAAGATGTCCTTAACTGCGCGCTCTCTCATCACAATACATACAAAATCATGTTCGGGAGCAGCGTTTGGGCTTTCCAAATAGGCGTTGGCCCACCAACTTACATTGGGTACAAGGCTGGTCAGTTCACCAATCATAAAGGCACTGCCGGTTTCTTTTTTGATGACAATCTGCATCGAACCGACCATGTTGAGCGGAACTGGCCAGGTAGTTTCCGGTAGGACGCTAACCAGGTAGGTGCGGTTGTCGGGCAGTATAGAAAGGTTGAATTTAACCTGAGCTTGCAACACCGGAGCACAACATGCAACCGATAAAGCAAGCCAAAGTGCGATGTGTCTTATCTGTTTTATCATGATTACTTTTTTTTGCGTGTTAGAATTCAGTTGAAAGCACCTCGCCGGAAAGCGACAACCGCTCCCGGCGAGGTGTATAAAGTCATTAGTGCGGTATCTGCTCAAAAATGACGTAGTTGGGCAAGAAAGAGGTATTGTCCGGGTAGAGCAACACGGAGAAAAAGACTACATCCTCGTCCGAATTGGCTCCCTGATAGATCACCCGTCCGTCCATATTGCCGTCACAACGATGATAGAAGATCGAGATGTGGTTCGTCAGGAAGGAGGTATTGAGCGGATCCAGCAGTACGGTAAAGAATGCTGCCTCCGGCTCGGCGTTACCGCCCTGATAAATAATGCGGTTTCCGGTGCCGGCTGTATTCGACAGGTTGCCGGCCCAAAGTGCCCGCTTTCCGTCAAACCTGGTTCGTTGCGCGTGGGTCGAGCCGTTCGAGCCGGTTAACTGATAGTTGCCCGTTGTATTCAAAGTGAAATCAATTGTCACAACGCTCAGGCCAAAGGAGATGGCTGCGGAAGTCATCACCCCGAGGTGGTTGCGATGGCGCACTGTTACGAGATAATCGCCCTGAGGCGCTCCATAGAAGGTTATTGGCGAAGTGCCATCTAAATCCACAATATCTCCATCGCGTTGTACCAACCCGGCGCGGCGGTGCAAAATCATTGTAAGATCTGTCTTATCGCGCAATTCCACCAACACCCAGTCCACAATGGCATTGTTACCGGTAACCGCCAGTACGGCAGGTGCTACCGTCTCTGTGCCCGAATAGTTAAAATCTGTAAGCGTATTGTAGGGCTGGTTGAGCGGAATGAGCCCCTTTTGGCGCAAACTGTCGTGCATCAATCCTACGAAGTCAACGTACGGACCGCTGAGGAATACTTTGCCAGCAAAGTAGATATCGCAGGCCACAGCAAATGTTGCAGAGGTGTTTGCAACTGCAGCCGACTGACAGCCGTTCGCATCCTGTACCCCGGTAATGGTCACCGTTTGAGCCGCAGTCAGGTTGCTCAGGTTTGCATCCGGAATGGTCAGTATCCCAGTGCCACTACTCACTGTCACCATACCCGTCAAGCCGGTGGCCGCGTTGGGCGCATCCAGATCGTAAGTGATGGTATAAACGCCATCTGCCAGACCGTTGATCGTCACCTCTGCATCAGCAGTAGTAGGACATACATCTCCCGCACTAGCAGCGAGGTTTAAAACGTTGGGCAAGCCGTTGATCTCAAAATCAGCCGTCGTTGTCAGCACCGATGCAGGCGCGCAACCGTTCACATCTTCCACGCTTGTGATCGTAACTGTTTGGTTCGCAGTTGTATTGGTCAGGCTCGCTGCCGGTATCGTCAGTTCGCCCGTGCCGCCGCTGCTCGTCACCATGCCCGTCAGACCGGTCGCCGCGTTCGGCGCTGCCAGATTGTAAGTAAGGGTGTAAGTGCCGTCAGCCAGACCTGTAACTGTAACCGTGCCGTCTTCGCCCAGGCAGATGTCAACTGCGGTCGCAGCCAGGTTGGTAACATCCGGCAAGCCATTGATTGCAAAATCTGCCGTCGTTGTCAGTGCCGATGCAGGCGCGCAACCGTTTGCGTCTTCCGCACTCGTGATGGTTACTGTTTGGGTAGCTGCCACGTTCAGCAGGTTCGCTGCCGGTATTGTTAGTTCGCCTGTACCGCCGCTGCTCGTCACCATGCCCGTCAGACCGGTCGCCGCGTTCGGCGCTGCCAGGTCGTAAGTAAGGGTGTAAGTGCCGTCGGCCAGACCTGTAACTGTAACCGTACCGTCTTCGCCGAGACAGATGTCAACTGCAGTCGCAGCCAGGTTGGTAACATCCGGCAAGCCGTTGATTGCAAAATCAGCCGTCGTTGTCAGTACCGAGGCAGGCGCGCAACCGTTTGCGTCTTCCGCACTCGTGATGGTTACTGTTTGGGTAGCTGCTACGTTCAGCAGGTTCGCTGCAGGTATTGTCAGTTCGCCCGTGCCGCCGCTGCTCGTCACCATGCCCGTCAAACCGGTCGCCGCGTTCGGCGCTGCCAGGTCGTAAGTAAGGGTGTAAGTGCCGTCTGCCAGACCTGTAACTGTAACCGTGCCGTCTTCGCCGAGACAGATGTCAACTGCGGTCGCAGCCAGGTTGGTAACATCCGGCAAGCCATTGATTTCAAAATCTGCCGTCGTTGTCAGTGCCGATGCAGGCGCGCAACCGTTTGCGTCTTCCGCACTCGTGATGGTTACTGTTTGGGTAGCTGCTACGTTCAGCAGGTTCGCTGCCGGTATCGTCAGTTCGCCTGTGCCGCCGCTGCTCGTCACCATGCCCGTCAGACCGGTTGCCGCGTTCGGCGCTGCCAGATCGTAAGTAAGGGTGTAAGTGCCGTCTGCCAGACCTGTAACGGTCACCGTGCCGTCTTCGCC
>JALHRK010000334.1 GCA_022841505.1 Saprospiraceae bacterium | reverse complement strand
GAAAATTGCCGTCAAAATAAATTTCCCGGCTGTACCTGGGCATGACGGCCTCGAAGTCTTCCCAATACTGCGGTTTTTCATAATAAAAAAAACGCAGCGACTTATCGTTCACTTTTCCGGTAATGCGGTATTCAAACGTCGTTTCCGGAAAGGCCGTCAGCGAATCGCCACAAGCAACCGGCATTAACGGGCTGAAGTCATCCAGCAGCACATTGCCACCGTAGATCAAATCGTCATTGCGGGCGTAGTACACCTCCAGCAACAGGTATTCGTAGGCGCCCTCCGCTTTAAAGTCAATGGTGTAAGGCCGCCAATCCAGGTGGTTGACGGGGGGCGTTTCTGCCAATAACTGCCGGGGATCGCACAAGTCTTCGCCTGCCCAAATGCGCAATTTCACGGGTCGGTTGAAGTTGGCGGGCAGTTGCGAAATCCGGCTCAGGCCGCGATAATCTTCCGAGCGGGCTGCATAAAAAGTCAGGCTGTAACACTGGCCGGCTTTCAGGGGTCTGACTAATTTTTGTCCGAGGGCTTCCCAGGCGCCGTTGTCCTTTGTGACCATACCGAGGTAGGTGGCGCCATGCCGGGGCAACGCTGCAACCCCCAAAATTGTATTGGGCAATACATCCGGCGGAGTTTCCTCCTCCGCGCCGCAGTTGGTCCAGCAGACGGGAACCCTTCCGGCTTCGGGCAAGTCTTCAAACGATGGGTTCAGGATGGTGATGGGCAGGGGTGGTGGTTCCTGACCGAAAGCGACAAGAGCGTAGCTGAAAAGGTATGAAATAGCCAGACAACGTTTCATATGGAGGGAACGTTTGAACATTCATTTTCGCTCCACAGAAAGCAGCACCCCATCCCGTTTTCCAACCCAGTGCTCCTTCGGATCGGCTTTTGAAAACGGGATGACTTTGATGCGGGCAGGGGGAACATCCATAAACGCAAGCAACTCCCGGATACTTTCGATTTTTTCAGACAACGCTGCTTCATTGTCGTCTGAAACTGAAACAGTCAGTTTCATTTTGGGCATTTCTTTCACAATAGCAACCAAATAATGCAGGTGCTGGTTTTGAAAGAACCGAAGTCCTCCTTTTTCATGCGCCACATAATAGAGTTGACGTTCTAAGCGATTATCTGGTTCAAATTGTATTTTCCGGCTGTAGTTTGAGACCAAGCTTTTCAATTGGTCAAAATCTTCCGGTTTCAAAAAATACACGGTATCAGGTTTTGAAGGCAATTTGCTGCCATCCCAAACTGGTTGTTTGACGACTAAAAAGGAGTCCGGACAATTCACAGGCGACAAATTGGAAAGGTTATCCAAAAGAATATTCCCGCAGTAGGGTTTGTCATTGGGATTGAGGAAATGAGCTTCGAGAAACAAGTGCGTATAAGGTGCATTGGGTTTTAAGAAGAGGGTGTATGCGCGCCATTCGTGGTGTTCAATGGCATCCGTTTCTGCCAGCAATTGCAGGCTTTCGCAAAAATCGTACCCCGCCCAGATGCGGAGTTTAGCCGGGCGTTTGTAGTTGATCATCGTTCCGGTCTTCCGGCTCATGCTCTCATAGTGTTTTGAACAAGCCGCAAAAAAAGTAAATCCGTAGCACTGTCCTGCCAGAAGGGGCTGAACTAAAGGTTGGGTAACCCCTTCCCAGGTGTCGTTGTCGCGCACGACCATGCCGAGGTAGGTTTTGCCATAATAGGCCGGCATTTTTACTTGATACACTTCGCACGGATTGGTATCAGGTGGCGTTTCATCCGGAAAACCGCAGGGCGTCCAACCATAAGGCACCCATCCAGCCCCCGGAATATCTTCAAAAGAAGGATTTTTGAGTTCGATTGCTGTCGGCTGTGCCCATAAAGGGAAGCATGCCAGGCTCAGAAAGGTAGCGCGTAATAATCGTTTCATGTGATCTTTAGTTTTAATGGAATTTGCGGTAACTGCTTATCTTGCACAAACAAAAATAATAAAACTAAGACCATTTTTCAACGTCAATCACAAAAAATGAAGCCCATCCTTCTGCTGCACGGCGCGCTCGGCGCACAAGACCAATTCGATGCTTTGGCCGCCCGTTTATCTGAAAGCTACGCGGTGCACCGCCTGAATTTCAGCGGACACGGCCCGGATACGGTCATGCCGGATGCTTTTTTGCCGGAAGTTTTTATGGAGGATATTTTGCAGTATTTAGATCAGAATCGGCTGGATTCGGTGAACATTTTCGGATACAGCATGGGCGGCTACCTTGCACTGATGCTGGCTTTGAACCATCCGGAACGAATAACCGCCATTTTGACCCTGGGTACGAAAATGGACTGGAATCCAGAAGCCGCCACCCGCGAAGCTGCGCGGCTGGATCCGGATAAAATCCTGGAAAAAGTACCCGCTTTCGCGAAAGCGCTGCAACAACGGCACGGGGAATCGCGCTGGCGGACGGTGTTGGAAAAAACGGCGGGTATGATGCGCTATCTTGGAGCACACTGTCCTTTGGACGAAACTGCCCTGCGCGCCATCCCGGTTCCGGTCACCGTCGTTTTGGGCGATGCGGATGAAATGGTGCGCCGGGAAGAGGCGGTGCAGGCTGCGGAATGGATTCCGGGGGCGCGGTTTGAGGTGTTGGAAGGGGCAAGGCATGCGGTTGAGCAATGGCCGGTGGAGGAGGTCGTGAGGGTTATTCGGAGATATTTATAGCAACCTTCCCCAGGCATTTCACACAACAAATTTTTTTGTTTCACACAACGGCACAACGATCACAACGAGCCGTTTTTGCTCATCCTGCGTAGTGTCCGTTGTGCCGTTGTGTGAAATTTTCGTGCGCAGAGAACGTAGCGCCCCCACCCTAAAAATAAAACCTTAACCCAAATCCCCCACCCACATCTGCCTCCGTCCGCTCCAGCACCGCCACCCGCGGCGTAACTTGCAGGTACAACTCCAGGCGGTCAATCCAGGCTGAAAGTCCGAGGCTGCCACTGACGCCGACGCTGATTTCGTCATCGCCAAAACGATTGCCGCGGTCGTCATCGTAAACGCCGAGGAAAGCGCCTGGACCATAAAAGAACCGAAATTTCCCATCGCCGGAAATGGGTTTTTCCCAAAGGCCGTGGACATTCACAAAGAAAAAATCGTCCAGATCCCAGGCGGCGAGTATGTCCACCGACATGGCCGAGGGTTTGTGAATTTTGAGCGTTAATCCGCTGGGCCGCCCCAACTGGACGCCCATGCCGACTTTTTGAGCGGAAACAGGGGTGGCAAACAAGACAAACAGCAGGAAGAATCCGCCCGAAAGGCAGTTGCGCAAGGTCTTTTTCATGTGAAGCGTATTTTTTGAACAGAAAAAACGTTTATTTTGACGCCTCAATTGTATCAAGAGCTTGATCGGGATTTCCTGATTGAGCGAGGGTGAGGAAATTTTATTTTAGACGAGGCGAATTTTGCAGACATAGCCAGCAGCTATGGCGAAAAAATTCAACGAAGTATAAAACAAAATTTACCACCCACAGCCAATTGAGGAATTCCCGAACAAGCTCTAAACTTATGCCAGACCAAGCAGCCATCAAAAAACTCATCAGCAGCAACCGGATTGCGGATGCTTTTGCTGCCCTGAGAAGCGCCTTGCCGCAGGAAAACGACCTCGTGACGCTGGAATTTCAATGGAATACCCTGCGCCGCGAAGAAATGATGGGCATCATCGGATTTTCGGACAAAACGGTGCGTTCCAATCAGATCATTTCTGCGCTGCTTGCCTTTACCGATATGGTCGAAGCCGATGGGCAGTCCGCCCCCCCAACCGGGGCGTCAACTACCGGCAATTCGGCGCAGGTGACGGGGAACGGGAACATTGTTATTCAGGGCGTGCAGGGCAGCCCCATCCACATTAATGTACCGCAATCCCATACGCAATCCGGAAATCCGGCAACCACCACCACTCCTCCAACGCCCGCCCAAAATACAGCAGGCGCCAAAAAAATCTTTTTTTCTTATTCCAAATTCGACCGCGAATATCTGGAGCAATTGTTGCGCCACCTCTCTGTCTTGCGCCGCAAAGGCAAAATAGCCGCCTGGGACGACCACCAAATCCTGCCGGGTGAAGCATGGGACGGCGTCATCAAAACCCAGTTAATAGAAGCCGACATCATCCTGTTGTTGATCAGCGCCGACTTTTTGTCCACCGACTACATTTGGGACGTGGAAATCAAAACCGCGATGGAGCGGCATGACCAAAAATCGGCCACTGTGGTTCCGATTGTGTTGCGCCCCTGCAGTTGGGAAGATACGCCTTTCGGCAAATTGAACGGCCTGCCTTCCAAAGCAAAACCGGTGAGCTCTTACGGTGACCGGGATCAGGCCTGGCTGGAAGTGGTGCAGGGAATTGAGCGGTTGGTATCGTCAGCATCTTAACCACCGAAGGGGAGCTTAAAGGAAGGTTGTTCGTTGTCGGTTACTCGTTGTTCGTTAGGTTCGCGATGTGATGATGATTGCAGTTCCTTTTTACTTTTGTTCGTTGTCAGTTGGTTGCTACAACAGCAACGAACAACAATCAACGATCAACGATCAACCCCTACCAGTAACAAATAACCAATACCTAATAACCATGCTCCGAATCCGATTAAAATCCCTCAACTGGCGCGATTTGCTCAAGGAATTGTTCATTGTGGTGACGGGCATTTTGATCGCCTTTGCCCTGAACAACTGGGCGCAGAATCGCAGCAACCATTCCCTGCTTCAGGACTATCGGATCAGTTTGCAGGCAGACCTTGCTGCCGATACGGTGGAAATGACCGAAAACCTGAACGTCCTGCGCAAAAATCTGGCTTTCCAGCAATCGCTGATGCCCCATTTTTACCGCGAACTGCCTGGTCGCGACACCATAGCCGCCAGCTTTTTCAAGCGCTCCATTTTTCCCTACTTCAATGCGCAGGACGCGACGGTGAACACCCTCATCAATACCGGCGACCTCAAACTCATTAAATCTTTCGAGCTCAAAAAAGCGCTGCTCGACCATTACGACAAATATGAACTGCTTTATCAGGAAAACGAACGCGCCGAATCCTTCGTCCGCGATTACGTCGCGAAATATATGATGACTGAAATTGATCAGGGCACCTTTTTCCAGGGCCAGTCAAACGAAATTTTGAAGGATTATAAATTTCGAAACATGGCCTTCAGTGTTTACGGCATCATCCAAATTCAGGAAAAACGCTACACCGAGGCTTTAGATCGGGCTCGGAGGGTGATGACATTGCTTGAAGCATATAAATAGGCAAGTTGGCAAGGGGCAAACTCGCAAGAGGCAAGAGGCAAATTTGCTTCTTGCCTACTTGCCCATTTGCCTACTTGCCCTTTTGCCCACTTGCCTTTTGCCACTTGCCCCTCGCTTTTTACCCACTCAACACCTCCATTTACCCGTTCAGCACCTTATAGTTGGAGCCTGCCTGTTTTCATCCCTATACTTGTGTCATAAAAAGTACAGAACATGAAAACACGCTTCTTTCAATTATTCGGATTGTTCCTCGCGATTATCGCTGCAGGATGCTCCAACAGCAATGATGATAATTCACCGGCAGGCAACCTGCCAGATGTGCTAACCGACGGAACCGGCCAATGGAAGGTTTCTTATTACTGGGACAAAGACAAAGACGAAACGAACGACTTTGCAGGATACACGTTCAACTTCAAAAGCGATGGCGTTTTGGAAGCCGTGAAGGGCGGCGTAACGACCAATGGAACCTGGCAACACAGTTCCAGCAGCAACAAGCTGATCATCAATCTGGGCGCTGTAAAACCGTTAAGCAATGCAACCGACGACTGGCTGCTCATCGAACGGACGGACAACCTGATCAAACTGCGCGATGACAACACCGAACATTTAGAAGAATTGTTTTTCCAGAAATTGTAGTTTAAAGGTTTCATGCTTACGTGTCGGACACTTTGGAAGTGTCCGACACGTAAGCATGAAACCCTTAAACCGCCTCTGCCTTAACCGACAAAAAGGCGCACGAAGCCTCGAAGACCGCATCTTCGAGGTTTTGTCGTTTTTTGCGGAGGGTAGCAGAATCCCATTGAAAAGCCTGGACAAAAACGGCCAGTACCGCTTCCTGAACCGGGGCAATGCCCGGCAGGTCAAAATACAACCGCCCACTGCGGCGCTCAAAAAAATCGAGCGGCTCAAGCGCCATTTCCTGATGGATGGCAAACCAGGCTTCCGCACAAGCCAGCGAAGTTTCCGGCGCATGGGGATAAGCAAACATCTGCTCCAGAATGGCATCTGCTTGGCGGCCATAGTTCGCCACCAGGTAATCGGCGCGCCAGGCGGGTAATTGTAAAACATTCAGCCGAACAGCCAATTCCTGCCGGTAGCGGTTCACTTCTGCGGCGTCGCGGAAATAGCCGCCCCGCAACGGGATTTTATCGGTAAAGGAAATCATGAAATTTTTGTCGTGTTCGGCTTTTAGCCGGTCGGCTACGAGGTTGACCACCTTTTCGCCCATTTTGCGAAAGCCCGTCAATTTGCCGCCTGCAATGGAAATCAAGCCGGTTGGCGAACAAAAAATCTCATCTTTACGCGACATTTCTGACGCCGATTTCCCTTCTTCATAAATCAGCGGGCGCAAACCCGCCCAACTCGACTCCACATCCTGAACGCTCAATTCCGCTTTCGGGAACCTATTATTCGTTGCATCAAGGAGGTAATCAACGTCTTCCCGCAAAACACTGATTCGGTCCGGGCTTCCCTCGTAGGGCGTGTCGGTCGTGCCGATGTACGTTACGCGGTGTCGGGGTATCGCAAAAATCATGCGTCCGTCAGGCGCATCGAAATAAGCGGCCTGCCGAATCGGCAAACGTTCCCGGGGCACGACAATATGGACGCCTTTGGAAAGGAACAGGTGTTTGCCATAGCGTGAATGATCTGATTCCCGCAACTGGTCCACCCACGGGCCTGCCGCATTTACCACACATAGCCCTTCCACATCAAACAGTTCACCGGTATGTTGGTCTTTGCAACGTACCCCAACCACCCGATCCGTGTACAACATGTTTTCAACTTGTGCATAATTGAGGACAGTGGCCCTGAACTGCACAGCCGTTTTCAGGGTCTCCACAGTCAGGCGGGCGTCGTCTGTTCGGTATTCTGCGTAATAGCCGCCGCCCAAAAGCGCTTCTTTGGCGAGCAT
>JALHRK010000333.1 GCA_022841505.1 Saprospiraceae bacterium | reverse complement strand
TTAAGCGATTCGTTTTATTGGTTAGGGGCTGAAAATTTCAGCCCGTACTTTATGGGCTGAAAATTCTCAGTCCGTGCATTAGGGACTGAAATTTCAGCCCGTACGGTCAAAAATACAAATGTTTGTCAGTCGGATGAATTTTAGCGAAGGCTTTTCGGGTTGGCGAAAGGAATTGGCTACTTTTGCCCCCACTAATCAACTGGAGAAAGAAATGTATGTTTTGCTCATAACAATCGTCCTTTCGCTTTTTGCGGCGATGGTGTTTCTGAATGTCTATTTCAGGGTGAAAGTCCTGAAAACCTATAAAAAATTGGTGCAAAACCGGGTGGAATTCGGCGCTGCGCACTTGTTCAACAGGGAAAAAATGAAAGCGGAGATTTACCCGAAATACCCGCACATGCAGGCGGATATTGAAGTTTTTGTACAACACCTGCGCTATTCTATCCGCATGGCAACCGTACTCATCGCCCTCATTACCCTGTTTGGCGGTATTCTGATGTATTTCCGATGAAAGTATTTTACCACAATAGGCACATAGTGAAAACACAATAGATCACATAACTGCCGCTATGTGTTCTGTCCCGCTAAGTCAGCCCCCTATGTGCGCTATGTGAAAATCCCTATGTAAACTATGTGGTAAAGAAAAACCTATGTGGTAAAAAATTAATAAAAACACACTCAAAATAATGTTGAAAATTGGCGTTCTCGGTGCCGGGCACCTCGGCAAAATACACCTGAAGTGCATTCAATTAGCTGCTGAAACCTATCAGCTTGCAGGTTTCTACGATCCGGATCCTCTAGCTGCAAAACAGGTTTCTGAAAGCCTTGGAATTCCTTGTTTTGAAAGTGCGGAAGCCCTGATGGATGCGGTGGATGTCGTAGATATTGTGACTCCGACGATTTACCATTACGAAATGGCCGCCCTGGCGATCCGGAAAGGGAAACACCTGTTTATTGAAAAACCGCTGACCCATACATTGGCGGAAGCCGATGCCTTGGTGCAGCTGAGCAACGAACGGGGCGTTCAGGTTCAGGTGGGACACGTGGAGCGCTTCAATCCAGCCTTGCTGGCGCTGGAAGATATGACGCTGCAACCCATGTTCATCGAAGCCCATCGGTTGGCTGCGTTTAACCCCCGGGGCACGGACGTGTCGGTCATCCTCGACCTGATGATTCACGACATTGACATCATTCTCAGCATGGTACGTTCAGAAGTAAAATCCGTCAGCGCCAGCGGAGTGGCCGTGGTGAGCGAAACCCCGGACATTGCCAACGCCCGGATTGAATTTAAAAACGGTTGTGTAGCCAACCTTACTGCCAGTCGCATCTCTCTTAAACAAATGCGGAAGGTTCGTCTTTTTCAGAAGGACGCGTATGTGAGCTTAGATTTTCTTGAAAAAAAGGCGCAGGTGGTGCGTTTATACGAAAAAGGGGCAGCGAATTTGCCGCCGGATGCCAATTTATTGGAATTGTCAACGCCGGTGGGAGAAAAACTGTTACACATTCACGCGCCGGAAATCGAACAGGTGAACGCCATCCGCATGGAGTTGGAAACGTTTGCCCGCAGCATTGAGGCTGGTACAACGCCCAAGGTGAGCATCATGGACGGCTATGAAGCCTTAAAATTGGCGTACCGGATTATTGAGGAGATTGAAAAAACGGCGTAATAGAGCAAGGGGCAAATTAGCAATAGGCAAGTGGGCAAAACCTGTCCCGTACCAGCGGGAGGGCAAAAGGCAATTTTTTTTGGTAAACGATTGAATTTACGATCCTCCTAAGAGGATGAATAAAGCTTTGAAAATCAAAATTTAAGTCAATGAAAAACTACATGAAATTGTGGGCCGTAGGCAGTTTCGCAGCCATAGCGCTCTGGAGCGGCTGCGACCTGATCAATCCGGACGAAGAAACGCCGGCATATTTATATGTCACCGGTTTTGAACTGACCACCAATCCGGCAATTGAAGGTTCAAATTCTCATAAAATTACGGACGTCTGGCTGAGCGTGGATGGCAATTTTTTGGGTGTATACAGCCTGCCTGCTTTGATTCCGGTGCTGGAGGGTGGTCAACACGTGCTGACGCTCGATGCCGGCATGAAAGACAACGGCATCAATGCCACCCCGGAAATCTATCCATTTTATGAATCCTATGAAATTACGGTTGACCTGAAGGCGAATGAAACGGATACCATCCGCCCAACGACCCAGTATCGGTCGAATACCAAGTTCGCCTTCATTGAGCCATTTGAGACAGCGGACCATCAATTTCGCGATGTGCGCCGACCAGCGGGGGCAACGGGTATACAAATTTCTGCGGAAGACGTTTTTGAAGGCCAGTCCTCTGCCCTGATTACACTTGATACGGCAAAACAATTTTTAGAATTAGCCACCCTCAATGAGTACCGGGATTTGCTAAAAACAGGCGCCTATGTGTACTTAGAAGTGAATTACAAATCGGAAGTACCGGTCATTTTTGGCGTGATTGGCCACTTAGATGGTGGAGGGATTGGCGGAACGTCAACCCTGTTCGATCCCGGATTTTTGCCCAAAGATGAATGGAATAAAATTTATTTCAACCTCACAGAAATGATTTTTGACGGAGATTTTGATTCTTATCAAATTGTTTTTCAAGCATTTATACCATCTGAAAACGATAAACCAACCTTGAACAATGCAAAAGTTTGGTTAGATAATATTAAGTTGGTACATTTCTAAATTCATCTACTTTGCGCTGCCGGCAAGGGTACGTGGCCTGCCGAAGGGAATTGCAGCGTTCAGTAGGACAAAATCAGCTTCGTGTCCCGGCCGCTGCGGGAGATGCAAAGCATAAAAAAAATGGACATGACCAGCAGGCGCCGTTTGGCGGATACCTTTTTTTACAAGGTCGCAGACTTCCTGATGGCAATGACTGCCTGGGCGTGTTTTTTCTTTTACCGGAAACGGCTGGAAGATCAACCCTTAGGCTGGGAAGAATTGTACGATCCCAACTTTTGGTACGGCGTATTGATCATTCCAACGGGTTGGGTTTTGTTTTATTCCATATTTGATCAGTACAAAGATATTTATCGCCTGTCGCGATTGGCCACCCTGACCCGAACCTTGTTTCTCAGTTTTTTTGGGGTTATTTTTTTGTTTTTCACCCTGATTCTTGACGATTTTGTCACCAATTACCGCACCTACTACACTTCCTTTTTTGCCCTTTTCCTGCTGCATTTTTTCTTCACGGCGACCATGCGCATGGTGCTCCTCACGCGTGCCAGCCGCCGGTTGAAAGCAGGGTTGGTGACGTATAATACCCTGATTATCGGGGGCAATCAAAACGCGCTGGACCTGTATCGGGAAATCACCGGGCGAAAAAAAGGACTGGGCTACCGGTTTGTTGGATTTATTGATGCCAATGGCCGGAATACCAATGAGTTATCCGTTCACCTTCCCAAAGTTGGCAAAATTGAAAATATTGCTGACATCGTTCGGCAACATGAGGTGGAGGAGGTGATTATTGCCATAGAAACTTCCGAACACAACCGCCTGAGCGAAATTCTGAACATCCTGTTTGATTTTGATGACCAGTTTTTGGTCAAAATCATCCCGGATATGTACGACATCATCCTCGGCACCGTAAAAATGAACCATGTTTTCGGGGCGGTGCTGATCGAAATCCGCCGCGACCTGATGCCCAAGTGGCAGCGTTTGGTGAAGCGCCTGATTGATGTTTTTGCCTCCCTGCTGCTGTTGCTGTTGTTGTTGCCTTTATATTTGTACGTGGCTATTCGTGTGAAATTGTCATCACCAGGGCCGATTTTGTTTAAACAGGAGCGCATCGGATTGAACGGCCATCCATTTAATATTTACAAATTCCGCTCCATGCACACCAATGCAGAAGCCAACGGCCCTCAGCTCTCGCACGACGACGACAACCGCTGCACGCCCTGGGGCGCTGTGATGCGTAAATGGCGGTTGGATGAATTGCCCCAGTTTGCCAATGTGTTACTGGGCGATATGTCGCTCGTGGGGCCGCGCCCGGAACGACAATACTATATTGACCTCATTTTGCAACGGGCGCCGCATTACAAACACCTGCTGAAGGTGCGCCCCGGAATAACCTCCTGGGGGCAGGTAAAATATGGCTACGCTTCAAACGTTGATCAAATGATCCAGCGTTTAAAATTCGATATTCTCTACATCGAAAATATGTCGCTGGCACTCGATTTTAAAATTTTGTTTTATACGGTGCTGGTATTGTTGCAGGGGAAAGGAAAATAGACTAAATAGTGTCTGTCTTTATAGTCCGATAGCTGCGTTATGTTTGGCCCCAAAATCGGTCATTTACGCGAGTAAACTCACGCTTTTGGGGCCAAACATGCCTTGCTCTCGAACTCTAAAGAACAGACACTGACTAACACTAAATATTACAAAATATATGAAGGAATCTTCCACCAAAACATGGCTCAAACGCCTCGGTGTTGCAGGCTTTCTGTTCTTTTTTATCAAAGGCCTGGTTTGGATTGCCATTTTTGTCGGGATCGGAAAATGCGCGCTTTGAAGGGGCTGTATTTACATACCATCCTACGGACTATTTTGGGAAGCACATTGCCTGCAATCACGGTGTCTTTTGCCAGCATCGCCCAGCAGCCGCGTCCATTTCAAAATCCATCTTTTGAAGACCTGCCGGATTTCGGTAAACCGCCCATCGGGTGGTTTTATTGCGGCAATTTTGGCGAAACGCCGCCAGATATTCACCCCGGCGGTTTCTATGGCGTTGAGACCCTCCCTAAAGACGGACAAACCTACGTAGGGATGGTCGCCCGCGACAATGGCACGGAGGAACAACTCGGCCAACGACTTGCCGCGCCGCTCCAGCCGGGTCAGTGCTACGCCTTCCGGATTTTTGCCGCCCGCTCGGAACAATACTCCAGCTTTAGCCGCCTCACCGGACAACCCGCTCCCTTTACGCTTCCGCTGAAATTGGCGGTGTTGGGCGCGCATCGGCACTGCGAAGCCGTTGTGGTGTTGGCGCGCTCTAAAACAATTATGGAAACGGAATGGCAACAACTTGATTTAATACTTCGACCCGAAGAAGCGTTCGATTACCTCATCCTCGCGGCTACTTCTGCCAATGGCGAAGCTTATAACGGCAATATCCTCATAGACGCCGCTTCTCCTTTGGTGCCTTGTGATTGTCAGACCGGTATGCCGGAATTGGAATTGCTGGCGTCTCCTGTGGCTGGAGAGGCGGAACACGAGCGTTGGTTAACCGAACAAACAGCAAACCTGAACAAAGATCTGGAAGACGGCGAGTTGGAACGTCATTTATTTAAAACGACCGACGGCGTTGTTCACTACTGCAACCGCTACTTTTGGAGCATTGCGCAAATCGTACAACAATCACCCAGGGCCAGGCTCCGCATTACTTTTCATTCGGAGCGCTGTCCGGCCCGGTTTGAAGAAACCATACAACGGGAAGTGGAAATTGCGGGTCTTGGAAAACGGCATTATGCATTAAAGGAAAGTAAAAAAGGGAACGGCTGCGCTACGATCATGGTCTTACGTTAAGGTGCAATAAGGTATGCTTGAAATAAAATTACCTGTCAGGGTTTATACCGTTGTTGCGGAGCGTACGAAACTGGATAATCCAATAGCGCCCCTGGAAGAGAGAATTCAAAGTGATTTTACGAATCAATTCAATATCGGAGCTTTGCAGGGAGCGATAGGATTGAGTGTGAAATTATAAGCGCGTTGGGTAAGTGTAACGCAGCTATTGGACTATAAAGGCAGGCCACTAATGGGATTCATTGGTGCCATCTTTCAGTTTTCCTTCCCTGCGTTCCACTTCTTGAGTCTCGCCAAGTCGCACCTTAAAAGGAAACTTGACCGCCTTTTCCATGCG
Organism: Saprospiraceae bacterium; assembly: GCA_022841505.1. Taxonomy (GTDB): domain Bacteria; phylum Bacteroidota; class Bacteroidia; order Chitinophagales; family Saprospiraceae; genus JABWAJ01. Next base: position 1,290 of record JALHRK010000333.1, on the reverse strand, counting down.
GACTTCCAGTTTGCAAAACAGGGCCAAATCACAATAGCGCCAGGCTTTTGGCGGCGTACTGATGGCGAGGCTTTCCCGCAGGGTAGGGTAGGAGGGAGCTACAACCCCAAAACGGGGCATGCCTGTTTTAGGCAACCAGGTATTGGGAAGTAGCGTTTCCTGTGATTCCGCCTGCAACTGGGGAAGAGATTTTCCGGACAACTTCAGGGCGCTCTGGCCATTTGCGCAAAGCGAAAAAAACAGACCGGCACTAAATAGAAGCCAATATTTCATCATTCAGGAAGCCTTGATTTGACAAAGTTACCTGAAATAACTACATCTGGATTGCTCAAAAGTTTATAATCCTTTGTCCTATATTGCTGTGAAGGATAGGTTTTGCCCCTTGCTCCTTGCCAATTTGCCCCTTCTTTCATCACCCCTCCACCAACGTACCAATCCGCTCCCCGTTCACAATGCGCTTCAGGTTGTCGTGGCCATTGATGTCGAACACGATGATGGGCAGGTTGTTTTCCTGGCAAAGGGTGAAGGCGGTCATGTCCATCACGCCGAGGCCCATGCTGATGACTTTAGCAAAAGATATGTGGTCGAATTTAACTGCAGTCGGGTCTTTTTCCGGATCGGCAGAATAGACGCCATCAACGCGGGTGCCTTTCAGAATCACATCGGCGTTGATTTCATTCGCACGGAGGGCTGCGGCGGAATCTGTGGTAAAGTACGGACTGCCCGTGCCTGCCGAAAAAAGCACAACGCGGCCTTTTTCTAAGTGGCGGATGGCGCGGCGGCGGATATAAGGCTCCGCGATTTGTTTCATTTCAATGGCGGAAATGAGCCGGGTGTAAACGCCCAGCCCTTCCAGCGAACTTTGGAGCGCCATGCCGTTGATGACTGTCGCGAGCATCCCCATGTAGTCGCCCTGAACCCGTTCGATACCGGACGCTTCTGCCTGAAGACCCCGGAAAATATTTCCACCCCCGATAACGACGGCAACCTGTACGCCGAGGTCAACTAAACCTTTGATTTCAGCGGCGTAGTGGTGGACCATTTCTGCCGAAATGCCGAAGGATTGATCACCCATGAGGGATTCGCCGCTCAGTTTGAGCAGCACTCGTTTGAATTTCAACGCCATACGAGAGAAAATTTAAAGTCGCTAAAGTGGTGTAGGAGGTGACAGAGGTGACACCTTTCTAAAAAGGTGTCACCGCTTTGCATTGCCAACCAAGAGGTAACACCTATTGGAAAAGTGTCACCTCTCCCGTTCGCCTCAGGGCAAAAAAAAGGCGAATTAGTTTG